>JANTFI010000086.1 GCA_024763505.1 Gammaproteobacteria bacterium
AGCGCCGGAATGATGACATTTTCCAGCAGCGTCAGCTCGGGGAAGATTTCCGGCGTTTGGAAGACCCGCACCATACCGGCATGATTGATGTCGTGAGGTTCCATGCCAATCATGTTATGGCCATTGAAGGTGACCGTGCCGGTGTCCGGAATCAATCGCCCGATACAGCAGTTGAGTAGCGTCGATTTACCGGCACCATTCGGACCGATGATGGCATGGGTGGTGCCTTCTTCAATCTTGAGATGGATGTCAGACAGTGCGTGCAGGCCGCCAAAGGTTTTGTTGACGCCATCGATATCGAGGATCACTGTCATTTTTCATCTCCTGCGCTGCCAGAGGAGGCGCGGATGCCGAGCATGCGCTTGCCTGCAGTAATCAGGCGAGTTACGCCTTCCATCACCCCGCCGGGCAGAAAAATCACCACCAGCATGAACAGGGTGCCCAGCGTCAAATGCCAGCCTTCGCCGACAAACAGTTCGGTCACCGACACCACCAGATTTTCCAGGCCATCGGGCAGGGCCGAGAAAACTTCATGCAATACCTTTTCATTCAGTGCCGAGAAGATATTTTCAAAATATTTGATGATTCCGACCCCGAGCAGAGGCCCGATCAATGTGCCGACGCCACCGAGGATGGTCATCAGCACCACTTCGCCGGAAGCGGTCCATTGCATCCGCTCGGCACCGGCCAGCGGATCGGTCACTGCCATCAAAGCCCCGGCCACACCGGCATACATGCCGGAGATGACAAACGCAGACAACAGATACGGGCGCGTGTTGAAGCCGGTGTATTTCATCCGCGTCTGGTTCGATTTGATCGCCATCAGCTTGAGGCCATAGGGCGAGCGGAAAATCTTCAGTGAAATATAAAAGCCGATGATCAGCAACGCCGCGCAGAAATAAAAGCCGGGGTAACCGCTCATGATCTGCCCGAACAGGTTGGTCGAAGGCAAGCCCTCGGTTTTCGCCACACCGGCCATCGCATCAAGCACGCGCGGATCCTGCAGCGATAATTGCAGTCCGGTTTCACCATTGGTGATCGGAGTCAGCACCGAATACGCCAGGCTGTAAGACATTTGCGCGAACGCCAACGTCAGGATCGAGAAATAAATGCCGGTACGACGCAGACTGACATAACCGATCAGCAGCGCAAATACACCGGACACCAGCAGCGAGAAAAGCACCGCCGGAATCACATTCATGCTCAACAGCTTGAAGCTCCAGACCGCAGTATAAGAACCGACACCGAGAAACGCGGCGTGACCGAACGAAAGATATCCGGTCAAACCGAACAGAATGTTATAGCCAATCGCGAACAGTCCGAAAATGGCAAATTTTTGCAACAGGTCGGGGTAATTAGCACCGATCGGCGTCAACCAGAGCGGGGCCGTCAAGACCACGACCGCAAAAACCAGCATGATCACCCAGTTGCTTTTCAGAGATAATTTCATCATCAATCCTCCATCACCCCTTCACGCCCCATCAGGCCTCGCGGCCGGACCAGCAAGATCACCACCGCGACCAGATAAATGATGATCTGGTCGATGCCGGGAATGATCGATTTGATTTCATTCATCGAAGCGAACGATTGAAGAATACCGAGCAGAAAACCGGCCGCCACCGCACCGCCGAGCGAACCCATGCCGCCGACGACGACGACGACAAACGACAGCACCAGAAAGTCCATCCCCATGTGGTAATCAGGTGGCAAAATCGGCGCATACATGACCCCGGCCAGACCGGCCACCAGTGCGGCCAGCGCGAATACAATAGTGAATCGTTTTTGTACATTGATGCCCAGCAGGCTGACCGTTTCCCGGTCGGCCATACCGGCTCGTACCACCATGCCGAAGGTGGTGTATTTGAGAAAGGCAAACACGGCGAAGATCACCGCCAGCGAAAAGCCGAGATAAATCAGCCGCCACCACGGATACACCAGATTATCGCTCAACCCCAGCGCGGAGCCGATCGCGGCACTGCCGGCAACCACTGCGGGAGCCGATTGCGGTAGCGGATTGGCACCAAAAAAGCTGCGCACGATTTCCTGAATCACGATGGCCAGGCCAAAGGTCACCAGAATCTGCTCGGCATGAGTGCGTTTGTAAAAATACTTGATCAGGCCGCGTTCCATAATCACGCCGATCAGCAACATCACCGGAATCGCGAACAGAATCGACAACGGCACCGCGTAATCGATAATCGCCCGCCCGGTATCGCCCCACCAGATTTCGAGGTAAGGCGTTTCTTTATAAGCGTCAAAGAAGGTGATACTCGGATCTTTGACCTTTTTGGATATGGTTAAAACCTGCTGAAAAGTCACTGCGCAAAATGCGCCCAGCATGAACAGTGCACCATGCGCAAAGTTCACCACGCCGAGGGTGCCAAAAGCCAGCGTCAGTCCCAGCGCGATCAGCGCGTAGGCCCCGCCCTTGTCCAGGCCGTTGAGTATTTGAATCAGGATGGCATCCATAATCTTGTACTACCAGGTTATGTTTGAAGTTGGTCGCTGTGTCGCGGCCCTACGGAATGACCGGATACGGCCAGAAAACCAAAAAGCCATGCCACCTTCCGATGGCATGGCTTTCGGCAGGTCGGATAGTTTAAACCTTGTAAGGTCCGAGTTCACCACCGAAGATGGATGGATCGTATTCGACCTTGGAACGTGGCACCACTTGCTCAACCTTGAGCAGGTCAAACTGTGAAGTCGGGTTCGGGTTTCCGCGCACCACCAGTACGTCTTTGAAGCACTGGTGATCAGCGCCACGATACAGTGTTTCGCCGTTACCCATGCCGTCGAAGATGAAATCTTCCAGCGTGCGGATAACTTCTGGTGGGTAGAATGTACCAGCTTGCTCACAGGCATTCGCATACAGCAATGTCTGAACGTAGCAAGTGTGAGCAGCCTGTGAAGGCGGGAAACCATACTCGGCACCGAAAGATTTAACGAAGGCATTGGTGCCAGCGTTTTTCAGCTGCCAGTTCCAGTTGGTGGAACCGAGGATACCCTTGATTGCATCGCCCGCGCCCTGTGCCATCAGGCGAGAGAACAGTGGAACCACAATTTCGAATTGCTTGCCATTGACCACCTTGTCTTTCAGGCCAAACTGCACGGCCTGGTTCAGCGAGTTGATCATATCCTTGCCGTAGTGGTTCAGGATCAGCACGTCGGCACCAGAATTCAATACCGGTGTGATGTACTGAGAAAAGTCACCCGCGCCTACTGGCGTACGAACCGTCTTGACCGTTTTCCAGCCCAGCGCTTCGGTGGTGTCTTTCATCGATTGTTCCTGCGTCCAGCCCCAGGTGTAATCGGCAGTCAGATGATAGGCACGACGTTCGGTGCCGTATTCTTTTTCCAGAACCGGTCCCAGTGCGCGGCCAGACATGTAAGCATTGAACATGTGGCGGAAGCCATAGCGCTTCTTGTCTTTACCTGTGGTGTCGTTGGAGTGCGTCAGACCGGTCATGAAGATGGTGCCCATTTCCTGACACAGACCCTGAACCGCAATTGCCACGCCCGAAGAAGAACCACCGGTGATCATCAGCACACCGTCTTTTTCAATCATCCGCTTGGCCGAAGCACGCGCCGCATCCGATTTGGTCTGGGTATCACCAGTCACATACTCAACCTTCTTGCCCAGCACGCCATTGCCTTTCAACGACATTGGCTTCATCGTATTGAGCATACCGCCGTCGCCTTCACCGTTTAAGTGTTTAACGGCCAGCTTGTAAGCGCGTAATTCATCCGCACCTTCATCCGCATAGGCACCGGTTTGCGGCACATTGAAGCCGAATTTGATGCTTTTACCGGTGCCGGGGTCATTTCTGAATTTTTCTGCCGCATAGGCACCCTTGCTGAAAATCAGCGGAACACTGGCAGCCACGCCGGTGGCCGCAGACGCTTTCAGAAAATCTCGTCGTTGTTGTTGTGTTGTCTGTTTTTTACTCATTCTCGTACCTCTTATGATTATCATTATGATTTAGCAAGCATTCAACCGTACCTTTCAAGCACACAGGTTTCAATCTGTTGGCTTCGTTCGATGTGATACCAAATGGATGTCTGCCGACAGCGTTGATTCGCCGACCTGCAACAATAGCAATTTTCTTACCGGAATTATATTAATCCCTATATATCAACAAGATATAAATCCACAAGGATCTGGATAGAGACAACGTGTTACCATATGTAACAATCTGTGTTCCCATAGGTAACATCTGGCATGCCCAAAGACAACCAATCAACCTATCTGAAAGAGCGTAGCGTTATAGCTGTTTTACTGGTGCTGACGCTGTTCCTGTCTCCGATGACAGAGTTTTGGGCTGCGCTGCAAGCACCGTGGTACAGCCCCTATCTGGTCTGGGTCCTGGCCATTTTCATCGCCTGGTGGTTACAACACTATTTAAAGCAGGATGCTGACTAAGCATGCGCTTTGAAATCTGGCACCTGTTTTTTATCAGCGTGGCCTATCTCGGCCTGCTGTTCATCATCGCCACTGCGGCGGAAAAGAAATGGCTGCCGCCGCGTTTGGCCAGTCACCCCTTTGTCTACACGCTTTCGCTGGGTGTCTACGCGACCTCGTGGAGTTATTACGGCAGTGTCGGTCTGGCCGATCGAGAAGGCTATACCTTTCTGGCCGTGTATCTCGGCGTCACGCTGGCTTTTCTGGCGTCACCTTTGCTGTTACGACCGATACTGGCCCTGATCAAGCAATACCAGCTATCTTCACTGGCCGACCTGCTGGCCTTCCGATACCACAGCCCGCTGGCCGGTATTCTGGTTACCCTGTTTATGCTGACCGGCGCGCTGCCGTATATGGCGCTGCAGATTCAGGCGGTGACCGATTCTTTGAGGATTCTGTCCAGCGACACCCAGACTGGTTACCTGTCGCTCGGCTTTTGCCTGACTATGTCGCTGTTCGCGATTCTGTTCGGCGCGCGCCACATCACCCCGCGCGAAAAACATGAAGGACTGGTGGTCGCGATTGCCTTCGAATCGCTGGTCAAGCTGATCGCCCTGCTCAGTGTCGGGCTGTATGCCGTATTCGGTATCTTCAATGGTTATTCCGGTTTCTCCGGCTGGCTTGAAAACAATACCGAATCCACCGCCGCGCTGATGAAGCCGATTCATGACGGACCGTGGGCGATGATGCTTTTGCTGTCGTTCTCAGCAGCGTTTCTGCTGCCGCGCCAGTTTCACATGATTTTTGTCGAAAACATCAAAAGCCGCAATCTCGCCACGGCCAGTTGGGCCTTCCCGCTGTTTTTGCTGTTGCTGAATATCTTTATTCCGCCGATCCTGTGGGCCGGGCAATCTCTCGACCTGAGCTTCGGGCCGGATCTGTACGTGCTCGGCGTGGCGATGCAAAGTCAGTCGCCGCTGCTGCCGGTTTTCATTTTCATCGGCGGCATTTCGGCGGCCAGCGCGATGATCATCGTTACCACCATCGCGCTGGCCTCGATGAGCCTGAACCACTTGCTGCTGCCACTGACGCTGGGCAAGCAGTCAGATAGTCCGGTCAACCTGTACAGTTTACTGATCTGGGGTAAACGCCTGCTGATTTTGCTGATTATTCTGGCCGGTTACGCCTTTTACCTGTTCCTGCAAACGCATCAGGAATTGACTGACCTCGGGTTGATTTCGTTTGTCGCGGTGGCGCAATTTCTGCCCGGCATCTTCGGTTTGCTGTACTGGCGCCGGGCCAGCCGGCATGGATTCATCCTCGGACTTTGCGCGGGCGCGCTGCTGTGGATTATCACGCTGGTTTTACCCCTGTTTTCGCGTGCCGGCTGGCTGCTGGACTCACCGCTGGAATACCTGCTGCTGCCCATGTCCTCCACCGACAGCGCCTTCTGGACCCTGCTGCTGAACAGCCTGCTGTTTGTCGCCGGCTCCATCCTGTGGCCACAGGATGCGGAAGAACGCAAGGCTGCGGAAGCCTGCTGCAAGGATAATCTGACCCCACCGCAAGCCATTCCCTATGCCTCTTCGCTCGAACAGTTCGAAGCCAATCTGGCCAAAACGCTGGGGCAGGAGACCGCCCGCAAGGAGCTGGCACTGGCCATTGCCGATCTCGGGTTGACTGGCCAGACACTCGACCGCAACGACTTCGCCCGCTTGCGCATCCAGATTCGTCACAATCTATCGGGGCTGGTCGGACCGGTACTGGCCAGCATGGTGGTCAACGAGCAACTCGAAGTCGATACCAGTGCTCGCGTGGCGATTGCCGACACCATTCAGTTTGTCGAAAAAAGCCTGCAGGATTCCCGGCTGGAATTGAATGAAATGGCCAGTGAACTGGATTCGCTGCGGCGCTTTCACCGCCAGGTTTTGCACGATTTGCCATTGGCCGCCATCTCGGTCAGCCCGGAAGGGCAAACTATCAGCTGGAACAAGGCGATGGCCGAACTCAGCGGCATTCACGAAACCGAAGTGATCGGTCAACCGCTGTCAAAGATTTTGCCGCCCTGGTCACGGTTGATTCCACCGTTTATACAGGGTGATCAATTCATTCTTCGCTCGGTCAGGGTAACGCTGGATGCGGGTCTTAAAATGCTCAACCTGTTCAAGTCAGAGGTCAGCGGTCGCTATGAAAACGAACAACATGGCTTCGTCATCCTGCTCGAAGATCACTCGGAAATTTACCAGCTCGAGAGCGAGCTTGCGCACAGTGAAAGACTGGCTTCGATTGGTCGACTCGCGGCCGGGGTCGCACACGAAATCGGCAACCCTGTCACCGGCATCGCCTGTCTGGCACAGGAAATGCGCGCCCAACCGCAGGACCGTGAATTTCAACAGCAGGGGACGAATGATATTCTCAACCTGACCGGTCGCATTTCTTCCATTGTTCAATCGCTGCTCAGTTACAGTCACGTCGGCGCTGAAATCGGACACTCGCCGGAACCCTTGCAACTGAAGCAACTGGTGGATGAATCAATCCGCCTGGTTTCACTGAGCCACAAAGGCAAGCAAATAACTTTCAATAATCGGTGCCAGAGTGACAGAATACTACATGCAGACAAGCAAAAGTTACTGCAGCTACTGGTCATTATCCTGTCCAACGCCTGCGATGCTTCCCGTGAACAATCCAGTATCGACGTTGATGCCAGCTATGAACAGTTTCAGACCCGAATAGACATCCGGGATTACGGGCATGGAATTGATGCTGACATTCTGCCGCGCATCTTTGACCCCTTTTTCACGACCAAGCAACCCGGCGAAGGAACCGGCCTTGGTTTGTCGCTGGCCTATAATATCGTGCGTGAACACGATGGCACCATTGAAATTGACAGTACGCCCGAACAGGGCACCACGATTATCATCCGCCTACCAGACAACCCCTGACAAACATGCAAGAAATCCTGATTGTTGAAGATGAAAAAATTATCCGTGACAGCCTGTCACGCCTGTTTACGCGTAGTGGCTACAAGGTCAGCAGCTGTGGCATGGTCAGCGAAGCTGAACAGGAGGGCCTGCAAGGTTTTGACCTGATCATCGCCGACCTCAGACTGCCCGGCGCAGAGGGCACCAGTCTGATCCCGCTGGCTGCACCGGTGCCGGTACTGATAATGACCAGTTATTCGTCGGTGCAGTCGGCCGTCGATGCAATGAAGCAGGGTGCAGCCGACTACATCGCCAAGCCTTTCAATCACGATGAAATGATTCTGACCGTGCAGCGCCTGCTCAAAAACCGGCAGCTGGAAAGCCAGAATTTCGCGCTCAAACGCGAGCTCGACAGTCATTACCCGGTCAAGCAATTGCAGGGCAACAGCCCGGCCATCAACCAGGTCAAGGAGCGCATCGAGCGGGTTGCAAAAACCGATTCCAGCGTACTGATTCTGGGAGAAACCGGCACCGGAAAAGAGCTCAGCGCACGCGCCATTCATGCACAAAGCCTGCGCGCCAGCAAGCCGATGATCACGGTAAATTGTGCTTCCATTCCGGAAGGTCTGATCGAGTCCGAATTATTCGGTCACGAAAAAGGCGCATTCACCGGTGCCTTGCAAAACAGCAAGGGACTGATCTCCGCTGCTGACTCTGGCACGCTTTTTCTGGATGAAATCGGAGAATTGTCACTGGAAGCTCAGGCACAGCTGTTGCGCGTGTTGCAGCATGGTGAAATCCGCCGGGTCGGCTCCAATAAAATGCATTATGTCGATATCCGGCTGATCACAGCGACCCACCGTAATTTGCTGGAAATGGTTGAACAGAATCAGTTTCGTGAAGATCTTTACTACCGTCTGAATGTAATGGAAATCACTCTGCCACCATTGCGTCATCGAACAGCGGATATTCCTCTGCTGGCCGATCAGATTCTGCACCGACTCGCTGCCCGCTTGCAGCAGGGTGCACTGAAATTCGAACCGCAGGCAATGCAGGCATTGCAGCAATATTACTGGCCCGGCAATGTTCGCGAGCTGGAAAATGTCATCGAGCGCTCCATCATCCTGTGTAACCATGCAATCATCACGGTTCAGGACCTGGGTCTGAACCCGGTTCCCACGCAGCGCCAACACAAGGTCGCGACCGACCTTTCGCTGGATGAATACTTCATAGAATTCGTCCGCGAACACCAGCAACACCTGAATGAAACCGAACTGTCGGCGCGTCTGGGTATCAGCCGTAAAAACCTTTGGGAGAGGCGCCAGAAGCTGGGCATCAGCCGCGATTAATTTCTCCTGCCATGCTGGTTTTTTTGAGTTAGATCAAGGATTTATTAATTTATCCTGACATTTCCGAAACTCAAATAGTAGGATAAAAATATATTCAGATCAGGGGAAACCATCATGTTAAAACCACGATTCAACCGACCCGGACTTTACCCCACGAAAAAACTCTTGCCGCTGGCATTGAGCATAATCCTCAGTGCCTGTGGTGGTGGCAGCGGGGGAGACAACAGCGGCACGAATCTGACCCTCAGCGGCAACATCAATACGGCGGACTATCCACTTGCATCGGCCCCGGGCCTGTGGCAAAAACTGGCCGGTTTAATCGGTTTCAAACCGGCTTACGCGCAAGAAATTCACAGCGTCGATACGCTGGTCGCAATCCCGTCCGATGGCGGTAATATCGATATCGGCGTGTTTGGCAATATCAAAAGCGCGAGCATTGCCAGCGATGGCAGCTTCAATCTCACACTGACCAAAGAGTATGACTGGGTGCTGCTACTGGTGAATTCAAAAGCGCTCACGTCCGACCAGAAAGTGGTGGCTTATGTCACGGTGCCGGCCTCGGTAGCCGTGGCCGAGGATGGCTCGCTGGTCGATTTACCGTTTTCGGCCGCCACCGGCTCTGCAATCAACCTTGGCGAACTGTCAGCCTCGACTACCGACCCGCAGGCGGCGCGCAGCGCACAGGATGCACCCAGCATCGAAGCCAGCCTCAGCCTGTCGCTGGATGACTTGAAAAAATACGCTAAAAGCGACGATGCCTATCGTCACTTCGCCAATGTCTATCTGAATTATCAGGCGGCCACCGATGAGTATTATTTCCCGAGCGTCGAGTGGCGATGGTCAGGCATACCCGCTGCCGAACTGGGCAGCAATTACACCGATCCGGCCAATTTCGGAATTCCGTCGGTTTATACTGAAATCGAAACCAATACCGCGGGCATGAATTTTACCGGTCTGTGCAACGGCCCGATTTCGCTCGGGCTGTTTCCACCCAAAAGCATTGCCATCAATGGGCAGGAGTTCGGTATCAACAAGGGAATCATGAACAACACGATGTCGCTGGGTAATAGTGGCTATGATTATTGCTTTAACGATAACGGTGTTGGCATTCAATCGGACGGATCTTCACTGTTTTTCGGATTCCCGCTGGCCAGAGCCGAGGGCTTGTGGCGACTCAAGGCCGATGACCAGCAAGTAGCACTGTTTGATTTTTCTCTGGCCGACCCACTCGATGCCGATGGCAATCCACTCAATTTTGTGCCGTCGATCCGGCTCAACCGGGATGCGCAAAACCCGGAACGGGTCGAATCGATCGATATCCAGTGGTGGCAATATGACAGTGAGAGCAAACGCTATATCGAAGTCAAGGACGATGAAGTCACTGACAAACTGGTCGCGCAATCGTTTGTTGAAACGGTTGATTACAGTGAAGCGGTCAGCGGTCAGGATGTCAGCTTCGGCCAGTATGACGAAGCCGGCCTGATCAGCGGTAAGGTCACTATCGACGGTGGTTATCAATGGTATTTCGGAGCTACCAGCAGCGATCCGGGCAATGGCATTGCACATATCACCGATATCAGCGTCAGCTACACCCAGGGTGGCGTTTCCTATCGTTTCACATGGGGTGAAGCATCAGCCGGATAAAACACCAGCCGGCGCATGGATTGCGCCGGCTATGGCATTTTCAATGCTGAGTATTGGAATACATGGCGCGTCGATGCAAATCGGCAGCGGTAAGATACAGCCTGTTTCAATCACAGGTTTCTGCCATGAGTTTCAGCTCACCCGGAAAAAACTTTCGCCAGCGCGTCGCTGAGGAAAACCCGCTGCAATGCGTCGGCGCGATCAATGCTTATCATGCCAGGCTGGCGCAAGCCTCTGGATTCAAATCGCTGTATATTTCCGGCGGCGGTGTGGCCGCAGGCTCTTGCGGGATTCCTGATCTGGGCATCACTACACTGGAAGACGTACTGACCGATCTGCGCCGTATCACCGATATCACCGAGTTGCCGGTGCTGGTCGATATCGATACCGGCTGGGGCGGCGCTTTCAATATCGCGCGCACCATCAAATCGATGATCAAATGCGGCGCGGCGGCGGTACATATCGAAGACCAGGTCGTGCAGAAACGCTGTGGACATCGTCCTAACAAGGCAATCGTTTCGCAACAGGAAATGGTCGATCGTATCAAGGCCGCAGTCGATGCCAAAACCGATCCCGATTTTGTCATCATGGCACGCACCGATGCCTTTGCTGTAGAAGGTCTGCAAGCCGCGATCGACCGCGCCTGCGCCTGCGTCGAAGCCGGTGCCGACATGATCTTCCCCGAAGCCATGACCGAGCTTGATCAATACCGCCAGTTTATCAATGCGGTCAAGGTACCGGTGCTGGCCAATATCACCGAATTCGGTGCAACACCCATTTTCACCACCGAACAGCTGGCCTCGGCCGGCGTCGATATCGCGCTGTACCCGCTATCGGCCTTTCGCGCCGCTAACGCTGCGGCACTCAAGGTTTACCAGACCCTGATGGCCGAAGGCTCGCAGCAATCGGTCATCGACATCATGCAGTCACGCGCCGATTTATACGATTATCTCGATTACCACCGCTACGAACAAAAGCTGGACGCCCTTTTCAATGAGGAGGATGCATCATGAATACAGCCGCCGAACAACCATTGCCCAAACCGAAAAAATCCGTCGCACTGTCCGGCACCGCCGCGGGTAACACTGCCATCTGCACGGTCGGGCGCAAGGGTAACGACCTGCATTACCGCGGCTATGATATTCTCGATTTTGCCGGGCAGGCCGAATTTGAGGAAATCGCCTATCTGATCGTACACGGTAAATTACCGAACCAGTCTGAACTGGATCATTACAAACAGAAACTGCGATCGCTGCGCGGCATCCCGCAGGCGCTGAAGGTCGCACTCGAGCAATTACCCTCGACTGCGCACCCGATGGACGTGTTGCGCTCCGGCGTTTCTTTTCTTGGTTCCTGCATCCCGGAGAAATCCGATCACAACGCCGCCGGCGCGCGCGATTTGATCGACCGCTTGATGGCAAGCTGCGGCTCAATGCTGTTGTACTGGTATCACTACAGCGTCAACGGCAAGCGCATCGAGGTGGAAACCGATGATGATTCCATCGGCGGTCATTTTCTGCACCTGCTGCATGGCGAAAAACCACCCGAAAACTGGGTGCGCGCGATGCACACATCGCTGATTCTGTACGCCGAGCATGAATTCAATGCCTCGACCTTTGCTGCGCGCGTCATCGCGGGCACCGGCTCGGATCTATATTCCTGCATCACCGGCGCGATCGGCGCGCTGCGTGGTCCGAAGCATGGCGGCGCCAATGAAGCCGCATTCGAAATCCAGCAGCGTTACAGTAACCCGGATGAAGCCGAAGCCGATATCCGCGAGCGGGTAGGGCGCAAGGAAATCGTCATCGGCTTTGGCCATCCGGTGTACACCACTGGCGACCCACGCAATGAAGTTATCAAACGTGTCGCAAAGTCGCTTGCTGATGACGCTGGCGACCACAAGATGTTCAATATCGCCGACCGCCTCGAATCGGTGATGTGGGACATCAAGAAAATGTTCCCCAATTTGGACTGGTTTTCCGCCGTGTCTTATCACATGATGGGTGTACCAACCGAAATGTTCACGCCACTATTCGTCATTTCGCGCAGCTCGGGCTGGGGCGCACACGTCATCGAGCAACGCGAAGATGGCAAGATCATCCGCCCTTCGGCGCACTACACCGGGCCGGAGAATTTGCAGTATGTGCGGATTTCCGAACGGAAATAATGAAGTCAGGGAATATTAAAAAATTGAGCAGACATCAGAGAGTGGTTTATTCAGGCTTTTGCAGCAATCATGCTGCAACAGAGCGTACAGGGATGTATTCACAGCGCCCTCAAAAATCCGCTCGCTGATGCTTGAACCCGAACAATTTTTTTCAGTGCCCTTTTGGGTTATATAAAAACTACTTTGATACAGAGAACCCCATGAGCAAAGCCGCCACCCTAGATGCCAGCCGCCCTGAATTCGACCAGGTCATTCAGGATATTACCGATTACGTCATGAACTACGATGTCACCCAATCGGATGAAGCCATGCAAAC
>JANTFI010000087.1 GCA_024763505.1 Gammaproteobacteria bacterium
AATTGGCCGATCGATTCGAACACGCGATAGCGCGCGGCCAGCGCATCGTAATAGGCTTTTGTGTAACTGTTGCGCGCCGTATTCAATTCGTTTTCGGCATCCAGTAAATCGATCAGATCGCGCTGGCCGATGAAAAATTCCTCACGGTAAGAAGACACGGTCTGCTTGGATTTATCGATATGCTGTTGCAGATACACCAGTTGACGCGTCAGCGATTCATCGGCTACCCATGACAGACGCAAGGTGTTGATAATCTGGCGACGTACGCGGGCGGCGAACTCCTTGCGCTCGTGCACGATGCTGATTTTCTTTTGCTGGTTAGCCTTGTCGGCTCCGCCATTGTAAAAGTTATAGGTTAGGTTCAGCGTCATGCTGAGTTCCTGGGTTTCGCCATAGAAACCACCGATATTATCACCCCATTTGGAACCCAGACGCAGATCGACATTCGGGTAGCGGGTGCGGCGTGAGCGCTTGTAGTCCGCGCGCGAAGCATCGATATTCTTTTGCGCCACTTGCATCGCCGGATGGGTTTGCAGTGCCTGGTCAATCAGCGTATTCAAGTCATCGGGCGGCAGCTCGGGTAACTGAGGTTCCTGCAATTCTTCAGGGGTGACATAACGGCCCAGAATCTGGTGTAACAGGGTCAAGGCATCTTGCAGATTATTCTGCTGGGCGATCAGGCTGGCATGAGCGCGAGCGACCCGACCTTCGGTTTGCTGTAATTGCGAGGCGCGGCCAACACCGGAATTATTGCGCTCGCGAATCTGCGACAGGATACCTTCGTGCGAATTGACGTTTTCGGTCGCGAGCTCCAGCAAGCGTTGCTGTTTAAGCACGTCGAGATAAGCCTGAATCGCTTCCAGCGCGATGTTGTCTGCTGTGTCATAGATGTCATACAGCGCCGAGCTTGCACGGAATTTGTTTTGTTCGATCTGGTAATCGGTATCGTATCCGCTGAACAGGTTTTGTGTTACCGATAAATCGATGCGCGAACTGTTGTAATCGCGCGGCTGGTTGCCGGTGGCTGGCGAGTCGGTATTGTAAACGCCGGTGCTGGCATCCAGATCGATGCTCGGGCGATAACCACTTTTGGCCAGTTTCTGATCACTGACCACTTCACGGAACACATGCAGTTTTTCCTTTACCTGCGGGTGCGCGCTGATGGTATCCGCGACAAAACCCGACAAATCAAGCGCGGACGCTGAATGAGCCAGCAAAACAGATGCGCAAACAAAAACCAGCTTGAAAGCTGGCGATTTAACGATCGAAACCATGGATCATCCAGTTAGAAAAAAGGTTTGTGAGGGTCGAAACAATACGATTCAGAAAAAATACACGTGAACAGACAGTCTAGCCGAAGATTCCAAAAAGTCTCATCCATTTGTGAAATAATAGCCTTAACTCGCTGATATTTATATGGATTATGCCGGACCAGCGTCACAGATTTGCAATTCTCCGGCAGCTATCTTTCTTCTTTGCGAAAAACTAAAGCTGCCGGAATATAAACGCTACGGCCGTTTCCTCTTTCGAGCGGATAAAGCCAGAGAAATCAGCAGCAGTAACAGTGGAAAGTCCAGTGATCCACCACCGCCGCCAGAGCTGGATCCACCGCCGGAAGAACCGCCACTATTGGCGCTGATGGTGACACTGTTGGAAGTCACCGAAAGCACGCCACCATTGCCGTCATTTGCGGTTACCTGCACCGCGATGCTCTTTCCGGCATCATCATCCACCAGATCATAACTGCTGTTGGTGGCGCCATTGATAGCGGTTCCATTGGCCATCCACTGATAGCTGAATGACAGGATGTCATTATCGGCATCAATCCAGCTACCTTCACTGGCCGTTAGCGTGCTGCCGACCGTTGCGTTTCCGCTGATTGCCGGCAATACGCTATTGACCGGCGAACTGTTACTGCCGCCGCCCGTGCCAGCGACATCGATACCGATATTCACTTCGGTGGTCTTGCCCGCGGTTACGCTGACGCCGGATATCACTTGATCGTCGAATTCACCCGCGTCACTGGAAATGGTGATGCTGACACTATTGCCGGCATCCGACAGCAAAATATACTGTCCATTGTATTCGGTGACTGCAATCGACGGGCTACCCTGCAAAGTCGTTGCAACATTGGCTCCCAGCAGACGGGCGAAGTTTTCATTGGCGTACACCAGACCCTGAATGATGCCTGGCACACCATTGGTGTTATTGGTAGTCAGGCTGTTGACCGCCGAAACACTGGTTTCACCAAACTGGTCAATGGCAATCACGCGCCAGTATAAAGTGGCGCTGTCCGGGATCGGCGTGGAATCATCGACCATTGCAACGGAAGCCACCAGGCCATCCTGCCGCAACACGATCGTATCGTTGGTGAAAGCTATATCGGTGGCGATTTCCAGCGTATAGCTGACGCTGTCGACATCCGGATCGGTGGCATCGCTCCAGTCAAACACAGAAACGGTTTTGATTTCTTCGGCTTCGACCGGAGACAGCAACTCGACCGTGGTCGGTGGCTGATTAACCGATTTCTGTTTATACACCACCGAGCGAATGGCCGGTGAAATACCATCCGTCTTGGCATCCTTGACGTAGTAAAACACTTCGTACAGGCCTTCATCGGTAAACTGGTTATAACTCGCCTCCCAGCGATTCTCTGCAGAATTGAAACTCATCAGACTCTTGTCTAGATCTACCTCAAGTTGAATCGATCCACCCTGCCCGACCAGCACCTTGTTGGGGCGCCGTACCTCAATCCACGCGGATGCCACATCGCCATCGTTATTGGCTATGCCGTACAAGGTCAGAGAGTTACTACCGGCAGTAACGAATGAAGTTTCGGTCACTTGCAGAAATTCGGCCGGGATCAATGCCGAATTCGTGATGCTGACACCCACGCCGAGATAGACATCATTACTCAGCAATCCGTCCAGACTGCTGTCATCGAGCAGATTGCTGCCAACGCCATCGCCATTGTCATCCAGCAACGGATGCTGTGCGGCGGTATCGAAGTACTGATTGGCATCGGTTTGCGAATCCGATACCCGGGTAAAGGTTTCAGTCAATTCGGTCGCGGTGTTGAAAGCGTCCTTGAAAGAATATCCACGTTCAAGCTGCTTGAGGAATTCCTCGATGAAGAATTCACCGACACGAACCCCGTCATCTTCCAGCGGTCCTTTGTAGGATTCTTCATCGGCGGCTGCGGAGGCAACGATGATACGGCCCGGACTGGACAGCGTCGGAATAAAGCTGCCGGAATAACAGGCGCCATACACCAGATAGCGGATTTCATCTTGCATGGCCGAAGATAGATTATTCTCCATTGTCGTCATCCACTGATCCAGCTCGGTCGGCGAAATGGTTTCCGCGCCGATATGAAACAGATCGGGGCTACCGTGATCGACCATGTAGATATACAAGGGCGCAGCCACACCGGCACTCATGCTCGGCAACAGATTTTCCAGGGCATCCTGAGTCGCCGCCTTGCTGGGCACTCCGTCAACGCCGTCCTGAGTATCGTCATAGTTGTAATACAGAATATTTTGCGGATCGAAACCGCGGTTGATCAGTGTGTTGTAAATGCGGTTGGTGGTTTTATTATGCGACTCCAGCCCTTCCGGCGATGCACTGTCGTCGAGCTTGCCCTGCACGATCAACGCATAACCGGCAGAGGTACCGACCAGCACCGATACCGGCTCGGAGGTTTGATCGGACAACGCCGCGTTACCGGCAAAATGCGCGCTCAACAGGTAATTACCTTTCTTGTTAAAACCATCGATGGCATTTCCATTGGCCGCAAGAAACTGGAAATGACCGAAACGGCTGGAAGTCACGGTTTCGAAGGTGGTACCGACGCCGTCCGGGTCAGTAACAGTCAGCACAATCGGTAAATCGCTCAGGTCAATGGCGTCATCATCCGGCAGGCGCGTTAACTTGCCACTGATATCGATGGTTTCGCCATTCAAAATACTCGGTGCCGAGGTTTCGATCGACAGCGTGGTGAAGGCTTGATCGCCCACGAACAGGTTAAACGAGCGCTGGACGATGGTCTGGTTGCCTGCTGCATCGGTCGCATAAGCGGTAATGGTATAACTATCGGCCAGCCACGAGAAAGGCATCAATAATCGCCAAACGCCATTGATGAGACTGGCAGGGATTCGATCAGGGGTTGCACCGGGTGCCAGCACCGGGCTGCCGCCAGACAGGATTACGGCGTGGTTACTGCCATTGATTTCAAACTCGACCGAGTCCAGCACATCATTATCACTAGCAATCGCATCGACCGAGGTCAGCGCATTGATAAAATCACCTTCGGTTGGATTGCTGATCGAAAGCAGTGGCGGTTCGGTATCGAACACATAATCCAGCGTCACTACTGAACTCTGATTACCCGCCGCATCCTGACAGAAATACTGAATGACAAGATCGCCGGTCAGGGCAATCGGGGCACTGTACTGGCTGGAAGAAGTGGTCGGCACGGAACCATCGGTGGTATAAAAAATCGTGGTATTTTGCGAACCGCTGTCGCTACAGGAAAGTTCGATACCCGGGTCCGAATTATAACTGCCCGGAGCATCATCGACAGCGGGAACCGGCGCCGTATTATCAGTCACATTCAGCGTGAAAGAACCCAGCGAAGCGGTACTGCCAAATTCATCGGTAACCGTGATGATGATATCCGGATATTCACCGAAATCATCAATCACTGGCGTACCACTCAGTTGCCCGGTCGCAGTATCGAACTGGGTCGCCCAGACTGGCTGGTTTTGAATACTGAAGCTCAGCACATCGCCGAACGACAAATCTTCATCACCCGAAGTCGGGGTAAAACTGAAACTGTTACCGGGCGTCAGCGTTGTTACCGAAGGCGCGCCACTGATAGTCGGAACTCGATTGATCGAAAAGGTACGACTATCGAATGAGGTATTGCCGGCGTTATCCGTAACATAAGCCGTCAGGGTATAGACATCGAGTGTCCAACCGACCGCCGAGGTATCCAGCGACCAGGACCCGGAATTGAAAATCGCGGGCAACCGTTGTGCCGCGCTGCCCGATGCCAATACCAATCCACTGCCAATATCGATGACACCACTACCGCTGGCACCGCTGATTTCTACCTCGACGCTGGCGACAGCATTGTTATCACTGGCCGTGCCAGAGATGCTGGCGACTGACAAAAAATTATCCTGGTCTTGTGGCGTGGCAATCGAAACCGAGGGCGCGCCTGCATCGATGGTGTACACGCGGTCATCAATGTCACTGCTGTTACCGGCCAGATCCTGACAAAAATGCCGGATAGTAGTGGTGGATACCACCGCAATCGGCGCGCTGAACTGGCTGGATGATGTGGTCGGTACGCTGCCATCGAGGGTATAGAAAATGGCACCGGGGCCGGAACCATTCACTTCATCGTTACAGCTTAGTGTCACTTGCTGCGCACTGCCAAACGAACCGGCAGCCGGGGTCGCGCCATTGACCGGCTTGACCAGATCGATAATAAAATTTTCATCACCGAGGCTGCTTTGGTTACCGGCTGCATCGTTGCAGTAAAAACGCAGTCGAGTATTGCTGTTGACCGCAATCGCCGAAGCATAGGTCTGGACGCTGCCACTGACCAGTGGATCGCTGCCGTCATCGGTGAAGAAGATCGTGTCGGCACCGGAGCCGCTATCGATGCACATCAATTCGACTGACTGTACCGCGTTATACGCACCGCCACTGATACTGGATTGTACCGTCGGGGCAATTGCATCAATGATATAGTCTACAGATAAAATAGCTGCCACATTACCCGCCAGATCGGCACAGACCAGCTTGACCGTTGAATCTTCCGAAATCGGTATCGGCCCGCCGCCATACAGTTGTCCGGGTGTTCCTACAACCGGATCGGCACCATTGATGGTGAAGTAGATATCACCCGCGCCCGAATCATCATCGCTGCAAGACAAGGTGACATTCTGGGTCAATTGATAAGCGCCGCCGGGAACATCAACGGCTGGTATCGGATCGACCAGATCGATATTGTAATCCCGAGTTTGCACACTGCTCTGATTACCGGCGGCATCCCGGCAGATGAATTTGAGCTGGGCATCGCCAGAAAAATTGAGAGTGGATGTGTATAGCGGTGAGCTGGTAGTCGGGTTGCTGCCATCCAGAGTGAAATAGATCAACGTGCCCCCGGAACCGGAATCACTGCAAGATAGCGATACATCCAGCGGCGACTGGTTATAGTCACCGGATGCGCGGCTGGCCGCTGGCACCGGCGCGACCACATCCAGCACATCGATATTAAATGCCGCCAACTCGACCGGGGCCGGAATGATGTTATCGGTGACCGATATCACGATGCCGGTGGTGCTGCCATAGTCACCATCACTGACTGGCCCGCTGCTGGTCAGTGCGCCGATTGCCGGGTCGAAATCGGCCCAGACCGGTTTGTTGGTAATGGCAAAAACCAGGGTATCACCATCGATATCACCAGAGATCGGCGTAAAGGAATAACTGTTACCCGGGATGACCGAGGTCGCGGGGCTGCCGCTAATTGTCGGTGGATCATTCTGCGGGCTGACATTGACCGTGACCGTGCCGGAATCCGAGCCACCATTGCCATCGCTGACGGTGTAAGTAAAGGTATCAGAGCCATTGAAATTGCTGGCCGGGGTATAGCGATAGCTGCCACCGCCGAGATCGGTAATAGCGCCACCGGCGGTAGATGCTGTATCGATTGAACCCAGACTCAGACTATCATTGTCGGCATCACTGTCATCGCTCACTAGATCAACCAGTGCGTCGAAATCGACCGCACTGTCTTCATTAGTGGCCAGTGTGTCATCTACCGCCACCGGACTGGTGTTGACGACTACAATTCCTGTCGTGCTTTCAGTAGTGCTGGCCCCGAGTGAATCGGTCGCGGTCACATCGCAGCGAATGGTCTTGTGAGCATCCGACACTTGCAAGGTGTAGGTTTGCTCGGTGCCAAGCGTGGTGCCTTCTTCCCCGACTGCATACCACTTGAATTGCTGTGGCGACACTACGGTATCACCGAGTGCAGCATTCGGGTCGCTGACCGCATAGCTCAGAGTCAGCGTATCGCCCACCACCGGAGTCAATTCATTGATACTCGGCGCCGTGTCGAAAACCGGCGCATCATTGATACTGATATCGACCTGGCTCAGGCGTACCGAACTGACCGGTGAACGGGAAGAAAATTCGGCTTTCCAGCGCAAATCCGAAGCCAACGTCGGGAAGGTAAAATATTCACCGGGCCGGACTTGATGAAAGCGCACACCGCCATCGTTACTGAGAAAGTATTGAATATCGGCATGGTCGGCGCCGCTCACGGTCGGAGTTAACCGGGCGCGGGTGATATTGTCTGATTCGGTATCCACAGTCCGGGATACCATCACGCGCGGAGAATCCACAAAGCGAATCGAGGAAAACAGGGTGTTTTCAATGCCGCTATTGGGAGACGTATCATTGCCGCTGTTTGCAAACAATGCATCGGTTCTGCCGTCCCGGTCGATGTCCGCCAGCAATACTCGACGGCTGGCATCATTGCGGGTATCGATTTCCACCGGGCTGCCGCTATTAAATGGCGTTGCATCGCCATCCCCGTACACCAGCCGATTGGCCGTGCCGTTATTGGCGATCACGACATCGAGATCGCCATCCTGATTCATATCCGCCAATGCGATACCACGGCTGTCTTCGGTATTGGAACTGATCGCGACCCCGTTCGCCGCAAAGCTGGCGCCGGCATTCAGATAATATTTGTTGGCGACCGTATCATTCGCCACCACAACATCGAGATCACCATCCTGATCCAGATCGCCAAGTGCCAGATCGTGACTGTTGTCCGTGTCAGCACTGCCGATCAAAATCGCGGCGGAAGAAAACGGGTCGGCATCGCCATCGTTAAGATACAGTTTGTTGCTGGCACCGACATTGGCCACCGCTGCATCCACATCTCCATCCCCATCCAAATCAGCCAGCACAATCGCGCGTGAGTCGTCGCTATCAGAGGACAAGGTAGCTGGAATTGCCCCGAGAAAAGGAAATGCCGTGGTACTGTTCAGATATAGCCTGTTATTGGCAAATGCATTGGCGCTGATTACATCGGGATAGCCATCCTGATTGATATCGGCAACTGCCAGCGCATAGCTGTTATCGCTTTCGGCTCCGATATTGAGAGCTGATACGCCACCAAAGGGATCGCTGCTGCCATTATTGAGATAGACCCGGTTGATGCCATTGTTGCCGGTCAGTAGATCGAGATCACCATCCCGGTCCAGATCACTCAACAGCACCGCGCGGGTGTCATCGGTTTCACTGCCGATTGCACTTGCCGTAACGCCAACAAACGGCGCGGCGCCACCCTGATTCAGATACAAACGATTGACGCCATTGTTGCCGACCACCACGTCGAGGTCACCATCGCCATCAACATCGCCCGCCGCAATCTGGCGACTGATATCCGACTCGCTGCCGATCGATTGCGTGGCAGCCAGGCCGAACAGACCGGCAGCGCCATTGTTGAGCCAGATACGGCTGCGCGCATTCAGGTTGGCACTGAGTATATCGACATCGCCATCCTGATCGATATCGGCAATCGCGACGTGATAGCTGTCATCGGTTTCACTGCCTACGTCATAGGCGACACTGCTGCTGTCAAACGGCGTTGCAGTTCCACGGTTGAGATAAACCCGGTTCGGATTGGCACCGCCACTGTCATTACCAATGATGATGTCGATAAAACCATCGTGATTGATATCGGCCAGTTTGACCGACAACGAGATATCGGTTTCTGCGCCAATCACGGTATCGGCGGCGGCACTGAACGGGGTCGCGGTTCCATCGTTCAGATATAACCGGTTGGCTACACCTGCCCCACTGTTGGCGGTCACCAGATCGAGGTCACCGTCACCATCCAGGTCGGCCAGTGCAACTGCGCTGGTGGGGTCGGTTTCCGTGCCGACAACTGATGAAGTAAAACTTTGTCCACTGCCATCATTTCGATACAGTCGGTTGTTTTCTGAACTCGAAGCATTGGCGACCACTACATCGAGATCTCCGTCACCATCAACATCGCCGATTGCCAACCCTTGATTTCTTTCAAGCTCGCTGCCCAGCGTCACGCCTGCACCATTAAGTGGATCGCTGTCACCATCATTCAAAATAACCCGGTTATTTTGACCGACTGAATTGGAATCATTGGCCACCACTACGTCGAGCAAGCCATCACCATTCATGTCAGCCAGCGCAATCGCATAAGTCAAGTTGCTGGCGCTACCGATATCCAATGCGGGCAAACTGTCGAACGGGTTGGCATCGCCATCATTGCGATATAACTTGTTCGTACCGGCTACAGTCGCTGTCACAACATCCAGATCACCGTCCAGATCAACATCGCCGACGGCAATATCCATACTAAAATCGGTCTCGCTGCCGATCGATAGACCTGCGCTGGAAAACGGCGTGGTATCGCCATCGTTAAGAAATAACAGATTGGACTGACTGCCACCGAGAGTTGCAACCACGATATCGAGGTCGCCATCGCCATCCATATCGCCTACTGCAATACCGCGCCCCAGATCATTGGCAGCCGTTACAGCGGCATTGCTGACTGTGGTCGAAGCACCGGTGTTGAACGGGTTGGGCGTTCCGGTATTGAAGTATTGTAGTGTGGAAGCTAATGGACGAGTCGCTACCAGATCAAGGTCACCATCACCATCCAGATCGTGAACCACGGCATCATGGTTCAGGCTGGCATCACTGCCGATTTGCAACCCGCTGACGGCATTAAACGGAGAGATGCTGGCATTGTTCAGATACAGCCGGTTATTACCGTTATTGATCGCAATCACATCGAGATAGCCATCCTGATTGACATCGGTTGCAAAAATTTTTCGGGTGTCATCACTGCCACCCACCGCTTGCGCGGATACCCCTGCAAACAACGTGGCGCCAGCATTCAGATAAAGCTTGTTGGCGGCTCCGGAGTTACCGACCAATACATCGAGCCTGCCATCATTGTTCAGATCGGCGAGTTTTACACTGCGTGAATCGTCGGCATCGGTGGTAATGTCGGTGGCGCTGACAGACTGCAAAAATCCGGGTGCTCCGGCGTTGAGGTACAGTTTGTTGGCAGCATTGCTGTTGGCGCTCACCACATCAAGATCGCCATCAGCATCGACGTCGCCTACGGCAATGCCGAAGCTGCTATCGGTTTCGCTGCCGACTGCAATCCCGGCGGTCGAGAAAGGTGTGGCATCGCCATCGTTGAAAAACACCAGATTGGCCGCGCTATCATAGGCCACGACCAGATCTGGCAAGCCATCGGTATTGATATCGGCAATTACCAGATCGCGAGCAGTGGCTGCGCCGCCAATATCCTGCGAAGTGGAAAATGGCGTGGCATTGCCCGAGTTCAGATACAGTTTGCTAAAACCCGAATTGACTCCGGCCAACAGATCCAGATCACCATCCAGATCGACATCGGCCAGATGAAGCACATTATAAGAAACTGCATCGCCAAAATAGCTTGGCGTTACGCCATTGAACGGGGTTACGGTACCATTATTGGCATACCATTCAATCACCTGCCCTGAAGTAGTTCCGGATAGATTATTCCCCAGCAGGATATCCGCATCACCATCACCATCGACATCGCCCACCGCGATACTGCGGGTATTGTTGGTATTGCTGCCGAGATTGGTTCCGGCCAGACCGGCCGAATCGGCCAACCCGCCATAGCGGGATTGACGAAAGGCTTGCAGCACGGCTTGTTCCTGCTCGCTCCAGCGTCCCGAGCCGGCATCGATGGCTAACAGGTTATCGTTGCTGAAATCTTCGGTAAATGGCAAGCCCGCCGTAGCGGATAAAACAGACCCGGAGGTGGCTGCGGTAAGGATACCGGCCAAGAGAAGCTGACAACTCAATCGCCAGCGAAATCCTTTTTCGGCACTTTGCAGGTTATTTCCGGTTCGGTGTAAATCTGACTGGGTTTCCATACATCCACCAATGTCTGAATTTATTGTCAGGGCATCATACCCCTTGAAGCTGGATATGTTCAATCCAGCGAAAATTCTAAAATACCCGTAACAATTTCAGAATTCGAGAATCCCGTCATATTTTTAAAACTTGCTGAATCACCCAGTTCCGGAAATGTAAAATATTTTTGAATTCTCGTTCAACAAAGTGTCAGCTTTTTTTACACATTTGGGAATTTTCAGAAAACTTTCACCATCCCAAACCAGCATTTAACTGAAATACGAAATAATTCTCATTTTGGCTGAAAAATTGCATTAAAAATAAAAAATGAAATTTCGGTATTTCTGGATATAGCTGCTTAGCAATATCTTTAGAACCATCGGATAGTGCGAAACCGGAAGAAAAATCGAAGAACGCAGGCAAAGTATAAAGAGAGGCGTACATCATGAAAAACAAGATTTTCGGTACAAACAAATCGACAGGCTGGATAGCCAGCCTGCTACTGCTCGGCCTGTATCATGGCGCGGTGTCGGCAACCCCGGTCTATGAAACCAGTGCGACCTTCAGCAACCCGACATCTTCTTCTGCCAGCATGGTCACCACAGGTATCGGCAGCAATTCTTTTTCCTGGGGGACACCGCTTAATGCGGCCAGCAATACATCCAACCTCACCTTTACCGGCGATTCTCAACCCTCCACTTTACCGCCAGATGGCGTGTCATTTTTGTTTGGCACCATCAGCTTTTTTAACGGCACCATTCAAAATGGCACTCAGGCCGAGCAGGTTCAACTGGATTTAAGCGCAGTCGAATGTGACAACTCGTTCGGTGATTGCGCCGGAAACCCGACGACCATTACCCGCACAGTCACAGACTTCCTGAGCATCGATCTTGTCAATACCTCCAATACCGGTGCTACCGCACAGGAAAATGCCGATGGATTTTGTCTGACGCTATTCGGCGACACCGATCAAACCTGTGCCTGGGCACTTGAGGAAGGCAGTTCCTTGCTGGCCGGGGACGCCAGCGGCACTACCGGCGTGACTTTTGGCGGTGCGGGAACCTTTGAAATCTATGCCGCTCTCGGTTCGATCAAATTCACCAATATCATCCCCAAAACACTGGGCACCTTTACCACTCAGGCCACCGCTATCAAGGACAGCAGTGGAAAAATAGTCGGTTACAATCAAGACCCGACCAAGAATATCCTGATCGTCGCAGTACCCGAGCCTTCTGCTCTACTACTGCTGGGGATCGGCCTGATTTTGCTGGG
>JANTFI010000088.1 GCA_024763505.1 Gammaproteobacteria bacterium
CTGCAACAGGCTCGTCAAAAACTGCAAACCGCGCGCGCTAGGTTGAACCGGCAATACTTCTAAGGTTGATTGCGGTTACGGGTTTTTTTGCCAAACACACTGGATTGGGATATAACAGTAGGCACTTCAGGCCGTTTTTCCACGTCAGTTCTGATGATCAGATTCGATGCTGGAATGCGCGGAATTAAAATCGCCTGATGATCAAGGTGGCATTCGCCATCACAACCGGAGAGAGAGATGAAGAAAATAATATTAGTAGCAGCAATGGCGGCCACAGTCGGCTTTTCTACCACTGCCAGTGCCCAGTGGGGAGGCCCCTGGGGAAATAACAATGGCTGGGGTAATAATAACGGCTGGGGCAATGGCAGCGGCTATGGCTATGGTCGCGGTGATTATCGTGGTGATGGCAGTGGATATGGTAATTACCGTGGTGATGGTCGAGGCGAAGGCCGAGGACGAGGCCGTGGTCGCGGCAACGCCGATGGCGAAGGTGAATTCAATATGACTATGAAAGGCCGCGGTAAGGGCAACATGGATGCCGATTCTGATTTTAGTGGAAATTCAGACTGGCGCGGCTATGGCTACGGTGATTATCGCGGCAATTATTATGGCAATGGCTATGGTGACTATCGTGGTAATTACTATGGAAACAGTGGCGGTTACAACCGTGGCTGGGGTGGCGGCCCTTGGGGTGGTGCTCCTTATGGATATGCACCTCGCCCCGCAATGCCTGCACCGGCTCCGGCACCGGCACCGGCACCGGCACCGGCACCACAAGGTCAGTAATGTCTGCGAACTATCAGGTATAAACCGAAAAGGCGGCTGTTCAGTCGCCTTTTTTTATGCCCCGCGCGACCGTGTACACCTTGCCCTGCTTGATTTTCTCGTAATGCCCGAACACTTCATGGAAGCCGCGCTTGAAAAACTGGCGCAGTCCGGTAATGGTTACGATATAGAAGGACCCGCCGGGTTTGAGATACTTGAGTGCATCGAACAGGTAAATGTAGAGCATTTCCTTGCCCACCTTGGCCGGGATGTTTGATACGATGATATCGAATTGCTGCTCGGGAATGTGGTCAAAGCCATTGCTCAGAAAGCATTCGGCGTTGTCGATATGGTTGAGTTGACGGTTTTTTTCCGTATATTCGACGGCGACAAAATCCTTGTCGACCAGAATGGTTTTACCCTGTGGCGCTCGTTTCGCCATGACCAGTCCGAGTATGCCATAGCCGCAACCGAGGTCGAGACAATGGTCGCCGGGTTGGATGTCGAGAAAATCCAGCAGCATCTGCGAACCGGCGTCGATCGCCCGCGGTGAAAACAGCCCCCAGGTGGTCTTCAGGGTCAGCGTATGCTCTTGCTGAACGGTTTGCAGTGTCAAGTCCTTCCGAATCTGCTGATTCCAGGCGAGTAAGTCTTTTTTCATCGGCGGCTTGTTCAGTTCAAATTCAGTTGTGGTGGGTAAACTTTACAAAATCTGGCGGCTTTGTAACAATGCCGCGCTCAATTCGCAAGCTTTTCGTGTTGAAGTTTGTTAATCACGACCACACCAGGAGAGTATTCATGAAGTTAATTCCAACTGTTTTATTCGCAGCTGCTGTTGCAGTATCCGGCCAGGCTATGGCAGACGCTGCAGCCGGTAAAGCCACCTATGCCGCCAAAGGTTGCATCGGTTGTCATGGTGCCGGCGGGGTGCCGGTTGCACCGACTTACCCCAAGCTCAAGGGGCTTGACGCGGCTTTCATCAAGAAAAATCTGACCGATTTTCGTAGTGGCGCGCGCCCAAGCCCGGTTATGTCTGCGATGTCTGCCGGATTATCGGATGCCGATATAGACAATCTGGCCGATTACATCGGTACGCTATAAGGTCGATACCGTCCATTCAAGCCGGGCTTTTCAGCCCGGCTTTTTTTTGCCTGCGATCGGGCTACAGGTAAAACTTGCCTGCGGTGGCGACCGCGATAGTGATTACGCCGATCAGGGTATTGATGCCCACCAGTTTGCGAATGGTGTTGAGCTGCTGGGCTGCACCGGGTATGTCGTCCTCATCGAGGCAGCGTTTGATGCGTTTGAAGGGCGCAAAAAAGACGTGCAGAAAAATCAGGATCATGATGCTGCCCAGTGTGGTCATGATATGAATGTAAAGCGGTGCGTTGGTAAAGCCTTGCCAGGGAGCCGTCAGCATGATGCCGGTCAGTGGAACCAGAATGATCGCAGCCCAAACCCATGGAAAAAAACGACTGAATACGGTACGCCATAACCTGAGTCTGATCGGTGGTTCCAGTTCGCTGGCGGCAGCCGGGCGCAGAAACATATAGGCGAAGAACATACCGCCGACCCATACCATAACGGAAAGTACATGCAGTGCCAGGTTGATGCCCATCGGTTTAACCCTCAGTATTAAAATTGAAGCGTATTCTAATATTTTTGACTGTAAAGGCCAGTTTTTCTGCGGTTGAAGTCGAAATGCGAAGTGAATTCGTGTACATTCGCGGCTAATTTTTAAATGTGAAGGATTTAGCCATGTCTGATTTTCTGATTGCACCGTCTATCTTGTCTGCCGATTTCGCCCGTCTGGGTGAAGAAGTCGATAACGTCATCGCCTCCGGAGCCGATGTCGTCCACTTTGATGTAATGGATAATCACTATGTGCCGAACCTGACGATTGGGCCGCTGGTGTGCGAAGCGCTGCGCAAGCACGGCGTCACCGCCGATATCGATGTGCATCTGATGGTCAAGCCGGTCGATCGCATCATTCCCGACTTCGCCAAGGCCGGTGCCAGCTATATCACCTTCCACCCGGAAGCTTCCGAACATATCGATCGCAGCCTGTCGCTGGTTCGCGAATCGGGCTGTAAATCGGGCCTGGTGTTCAACCCGGCCACCCCGCTGGATTATCTGCAATATGTCATGGACAAGGTCGATGTCGTGCTGTTGATGTCGGTCAATCCCGGTTTCGGTGGGCAGAGTTTCATTCCGGCCACACTCGACAAGCTGCGCGAAGCACGCAAGATGATCGATGAATCCGGTTATGATATTCGTCTGGAAATCGATGGCGGCGTCAAGGTCGACAACATTGCCGAAATCGCGGCGGCCGGTGCGGATATGTTCGTGTCCGGTTCCGGTATCTTCGGCGGTGCAAATGCCGACGACCCGCATACCTACGACAGTATCGTCAAGAAAATGCGCGACGAGTTGGCGAAGGTTTAGTCTTCGCGGGTCAGGACGCAAGCCATTGACAGGCCGGGGCGCTGTGAATACATCCCTGTAAGCTCTGCGGCAGCATCCCTGTGGCCGAAACCCGGCCTGCCAACCGCTTGCATCTTTATTTCTCTTACATGATCCTGCGCTTGCGCTATTCCCGAGTATTTCAATGTCTCTGCCCAAACCCGAAATGATTCTGATCGATGTCGATGGCACCCTCGTCGACAGCGTTCCTGATCTCGCTTACTGTGTGAATGAAATGCTGAAACAACTCGGCATACCCGAGCGTGACGAGCAATCCATCCGCCACTGGGTCGGCAATGGAGTCGAGCGTCTGGTCAAACGCGGTCTGATCAATGCGCTCGATGGCGAGCCGGATCAGGCGCTGTATGAAAAAGCCTTGCCGATTTTCCGCGAGTTGTACGCGGTCAATACCTCGGTGCGCAGTCATTTGTATGATGGCGTACTGGAAGGGCTGGATTACATGCAAGCCGCCGGTTACCGCCTCGGTTGCGTGACCAATAAGGCAGCTGAATTCACCCGGCCGATTCTGCGTGATCTCGGCATTGCCGATTATTTCGAAGTGACCATCTGCGGCGATGACACGCCACGCAAAAAGCCGGATCCGTTGCCGCTTTTGACCGCTGCCGAGAAATTATCGGTCAAGCCGGAAAACTCTATGATGATCGGCGATTCGCAAAGCGATGTAAAAGCGGCGCGCGCGGCGGGCTTCTCGATTATCTGCCTGAGCTATGGTTATAACCATGGTGAAGATATTCGTGACTTCAACCCCGACGCTGTGATAGATTCCTTCACTGAACTCAAGCAACTGATCTAGTCGATACCGGCAATGACGCAACAACAAATAATTGATGGCAACAAAAACAGTTGGCGATGGTGGTAATGCATCACTCGTCTACGTTTGTTATGTCACTCTTTTATCGGTTGAACCGTCACTATGAATCAGCAACAATTTGAACAATTAAAGTCTTCCTATAACCTCATACCGCTGGCACGCGAAGTCTTCGCCGACCTCGACACACCGCTCAGCGTTTACCTCAAACTCGCCAATAATCCTTACAGTTACCTGTTCGAATCGGTGCAGGGCGGCGAAAAATGGGGACGTTATTCCATTATTGGCCTCGGTTGCCATACCCGTCTGAAGGTGTTTGATCATCAGGTAACACTGGAAACTGACGAGACCATCATCGAGCAGAAAACGGTCGATGACCCGCTGCAATATATTGAAGATTATCTGCAAACCTTCAAGGTCGCCGAAATGGATTGCCTGCCGCGCTTCAATGGCGGGCTGGTCGGATACTTCGGCTATGACACCATTCGCTACGTCGAGCCAAAGCTCGCCAAGAATCCCAACCCGGACAAGCATCACACGCCGGACATCCTGCTTATGCTATCGGAGCAATTGGTGGTATTCGACAACCTCGCCTCGCGCCTGTATGTCATTGTATACGCCGATCCGAACGAAGCGGATGCCTATGACTCGGCACAGCAAAAGCTCGATGCGCTGGTCGAAAAATTGCAGCAATGCCAGCTCGATCTGCCCGAACAAAGCAATAATGCTGACGTACTGGAGCAGCATTTCGAATCCGAATTCACCCGTGAAGGCTACATGGATGCAGTCAAAAAAGCGCGTCAATACATCATCGATGGCGACGCCATGCAGATCGTGTTGTCGCAACGGCTGTCGATTCCATTCAATTCCGATCCGCTCAACCTGTATCGCGCGCTGCGTGGCTTGAACCCGTCGCCATACATGTATTATCTGAACCTCGGCGATCACCACGTGGTTGGTTCGTCGCCGGAGATTCTGGTGCGACTGGAAGATGGTGAAGTCACGGTGCGACCGATCGCAGGAACCCGTCCGCGCGGCAAGACGCATGAGGAAGACAAGGCGTTGGAACAGGATTTACTGGCCGACCCGAAGGAGTTGGCCGAGCATTTGATGCTGATTGATCTCGGCCGTAACGATGCCGGCCGCGTCAGCCAGACCGGCACGGTCGAACTCACCGACAGGATGATCGTCGAGCATTATTCGCATGTCATGCATATCGTGTCCAACGTCGAAGGCAAGCTCAAGCCGGGGTTGTCGGCGATGGATGTGTTGCGCGCGACCTTTCCGGCCGGCACCGTGTCGGGCGCACCGAAGATACGAGCGATGGAAATCATCGATGAACTGGAGCCGGTCAAGCGCGGCATTTATTCTGGCGCGGTCGGTTATCTTTCTTTCAGCGGCAATATGGATACTGCCATCGCCATTCGCACTGCCGTTATCAAAGACAGGAAACTCTATATCCAGGCTGGCGCCGGCATCGTTTACGATTCGGTACCGGAAAACGAATGGGCCGAAACCATGAACAAGGGGCGCGCGATCTTCCGCGCTGTAGCGCTGGCCGAATCCGGCCTGTCGCCACATGACCCTTGCGCCAACGAGGAGGATGCATCATGAAAGTCCTGATGATCGATAACTATGACTCCTTTACCTACAACCTGGTGCAATACCTCGGCGAGTTGCAGGTCGATGTCGAAGTGGTGCGCAACGATCAGTACACGGTCGAGCAAGTCATCGCCAATGATGCCAGCCACATCATGCTGTCGCCGGGACCTTGCACGCCGAACGAGGCGGGCATCTCGATGGCGGTAATTGACGCGATGGCAGGAAAAAAACCATTGCTCGGCGTTTGCCTCGGCCATCAAAGCATCGGCCAGGTATTCGGCGGCAAGATCATCCACGCCAAACAGATCATGCACGGCAAGACCTCGATGATTCACCACCGCGATGTCGGCGTTTTCAAAGGCTTGAAAAATCCTTATGAAGCGACTCGCTATCACTCTCTGGTGATTGAAAAGGAATCGTTACCCGATTGCCTCGAAATCACCGCGTGGACCGAAGATGAAAACGGCGAATTCGATGAAATCATGGGTATCCGCCACAACACGCTTGCGGTCGAAGGGGTGCAGTTTCATCCGGAATCGATCCTGACCGAGCACGGGCATGACCTGTTGCAGAATTTCCTGAACACGACCATTGAAGGGGAAGTATAAAATGAATATACAGCAAGCCATTGCGGCCGTGATCGCGCGCCAGAATTTATCGCGCGACGACATGACCGCTGTGATGAAACAAATCATGACCGGTGAAGCGACGCCCTCGCAAATCGGCGGCTTCCTCGTTGGCCTGCGCATGAAAGGTGAAACGGTAGATGAAATCACCGCCGCTGCCAGCGTCATGCGCGAACTGGCAACACATGTCGAAACCCATTCCGATCATCTGGTCGATACCTGCGGCACCGGTGGGGATGCCTCCGGCAGTTTCAATATTTCCACCGCCAGCGCCATTGTCGCTGCGGCGGCTGGCGCGCATGTCGCCAAACACGGCAACCGCTCGGTATCGAGTAAATCGGGTAGCGCCGATGTGCTGGAAGCGGCCGGGGTCAATCTGGATGTTATGCCTGAAAAGGTAGGCGAGTGCATCGATGAAGTCGGTGTCGGGTTTTTGTTCGCGCAGAAACATCACAGCGCGATGCGCCACGCCATCGGCCCACGCAAGGAAATGGGCGTGCGCACCATCTTCAATGTGCTGGGTCCGTTGACCAATCCGGCCGGTGCGCCGAATCAAGTGATGGGGGTTTTCGCCAATGAACTGGTCGAACCGATCGCGCAAGTGCTGAAGCAACTCGGCAGCCGCCACGTGATGGTGGTGCATGCCGACGATGGCATGGATGAAATCAGTATCTCGACCACGACGCATGTCGCCGAACTGAAGGATGGTGAGGTAAAAACGTATACAATTACCCCGGCCGATTTTGGTTTTAGCGCTGCAGATGTCTCGCAGATTTGCGTCGATGGCGTGGATGAAAGCCTCGCCATGATTCGTGCTGTGTTCGATAATCAAGCGGGCGCGGCGCGCGACATTGTGTGTCTGAATGCCGGCGCGGCGATTTATGTCGCTGGCCTGGCTGACACGCATCAGCAGGGTGTGGAACTGGCGCAACAAACCATCGCCGATGGCAAACCGACACAAGTGCTGGAAGCGTTGGTTGCTACAACGAACTCCTGATTGAACTTGATAGAGTTGGACTCGGACGCGGCTTGTCGCCTGATCAGGTCGCGGTGAATACATCCCTGTACGCTCTGCGGCTGCATCCTTGCGGCCGAAGCCTGACCAGACGACAAGCCACATCCGGTGGACGAAAAAAATGACTGACAAACCCGACATACTCAATAAAATTCTCGCGCGCAAAACTGAGGAAATCGCTGAACGAAAATCGAAAATTTCTCTGGCTGAACTGGAAGCACGCCTGCCCGATGCTTTACCTGTGCGAGGTTTTGTCAAATCCTTGCAGTTGAAAATGGCGCAGCAGTTGCCTGCCGTGATCGCAGAAATCAAGAAAGCGTCACCCAGCAAGGGTGTGATTCGCGAAAATTTTCAACCCGCCGAAATCGCACAACAATATCAAAAGGGCGGCGCGGCCTGTCTGTCGGTTTTGACTGATGTCGATTTTTTTCAGGGCGCGGATGACTACCTGATCGCTGCGCGCAATGCCTGCGAGCTGCCGGTGATCCGCAAGGATTTCATTATCGATTCGTATCAGGTGATCGAAGCACGCGCGATGGGGGCAGATTGTATTTTGCTGATCGTCGCCGCACTCGATCAGTCAAAACTGAAAAGTCTTTATCAGCAAGCCACCGAACTGGGGCTGGATGTGCTGGTCGAGGTACACGATGATGAAGAAATGACGCGCGCGCTGGAACTGGACTTGCCGATGGTCGGCATCAATAACCGTAACCTACGGACCTTTGAAACCAGCCTGTACACCACGCTGCAAATGCTCAATCGAGTGCCAGACGATTGCTTTGTTGTCACCGAAAGTGGCATTCATACGCGTGAAGATGTGCGCTTCATGCGCGACCATCAGGTGAATGCATTTCTGGTCGGGGAAGCTTTCATGCGCGCCGACGATCCAGGGCTGGCGCTGCAACAGATTTTTGCCTAGTCGGTCTTTTGGGGTAAGTCGAAAACATCCTTGATGGCGTGGATCGCAATGTCGCTGTCCCACTGAAAAGCACCGCTGACCTTGTCGATGATCTGACCTTCGGCATTAACGAAAACCGTGAAAGGGATGGTACGGGCGCCAAGGTGTTTTTCCATGACCAAATTGTGATCGATAAAATTATCGAAAGTAGTTCCCGTTCTTTTCAGAAATTTCCTCGCCCGGTTGCGATAGTCGTCAATTGAAATACCGATTACTGAGAACGATTTGCCGTTGAATTTCTTGGCCAGTCTCTGCAATGAAGGCATTTCCTTGCGACAGGGGCCGCACCAACTGGCCCACACATTGATGAGTAATGGCTTGCCCTGATAGCTGGAAAATTTTCTGGATTCTGTGTTCAGCCCGTCCAGCAGGATGGGTGGTAAAGCCTGGCCAGGTTGAATTTCTTGCGACGCAGCGGCATGGGCAATCAGGTTGGTCAGTAGCAGAGCGATAAATAATATCGCTCTCAAGGATTTAGCGGGTGCCGAATACAACGATGGTTTTACCATGTGCGGTGATCAGGCCGTCTTCTTCCAGATTCTTGATGACCCGACCGGCCATTTCGCGTGAACAGCCGACGATCTTGGCGATCTCCTGACGGGTGACTTTGATCTGCATGCCATCGGGGTGAGTCAGAGCATCGGGTTGTTTGGCCAGATCGAGCAGGGCGCGCGCGACACGTCCAGTGACATCCATGAAAGCGAGATTGGAAACCTTGCGGCTGGTGTCGCGCAGGCGGTCCGCCAGTTGAGCCGACAGCTGGAACAGAATCTCCGGGCTTTCGCGCGCCAGCAGCATGAACTGGTTGTAATGGATTTCGGCAATTTCGCACTCGGAGCGGGTAATGACCCAGGCGCTGCGTTTCATGTTTTTTTCAAACAGGCCCATCTCGCCAAAAAAATCACCTGCGTTCAGATAAGCCAGCACGATTTCATTGCAATCTTCATCTTCGATGACCACACTGACCGAGCCTTCGATGATGTAATAAAGCGTATGTGATTCATCACGCGCATGTATTATAGTTTGCTTCGCCGGCAGGGTTTTCTTGTGGCAGTGGCGTAAAAAATTTTCCAGTGCCGGGTTACTCTTGGGTATGACTTTTTGAATCGGTTGCAAGCTCACTGTGCTACCTTAACCTGTCTATAATTTTTTAGTGTGCGCAACATAGCATATATTTTCTGATAACAAAACGAGTTAGCGATGAAATCTAAAGTGAAATGGCTGGATAACATGACCTTTGTCGGTGAGTCGGCCAGCGGGCATGCGGTTGTCATGGATGGGCCGCCGGAATTTGGTGGACAAAACTTGGGTATCCGTCCGATGGAAATGCTGATTCTCGGGCTGGGTGGCTGCAGTTCTTTTGATGTGATGCTGATTTTGAATAAATCCCGCCAGCAGGTTGAACATTGCGAGGTCGAGCTGGAATATGAGCGTGCCAGCGAAATGCCCAAGGTATTCACCAAGATTCACCTTCATTATATTGTCAGCGGTACACAAATCGATCCGGCCCGGGTGGAAAAGGCGATCCAGCTGTCGGCAGAGAAATATTGCTCCGCTTCGGTCATGCTGGGAAAAATGGCTGAGATCACGCATGATTTCGAGATAAGAGAAACCTGCGACTCGTAAGTCCGGGTGCTATGCGGTTTCTTCCTTATCAACCCATCATCCTACGAAATCTCGTGGCAAGCCGAAGGTGGAAATATGGAAATGACTTTTCATGAAGCAGAATTCAATCTTCAAAAATCCTGTGAGCAGATATTGCGAGCCTTGCCGGACTGGTTTGGAATGGAAGAATCGACTCGGGAGTATGTTGAGGCGATTAAAGAAATGCCGACCTATACCGCCAGATCGAATGGAAAAGTCATCGGTTTTATCTCGGTCGCCAAACATCATGCGGAAAGTGCCGAGCTATACGTTTTAGGCGTGCTGCCTGAGTATCATCGTAACGGTATAGGAAAAGCCCTCATCCGGTTTGTTGAGGAAGATTTGAGAAAAAATGGAATACGCTATGTTCAGGTGAAAACGGTATCGCCAGCATCCGGCAATGAGGCGTATGCCAAAACTTATCGCTTTTACCGGGCCTGCGGATTTAGTCCGCTGGAAACAATAGAAGACTTTTGGGATGAGTGGAACCCCTGTGTCTTTATGATCAAAAATATTTAGCCTTTGTTGGCAGGGTTCATAAAAAAACTATTCAATTTTACTCATGGAATCCGCTGCTACTCACAGATGGGCCAAGCGAGGTATTTCACCAAACGGCCGCTAAATGCGGTAAGCGCTGAAGGTCATTACCTTGCTTACCAAAGTCATGGCTTTTTGAATGGCTGTCGGCAATTTGGCAGCTCCTGCCTTGTGAGCATTGGTGGCGTGGCGCATTTCATCCTGTTTCATCGACTCCAGTACCGCTTTACTTCGACAATCCTGTTCCGGCAGTTGATTCAGGTGATCTTCAAGGTGTCGGGTCACCTGATTTTCAGTTTCTTCGACAAATCCCAGGCTCCACTTGTCACCGATTAAACCCGCTGTGGCGCCGATGCTGAAAGAACCCCAGTACCAGAAAGGGTCGAGCAGACTGCGTCGGGAGCCGATTTCGGTCAACCGTGTCTGGCACCAGTTCAAATGTTCATTCTCTTCTTCTGCTGCTTCCAGCATGTTCTGCTTGACGGCTTGATTGCGTGCGGTCAATGCTTGCCCGCGATAAAGCCCCTGCGCTGCAACTTCTCCGGCGTTATTGACGCGCATCAAGCCGGCAATATGACCGGATTCGGCTTCATCCAGCAAATTTTCTGACTGTTGTGCGCCTGGATAGGGGCGGTTTCCTGTGGCAGGTTTGACGTGGCAGGTGCGCAGACTGTGTTCGATTTCGATGAGAGCGCGATCGAGTAGGGAGAGTGGTTTCATTTAGTGAAAAATTCCGACGAAAAACTGGAGGAGTTAGCTTGACAGGTCAGCATCTGCATTAGATAATTATTATATGCTGATCCGGAAGGCGCCCTTTTGCCTCCCCAGCATAACTCCTCCATCCTCCTTTGGTGGTTTTGGCGTGGCTTTTTAGCCACGCCTTTTTTAACAATTTTTAAACTGTAATTCAATGTTTTTTACGTTTGAATCGCATGTTCCTTCAAATTTATAAAAATTGTATTGATATCCCGCTGCTAATGCTTGTCAACTGAGATTGAATCCGTTAGTATTCGCGCCCTTTCTTGAAGACAATCGCTCTGGAGCGAGTTAGGTATATTTATGAAAACCTTTAGTGCCAAACCGGAATCTGTAAAACGTGACTGGTTCGTTGTTGATGCTGCCGACAAGACGCTGGGTCGTTTGTCGACTGAAATCGCGCGCAGATTGCGCGGCAAGCATAAGCCTGAATATACTCCTCATGTTGATACCGGCGATTATATCGTTGTCATCAATGCCGAGAAGGTCAAGGTTACTGGCAACAAGGAGCAGGACAAGATGTACCATCGCTATACCGGTTATGTCGGACACCTGAAGTCTACCAACCTGGCCAAGCTGCGCGCCACTTATCCTGACCGAATTATAAAGACTGCGGTCAAAGGTATGTTGCCCAAGAATGCCCTGGGTCGTGCCATGTTCAAGAAGTTAAAGGTTTATGCCGGTGAAAACCACCAGCATGCCGCGCAGCAACCACAAGTACTGGATATTTAAGAGAAGACTATGGCTACAGAACAATATTACGGAACCGGACGTCGCAAAAGCTCTGCGGCCCGCGTTTACCTGAAAGCCGGTAGCGGCAATATTACGATCAATAAAAAATCGATTGATGATTACTTCGGCCGCGAAACCTCCCGCATGATTGTTCGTCAACCGCTGGAGACAGTAGATCTGGTCGAGAAATTCGACGTCAATGTCAATGTTTCGGGCGGTGGCCCGAATGGTCAGGCCGGTGCGATCCGCCTGGGTATCACTCGCGCGTTGATGCAA
>JANTFI010000089.1 GCA_024763505.1 Gammaproteobacteria bacterium
TGTCGGTGAGCCCCGTACTTTTTATTCGTAAATCCCATGTTCGCGCGTGGCGAGGAAGCGGATTTCCGGCCAGCGTTCCTGCGTCATTTGCAGATTGACACGTGACGGAGCGATGTAGGCGAGGTCGCCGGCATGGTCGAGCGCCAGGTTATTCTTGGCCTTGACGCGGAATTCTTCGAGCTTTTTCTCATCGTCTGATTCTACCCAGCGCGCGGTGTTGACGTTGACCGCTTCGAACAGGCATTCGACGTTGTATTCATCCTTCAGTCTTTGCGCCACGACTTCGAACTGCAACACGCCGACCGCGCCGAGTATCAAGTCGTTATTCGATAGCGGTTTGTAAAGCTGCGTCGCTCCTTCTTCACACAGTTGGCTCAGACCTTTTTGCAGCGCTTTCATCTTCAGCGGGTCTTTCAGCCGCGCGCGGCGAAACAGTTCCGGAGCGAAGTTGGGGATGCCGGTGAACGCGAGGTCTTCGCCCTGGGTGAAGGTATCGCCGATGCGGATGGTGCCGTGATTATGCAGGCCGATGATGTCACCGGTATAGGCTTCATCGACATGGCCGCGATCATCCGCCATGAAGGTCAGCGCATCGGGGATTTTGACATCGCGCGCGAGACGTACATGGCGAACCTTCATGCCTTTTTCATACTTGCCGGAACACAGGCGCATGAAGGCGATGCGGTCGCGGTGGTTTTTGTCCATGTTGGCCTGAATCTTGAAAACGAAGCCGGTCAGTTTGTCTTCATCCGGCTGCACAAGTCGGCTTTGGGTCGCGCGTGGTTGCGGCGAGGGCGCGATCTCAACGAAAGAGTCGAGCAATTCGGCCATGCCGAAATTATTGATCGCGCTGCCGAAAAACACCGGCGTCAACTCACCGGCGAGATAGGCATCGAGATCAAATTCATTGGATGCACCGCGCACCAGTTCGATTTCTTCACGAAATTCTTCGGCCATGTCGCCGATCATTTCATCCAGCCGCGGGTTGTCCAGCCCTTCGATGACTTCGCCGGAACTGATCTTGTCGGCATCGCTGGCGGAAAACAGATGTACCGAATCGTTTTGCAAATGAAAAACGCCTTTCAGATTCTTGCCCATGCCGATCGGCCAGGTGATCGGCGCGCAGCGGATTTTGAGGATATCTTCGACTTCATCCATCAGGTCGATCGGGTCGCGTCCTTCACGGTCGAGCTTGTTGATGAAGGTCATGATCGGGGTGTCACGCAGGCGGCACACTTCCATCAATTTGATGGTACGTTCCTCGACACCTTTAGCGCAGTCGATCACCATCAGCGCGGAATCGACCGCGGTCAGCGTGCGATAGGTATCTTCCGAGAAGTCTTCGTGGCCGGGGGTATCGAGCAGGTTGACGATGCGCTCCTTGTACGGAAACTGCATCACTGAGGATGTGATCGAGATGCCGCGCTCCTTTTCCATTTCCATCCAGTCCGAAGTGGCGTGGCGGTCGGCCTTGCGCCCCTTGACGGTGCCGGCGAGCTGAATTGCCTTGCCGAACAGCAACAGCTTTTCGGTGACGGTGGTCTTACCCGCATCGGGGTGCGAAATGATCGCAAAGGTGCGTCGCTTGTGGGTTTGTTCGGTGTCTGACATGGAATAAGTCTGTTTTGTTTACAGTTGGCAGGCGAGGATCAGCGCGTCCTCTTTGCCGTTGGGCGCGGGATAATAAGCCTTTCGGCATCCGATTTCATTAAAACCGGCCGATTCATACAGTTCGAGGGCGGCGCGATTGCTCGGGCGCACTTCGAGCAGCAGCATGTCGGCTTGTTGGATGCGTGCTCGATCCATCAAATGGGTAAGCAGGTGGCGGCCGATACCTTGGCCCTGATGATTTTTATCGACCGCGAGATTGAGAATATGACTTTCACCGGCGGCCACCGACAGCACAGCATGGGCGATGATTTCCGTATTTAGCGTGGCGACGAAGCAGTTATATCGAACGCGCAGGCAATCGTGCATGATGCCACGTGTCCACGGGTAGGGGTAAACCGCGGTTTCGATTTGCATTACGCGGTCGAGGTCAGCCTCGCACATTTCACGAATCTCGATCTGCTGCATGTTTAATCTAGATGGAGCAGACGATGCAAGGCTTTCAAGTCTTCCCAGGACTTGGCCTTTTCGGACGGTGTGCGCAGCAGGTAGGCCGGGTGATAAGTCACCAGTAACGGGATATCGGTGCCGGGCAGTACGTGCTGCTGCGTGCGCAGGCGTCCGAGCGGGCTTTGCTGGCCGAGCAGGTTTTGCGCCGAGATGCGGCCGACCGACAGGATCACTTTGGGCGCAACCAGTTTGATTTGCGCGCGCAGAAATTGCGCACAGGCGGCGATTTCATCGACTTGCGGATCGCGGTTGCCGGGCGGTCGGCACTTCAGAATATTGGTGATGTAAACCGATTCGGTGGACAGCCCGATGGCGGCCAGCATCTTGTCGAGTAATTGTCCGGCGCGGCCGACGAAAGGCTTGCCCTGGATATCTTCATCATGCCCCGGTGCTTCACCGATGATCAGCACATCAGCTTGCTGGAATCCCTTGCCCGGCACCTTGCGCGTGCAGGTTCTGGCCAGATCGCACTGGGTGCAGGCTTCGATCGCCTGCAGGGTTTGTTCCCAGTCATTCAGTTCCAGCTCAACCGGCATGACCGTCGGGCGTGGCGTGGCGGGTTTCGATTCAGCAGGCGCAGAAGGTTGGTGTGACTGAACCGGCGGCGCTGACCGGGGTTGACCGGACTGCGCCGGTATCGCTTCGGCAATCGGTTTCAGCTCGGCTGCATCGACCGCCGGACGTGGTCGCCAGGCGGTGATACCGATGCCGTCGAGACAATGCTGTTGACGCGGGGTCAGCACGGCGGTCAAAATTTGTCTTGCTGCGGATGGGTGCGCTGATCGCGTGCGATCATCTTGTTGAGCGCATTGACATACGCCTTGGCCGAAGCGATGACGATATCGGTATCCGCGCCCTGACCATTGACGATGTGTCCATTATGCTTCAGGCGCACGGTGACTTCGCCCTGCGAATCGGTACCCGTAGTGATGTTGTTGACCGAATACAGCAACAGTTCGACGCCGGATTCGGCAATCTTTTCGATTGCCTGAAACGCCGCATCGACCGGACCGCCGCCACTGGCTTGCGCCTGTTTTTCTTCGCCATCGACATTCAGCGTAATGCGTGCGTTCGGGGTTTCGCCGGTTTCTGAGCACACCGACAGGCTGATCAGGTTGATCGGCTCATTATGCAGTTCAATGCTGGTTTCAGTCACCAGTGCCTGCAAGTCTTCATCGAAGATGTCATGTTTCTTGTCGGCCAGATCCTTGAAGCGGGCGAATACTTCATTCAGCTCTTCTTCTGAATCGAATACGATATCGAGTTCAGCCATGCGGGTTTTGAAAGCGTTGCGGCCGGAATGCTTGCCGAGCACGATCTTGTTGGCGCTCCAACCGACATCCTGCGCACGCATGATTTCATAGGTTTCGCGCGATTTCAGTACGCCATCCTGATGAATACCGGATTCATGAGCAAAGGCATTGGCACCGACAATGGCCTTGTTCGGTTGCACCGCGAAGCCGGTGATACCGGATACCAGCCGTGAACAATTCATGATTTGCGTGGAGTCGAGGTTGGTATCGCAGTCGAAGACATCCTGACGTGTGCGTACTGCCATGACGATTTCTTCCAGTGCGGCATTACCGGCGCGCTCGCCGAGGCCATTGACGGTGCACTCGACCTGACGCGCACCATTCAAAACCGATGACAATGAATTGGCAACGGCCAAGCCGAGATCATTGTGGCAATGCACGGAGAATATCGCCTGGTCGGAATTTGGCACGCGTTCGATCAAGTCTTTGATCAGGCCGCCAAACTGGTGCGGAATATTATATCCGACTGTGTCGGGGATGTTGATCGTGGTGGCGCCTTCCTTGATGACGGCTTCGATCACGCGGCACAGAAAATCCGGCTCGGAACGGCCGGCATCTTCCGGTGAAAACTCGATATCATCGGTGTATTTTTTCGCCATGCGTACGGCTGCGACGGCCTGCTCGAGCACCTGATCCGGCGACAGACGCAATTTCTGCTCCATGTGGATCGGCGAAGTGGCGATGAAGGTATGGATGCGTCCGGAATTGGCAGGCTTGATGGCTTCGCCGGCACGGTCGATATCGATTTTCTTGGCGCGCGCCAAGCCGCACACGGTGCTGTCCTTGATTACGCTGGCAACCGCCTTGACGGCTTCGAAATCGCCATTGCTGGCAATCGGGAAACCGGCTTCAATGACATCGACACGCATTCTTTCCAGTGCCTTGGCGATACGCACCTTTTCATCGGAAGTCATCGATGCGCCGGGGCTTTGCTCGCCGTCACGCAAGGTGGTATCAAAAATAATTAATTTGTCTTTGCTCATGATGTTTACTCTGCTGAGAGTGGAGTTTTAATTTAAACGGGTTTTGGGGTGCGTTGTGACCTCGCCAGGTATCTACAGGCTGCCTTACGGCAGTAGCAGAGTCAGCAGTAGAGAATACAGAGATGCACGCAAGTCTGTCTGCTTGAGCGACAGAGCGGTTGAGAAATAAGGTGCGTTGCAGGTAGACATGGGCTGAAATATAGCGAACTTGCTGGCGGTTGCCAAGAAAAAAATGGGCAAGCAGACAAGCGATTCTGCAGCGCTTGTATTGCCTGTCTCCTTACGCTGGGATTTTGCAAATCCAAAAGTGTCGATGTTCTGTCGGATTGCTCAGGATGTCGCTGTTGCTTGCCGTTGAATTGAGAGGAGGTTGGAAAACCGCTGTTATCCGTTTTGGGCCAGTTTACGCCGCTTTCGGATGCCGCGAAACAGTGCCAGTATCGGGCCGGAAATCATATACAGAAAGAAGATTCCAAACAGTACAGTCGGCGTTTCAATCGACAGCAATACGAAAATCAGCACGATCACCAGAACCGCAATAAAGGGGACGCGCTTCTTGAAGTCCAGATCCTTGAAACTGTAATAGGAGAACCGAGATACCATCAGCAGCCCTGCGCAAACTGTCAGGATCATGGCGGGCAGCATGACTTCTTGCCCGCTGATGTTATAGGTTTCGCACAGCCATACAGCACCCACCGTAACTGCAGCCGCAGCCGGACTTGGTAAACCCTGAAAATAACGCTTGTCTGCAGTACCGATCTGGGTATTGAAACGGGCCAGTCGAAGTGCGCCGGAGGCGGTGTATATGAATGCGGCCAGCCAGCCCAGTTTGCCCCACAGCGGACCCAACTCGACCAGATGAACCAGCGACCACTGGTACAAAACCAGCGCGGGTGCCAGACCAAACGAAGCCATATCGGACAGGCTGTCGTATTCGGCGCCGAAATCGGACTGGGTGTTGGTCATGCGCGCAACCCGGCCGTCGAGGCCGTCCAGTAGCATGGCGAGAAAGACCGCGATGGCGGCCGTTTCGAACTGGCCTTTCATGCCGGCAATAATGGCGTAAAAGCCGGCAAACAATGCGCCAGTGGTAAAAAGATTGGGCAGCAGAAAGATACCCTTATGGGTATTTTTGCGGGGCGGGGTGTGTTCTTTTTGTGAGTCGCTCATGGCGCGATAGTCTGGCACAGGATGATGACCTGTGCCAGAGTGGATTGCGGATTTTTATCCGGCCCCTGACAGTAAATATCAGGGACCGAACCGGGCCAGGCAGACGCGCTAGTTCTTGTCTTTGTCGACCAGTGCGTTTTCGGTGATCCACGGCATCATCGAGCGCAACTTGCCTCCGACCTGCTCGATCGGGTGCGCGGCATTGTTGCGGCGCCAGGCTGTCATTTCCGGATAATTGGTTTGACCTTCGCTGATGAATTTCTTGGCGTAGTTGCCGTTTTGAATGTTTTCCAGCGCTTCTTTCATGGCCCAGCGAGATTCTTCGTTGATGACTTTCGGGCCAGTCACATATTCGCCATACTCGGCGTTGTTGGAAATCGAGTAATTCATGTTGGCGATGCCGCCTTCGTACATCAGATCGACGATCAGTTTGAGTTCGTGCAGACACTCGAAGTAGGCCATTTCCGGTGCATAACCGGCTTCTACCAGAGTGTCAAAACCAGCCTTGACCAGTTCAACCGTGCCGCCACACAGAACCGCTTGCTCACCAAACAGATCGGTTTCGGTTTCATCCTTGAAGGTGGTTTCGATGATGCCGGTGCGACCACCGCCAACGCCGGAGGCATAAGACAAAGCAACATCTTTTGCCGTGCCTGTGGCATCCTGATAAACCGCAATCAAATCCGGAATACCGCCGCCGCGGACGAATTCACTACGCACGGTGTGGCCGGGCGCTTTCGGCGCGATCATGATGACATCGAGGTCGGCACGTGGAACGACCTGGTTGTAGTGAATGGCGAAGCCGTGTGCGAACGCAAGTGTAGCGCCTTGCTTGATGTTGGGCTCGATTTCGTTCTGGTACAGTTGTGACTGGAATTCATCCGGCGTCAGCACCATGATGACATCGGACTGCGCCACGGCTGCGGCGGTATTCATGACCTTGAGGCCGGCTTCTTCTGCTTTTTTGGCGGATGCCGAACCTTCGCGCAGCGCCACGGTGACATCAACGCCGGAGTCTTTCAGGTTGTTGGCGTGCGCATGACCCTGTGAGCCATAGCCGATGATGGTGACTTTCTTGCCCTGGATGATCGACAGGTCGCAGTCTTTGTCATAATAGATATTCATAAAGTCCTCTATAAGGTTCGAGTTAAATAGTCAGTGCTTTCTTGCCGCGGATGATGCCCATCGAGCCGGAGCGAACGGTTTCGATGACGTCGCCATCTGGCAATGTCTTGAGATAGGCATCGAGTTTGGCACCGGCTCCGGTCAGCTCGACACTGAACGTAGAATCGGTCACATCGATGATGCGCGCGCGAAAGATATCCGACAGACGCTGGATTTCTGCACGCTTGGCTTCGCCTTCGGCACGAATCTTGACGAACATCATTTCCCGTTCGATGAAGTCGCCATCGGTCATGTCGAGCAATTTGACCACGTCGATCAACTTGTTGAGCTGTTTGGTGATTTGCTCGATGATCCGGTCCGAACCGGTGGTGACGATGGTCATGCGCGACAGGGTCGGGTCTTCGGTGGTAGCAACCGTCAGCGATTCGATGTTGTAGCCACGAGCGGAAAACAGACCGGCGATGCGCGACAGAGCGCCGGATTCATTTTCAACCAGCAGGGATATGATGTGTCTCATGCCAGCTCTCCTTCCGGGTTGACCGCACCCAGATTTTTCTTGTGCTCGGGAGAAATCTCCATGTCGTTATGGCCGGCACCCGCCTGAATCATCGGGTAGACATTTTCGGTCTGATCGGTGATGACATCCAGAAAAACCACGCGGTCTTTCATCGCGAAGGTTTCTTCCATTACGCTGTCGAGGTCGGCTGGGTTTTCTACCCGAATACCGACGTGGCCATAACTTTCGGCCAGTTTGACGAAATCCGGCAAGGCATCCATATAGGAATGGGAATATCGTTTTTCATAAAAGAATTCCTGCCACTGCCGGACCATGCCGAGATAGCGATTGTTCAGACAAATGATTTTGACCGGCAGGTCATATTGCAGGCAGGTGGATAATTCCTGAATGCACATCTGGATGCTGCCTTCACCGGTGACGCAGGCGACATCGGCATCCGGGAAAGCCATTTTGGCGCCCATTGCGGCCGGAAGGCCAAATCCCATGGTGCCAAGTCCACCGGAATTGAGCCAGCGTCGGGGTTCGTCGAAGGGATAGAACTGGGCGGCAAACATCTGGTGCTGGCCAACATCCGAGGAGACATAGGCTTCGCCGCGAGTCACTTTGTACAGACTTTCGATGACACTTTGTGGTTTGATGTGCGGACTGCTTTTATCATAGGCCAGACAATCCTGTGCTTGCCATTCGCCAATCCGCTTCCACCACGCATCGAGTGCGGCAGCATCGGATTTCTGTTCGGTCTGTGCCAGTAGTTTGGACATGTCAGCCAATACTTGTTTGACTTCGCCGACAATCGGGATGTCGACATTGATATTTTTCGAGATCGAAGCCGGGTCGATATCGATATGGATAATCCTGGCATGCGGGCAGAATTTGCTGGTGTCGCCGGTGATGCGATCATCGAAGCGGGCGCCGACGGCAAACAGTACATCGCACTGGTGCATCGCCATATTGGCTTCATAGGTGCCGTGCATGCCGAGCATGCCGAGATTTTGCTTGTCGGTGCCGGGGTAGGCGCCGAGCCCCATCAGGGTCTGGGTGATCGGGAAACCAAGCTTGCGGGTCACTTCGCGCAATTCGTTGGCGGCATTGCCGAGTACGACGCCGCCACCACTGTAAATCATCGGGCGCCTGGCGCTGAGCAGTAATTCGACCGCCTTCTTGATTTGCCGCGGGTGTCCTTTCACCGTCGGGTTGTAGGAACGCATCTTGATCTTTTTCGGGAACTGATACGGAATCTTGATTTGCGGTGCGGTGATATCCTTCGGCAAGTCCACCAGCACCGGGCCGGGGCGACCGGTAGTGGCAACATAAAACGCTTTCTTCAGCGTATCGGCCAGGTTATTGATATCCTTGACGAGGAAATTGTGTTTGACGCATGGGCGTGTGCAACCGATGGCATCGACTTCCTGAAAGGCATCGCTGCCGATCATTGCGCTGGGAACCTGTCCGGATATCACCACCATCGGTATGGAATCCATGTAAGCGGTGGCGATGCCGGTCACGGCGTTGGTCGCTCCGGGGCCAGAGGTGACCAGTACCACGCCGGGTTTGCCGGTGGCACGGGCGTAGCCATCTGCCGCGTGGGTTGCACCCTGTTCGTGGCGCACCAGAATATGTTTGACGTCATCCTGACGATGAAGGGCATCGTAAATATGCAAAACAGCGCCGCCAGGGTATCCGAAGATGTACTCCACACCTTCATCCTTCAGGAACTGGACCAGGATTTCAGAACCGGATAATTCCACCGTATTTCCTCGACAATATAAAATGAGAAGCGAACCGGAAAGTTTATTACTTCTATGTCTTCAATGCACGTGATCGTACATTAAAAATCATTATTGATAGATGAACTCAGCTTTTCGCAAAAGAGTGTTTGCAGGCGAAAAAAAAGCCGCATGTGCGGCTTTTTTCGACGCTCTGCAGGTGCTAGATGTACATGCAGATGTCGGATTCGCCGGCAAACTCAAAGAAGGTCGCTGCGCCGCCAAACTCGATACCATCGATAAAATCCTTGGTGTCGAATTCGAACAGGTCGACGGTCATCTGGCAAGCCACCAGGCGAACCTCGGCTTCAACGCACAGTTCGCGCAATTCTTCTACGCTGGCTACGCCTTTGGATTTCATCTTCTGCTTCATCATCATGGTCATCATGCTTTGCATGCCGGGCAGGGCTTGCAGCAGAATTGGCACCGGCATAGGCATCGGCATACCCGGGTTACCGAGCGGGCTGACTTGCAGGGTCAAATCTTTCTTCAGCAGTTGCAGTCCATAGAAGGTGAAAAAGATTTCTGTCTCATAGCCCAGTGCTGCGGCTGTTGAAGCCAGAATAAAAGGAGGATAGGCCCAGTCAAGGGTGCCTTTGGTGGCGATAATCGCCAGTTTTTTTTCAGTCATAACAGTTACCTCATCTGAGAAGGCCTAATTGAATAAGCCGTGGCTGGAGCCTGTTTGGACTGATTTCCAGACAGGCTTTAATCCAGGAGGATTTAGGATTTTTTCATCAGGAAAGTGAATTTTCCACCTTCTTCGCCGGAAGACATCAATTCGTTGCCGGTTTGCTTGGCGAATGCTTCGAAATCCTTAACCGAACCGGGGTCGGTTGCAATAATGTGTAGAACCTGTCCGGATTCCATGTCTGCCAGAGTTTTCTTGGCACGCAGGATAGGCAGTGGGCAGTTCAGCCCTGAAGCGTCGAGTTCACGATCAAAATCAGCCATTTGATATCTCCTAAGTATGATTTATGGGTTAATTCAGCAGGATTTTCGGCCTGCATTAAATTTTGACGCGCCTTTATAAGGCAATGCTTATTAAAAGGCAAGAAATCTCTGTCAAAATGTCTCCACTAAACGATATTGCCGGCAGGGCTCTGATCGATGCTAAATCCCTGCTGGGCCCAGTTCATAATGCCGCCTCTCAGGTTTGAGACATTATTGACGCCTTGCTGGCTCAGAAACATGCAAGCCTGTGCAGAACGACTGCCGGTACGACAATAGACGACAAATTCCCGGGTCGGGTCATTGAAAATGTCGAGTTTCAGAGGAATCAGGTGCATCGGCAGGGTTTTGGCATTGGGTATTACGCCGCGTGCAACTTCTGCTGGAGTCCGTATGTCAATCAGTTCAATATTGCTGCCATCCTGCTCGAGCTTTTGGGATAAATCGGTAACATTAATTTCTTTGATCGGTAACATAAGTCTCGCGTAAATGCCGGGAATAATCGTATTAGAATACGCTAATATTAATTTTTTTTCAATAGTCGACAACGGTGTGAACAAAGGTGAAACTTGAGAGAGAGTAGAGCAGGGTGCAGGACGGCCTGGATATTGATGCTGGTGTTCGCGTTGCTTCCATGGCGAGTGGTGGCGGATAGTGAGCTGCCATTATTGGGCGAGAATGGTGTATTCAGTCTGAATCAAGAAGAGCAACTCGGGCGCGGTCTGTATCAAAAGTTGAAGCAGCAGGGGTATGTAGTGGATGACCCTTTGCTGTCACGCTATTTGCAGGATATCGGCGAATCTTTACTATCCCGTCTGGATGTGCGATTTCGCCAGTATCATTTCTTTCTTGTGAAAGATGGCGCGGTCAATGCGTTTGCGGCTCCGGGTGGGTATATCGGCGTCAATATCGGTTTGATCGGGTTGACCCGGAATGTTGATGAACTGGCATCGGTGTTGGCGCATGAAATTGCCCATGTTCGACTCAAGCATAGTATGCAAATGATTGAGCGGGCTCAAAACGTCAATCTGGCGACTATGGTTTCCCTGCTGGCGGCAATTTTGATGAGCGGTCAGGATCCGCAAATGGCCAATGCGATCCTCTTTGGGGGTATCGCTGGCGGTACGCAGTCAATGATCAACTATACCCGTGAAAATGAATATGAAGCGGATCGGGTTGGTATCGAAACCTTAAAAAAATCAGACTATAACCCTCGTGCTGCAGCCGATTTTATGCGTTTGCTGCAGCAACGTGAACAGACGGGCGGTATTGCCGGGATCGAGTATCTTCGAACGCACCCGATCGGGGGCAATCGCATCGCCGAGATAGTCAATCGACTGCAGGATGTTCAGCCAAAATCACCCGTAGCACTTCACTACCTCGAGTTCAGGGATTATCTGTTTTATCAGTATCCGCAAGCCGCCAGGGCCTTTGCACAGGCGACAAAAAGCCCGTTCTCGCAGGCGTTGGAGCTGATGCGAAACGGGCGCTATATTCAGTCGGAGAGGCAATTGCGGGACTTGCAAAAGCGCAACCCTGACAGTGTCTGGCTGAATTATGCTCTGGCGCAAAACCTGGTGTTTCAGGATCGGCTCGATGAAGCCGAGGAGATTTATCGTAAAACGCTGTTGATTTATCCAGATGATCTGGCTCTCACGCTTCAGCTGACGGGATTGTTGGTACAGCAGGGCCGGGTACAGCAGGCACTTACTCTGGCGTTGCCGGTTTTTAGAAAATATCGTGAGATGCCTTCGGTCTATCCGCTGCAAGTCGAGATTTATTCAAAATTGAAACACCCCTTGAAAAAGCGTCTGGCTGAAGCCAATTATCACTGGTACAACGGTAATTT
>JANTFI010000090.1 GCA_024763505.1 Gammaproteobacteria bacterium
TGCCACGTATATGTGTGCCCGATCCGGTACCAATGGAAGTCTGTTATTCACTGGCAGTGGAAGATCTGGACAATATTAAAGTGCCAGAGCGTGCACAATGGATACGTGTGCTGCAACTGGAACTGTCGCGTATCGCTGCGCACCTGTTCACCTTTGGCGGGCATGCCGCCACTACAGGCATGTATACCACCATGTTTTGGGGTGTGGCAGACCGGGATCTGATTCTGGATTTGTTTGAGGAACTCACTGGCGGTCGCGTTTACAGCATCTACAATCTACCCGGTGGCGTGAGACAGGATATCCCCGAAGGATTTCTGCAACGCGTCAGCGATGTGATGGATTACATCGATGGACGATTAAAAGATTATGATAATTTATTCTTCACTAATCAGGTTTTTATTCAGCGAGCAAGAGGCATTGGCAATATCGATCAGCAACAGGCACTGGAATGGGGCGTGACCGGCCCGAACCTGCGCGCCTGCGGGCTGGAATTCGATGTGCGACGTGATGACCCTTATCTGGTCTATGACCAGCTCGATTTCGATATCCCGACCGAACAGGCCGGCGATGCCTGGGCCAGAACACTGGTGCGGCGACTCGAGCTAGTGCAAAGCATCCGCATCGTGCGACAGGTGATCACTGCCCTGCCCGACATAAAGGGGCCAGTGCGAACAGCAATTCCCAACCCGCTGGCATGGCGCATTCCATCGGGCGACAGTTATACCCGTGTCGAGTCTTCGAAAGGAGAACTGGCTTACTATGTGGTATCCAATGGCGAAGAAAAACCTTACCGCATCCACGTGCGTGGCCCATCTGCAATGCATGCGGTGCAAGTGCTTGAGTTTCTTTCTGTAGGAAACCGTATCGAGGATGTCGCGCAGGTGATGTTTTCTCTCGATGCCTGCCCGCCCGAGGTAGATCGATGATGAAAGACATAAAACAGAAATTTATTGCGCCAGAAATTCGACATGACGCAAAGGGTTCACTGTTAAACCCGCTGAAAAATCTGCAGTTTCTGGCGCGCAAGCCAGTTACAGAACCGCTGCAACCGCGGTTGGCTTCGCTCAATTATCGTGGCTTCCATCTGAATGACTGGGAGCAATGCGTCGGCTGCGCAAGTTGCCAGAAGATTTGTGACAATGCCGCAATCAGCATGGTCGAAATTCCGAATCTGCCGAACGATCCGGTCAAGGGTATTCGCAATCATCGCCCGGCCATCGATTATGGCCGCTGTTGCTGGTGTGCGCTGTGTGTCGATATTTGCCCGACCGGCTCGATCAGTATGTCTCGCGAATATGTACATACCTGCGATCAACAGCACATCGACAGTTATTTCATACTGCCCGACCCGACTGGCATGCATCAGCAATATTTCGGAGAAGGCTGGCATAAAACCGAAGATTCTGACTTGCTCGACCTCGAACGTAAGGATATGCAGGAACTGAAGCCGGAGGAGCGTGACGATAACTTCCACGAAATCGTCGATGGTTTCACGCCCGAGCAGGCAGTACTGGAAGCTTCACGCTGTGTACAATGCGGCATGTGCCACGATTCCTGCCCAACGCACATGAATGCGCCGGAATACATCCGCGCGATCTGGCAAGGCGATTGCGAAGAAGCCGTGCGCCAGATTTATCGCACTAACCCGTTTGCGCATGTCTGCGGCCGCGTATGCACCAAGCGCTGTGAGAGCGCCTGCTCTATAGGGATTCGTGGCGAGCCGATCGCCATCCGCTGGCTCAAGCGTTTCGCAATGGATGCATTGCCGCATGAACGTATCATCGAAATTGCCAGCGAACATAAAAGTGCCACAGCCAATGGTAAAAGTGTAGCTATCATCGGTGCGGGTCCTGCCGGCATGACCGCTGCATTTGATTTGATCAGGGCCGGTTTCAAGGTCGATGTATTTGAAGCGCTGCCGGAAGCCGGCGGCATGACGCACTATGGCATTCCCGATTATCGGCTGCCACCGGATATCCTGCAGCAAGATATCGATGTTATCGCCTCACTTGGTGTGACTCTGCATTACAATACGCGAATCGGTGTTGATAAAACGATCGATGAATTGCAGAAAAAATTCGATGCGGTGATTATGGCCATCGGCCTGCAACAGGGACGCCAGACCCGTATCCCGAAATCGGATCACCACCATGTCTACCGTGCGGTAGATTTACTGCGCAAGATTTCCGCCGGAGAAGATTTTGAAGTACCTGCTGCGGCAGTCGTCATCGGCGGCGGCAACGTGGCGATGGATATTGCACGCTCTCTGGCCCGTTTACAGAAACAGCAATACGGCGAAGTTAAAATAACGGTCACCGCGCTGGAACAGCGCCAGCATTTCATGGCTGACCCGGAAGAAATCAGGGAAGCGATCGAAGAAGGGATAATTATCCGAGATAGTTGTGGCCCGCAGGGATGTGAAATCGATGGCTCGGGTAAATTGACCGGTCTGAAAACCTGGAAAGTGATTTCCATCTTCGATGAAAATCACCGCTTCTCACCGCAATACGATGAAACCGATGAAACCATCCATTGTTGCGATGCGGTCATCGAGGCAATCGGTCAGTTTGCTGACACTTCATTGCTCGGCGAAAATTTGACCGAGCAACTGGAATGGAATCGCGGGCGCTTGCAGGTGGATGCCGATGGCCGCACTTCCCTGCCGTGGTTATGGTCGGCCGGTGATTGTGTCAATGGCCCTGACGTCGTACATGCCGTGGCCGATGGACACCGGGTTGCCGGTAGCATCCAGCAACAGTTGATCGGACAAGCCGGTCAGGAGACGCCAAATGGGTAGAGATCCACAACAGGCAGAAAGCAGTCATGACGTGCTGAAATCAAAAACCTCAGTGCAGGAAATTCTAGAAGTGGCGATGCAATTCGAAAAAACCGCTCGTGATTTTTATACCGATTTAATCCCGAAAGTCAGCAAACGGATTCGTTATCTGGTGGAAGAACTGGCGGCCGAAGAAGAATTACATTATCAGCAATTCGCAGATTTGATGAAACACCCGGAAATCGAACAGCAGTTAAGCCAACGCATTGCAACGCCGCCGAGTAATGGAAAATTTTCCGATGCGGTGCATGCCAAAGACCTGGGCGAGAAGCCCGATGATCAGTCGATTCTGCAGTATGCATTATCACGCGAGCAAGCTGCGATGGAGCAATATTCAGCGCTGGCCGAAGAAGTCGAACCCGGTCCGATCCGTGACCTGTTCAATTTTCTGGCGATGGAAGAAACCGAGCACAAGAATGAACTGGAAAAGATCTATTACGAGGTTGTGCATTCCGGTGGGGTATAAAGTTACTCCAGACCAAGCGATGCTGTAAAAAACTGTGATCTGATTTCCTGAAGAATCAGTTATTCAAAGCCTGATACACCGCATGCGAAACCTTTGATATTTCCGCTCTGGGAATTTCAGAAACGATGACGAAACTGAGTTGGTCATCGACCCAGTAAAAGCCATTGATATTGCCATCCGACGCATAGTGGAAAGCGGTTTCCTGTTCGGCATCGAAGCGGTGGCGGGTGAATAGCGTCAATCGCTGTCCCTGCTCATTTTCATACATGAATTGCGCGGCAGGCTGATTGCCGGATTCGAGCAGACGTCCACCGAGCAGTTTAAAGCCCTGCTGCTGTAGCGGCGGCGCGATCACCCGGGTTTTCAATCGCTTCGATAACCATTGGGTCAAGTGCTGCTGCTCGCTGGCCGTGACTTCGACCGGGTGCAGCACTTCCGGGGTATAGACGACATGATAGGCGAAGGCATCCTGCACCAGCCGGGTGGTCGAGGCTTGCGCAATCGATTGGCTGGATGCGTATTGCCCGTGCGATATCCAGCCGGCAATCAGGCCGATGGCTATCGCCAGAAACAGGCTGGCAGCCTGAGAAAATGAAAACCAGGATTTGCGTCGAGGCCCGGTTTGGGCTGGTTCAACAACGGCTTTCAGACGCTCGGGCACCGGCTCTTGCAATACCGGGTTGCACAGCATCCGCAAGCCTTCATTGTACTCTCGATAATCGCGTAACTCCTGTACCAGCTCGGGCTGTTGCTGCAGCCATTCTTCAATCTCGTTGGCCTGCTTCGGGTCGAGTTGATCATCGATCCAGGCATGCAATTGCGCTTCACTAAAGACTTGATGTTCCGATGTCATTTCACTCGCCTCAGGTTCGGCAGCGTCGGATCCTGCATCAGTTCGCGTAAATGTTTTCGCGCCCGTGCCAATCGTGACATCACTGTGCCAGGCGGCAGGTTCAGAATCTCGGCGGTTTCTTGATAACTCATTTGTTCCAGTCCAACCAGTAATAAAATTTCTCGGTGTTGCTCCGACAAGCGGTGCAAAGCCGTGTTCAATTCCTGTAACGCGACTTCGCTGAATGAATCAGTGGCAGCCGTTTCGTGCAGCGGGTCGATCGAGACGATTTCTGGCGTGTTGTGAAAATGCCTTGCGGCATTGGCGTACAGATTATGCAAAATAGTGAATAACCACGGCCGCAAGGGGCGATTCGAGTCCCACAACTGCCGCCGGGACAGTGCTCGCTCCAGACAATCCTGCACCAGATCGTCGGCCTTTTCCGGATGATGAATCAATCCGCGCGCGTAGCGGCGAAGTGATGGAATCTGCTCGGTCAATAGCCGGTTGAAGTTACCTGCGCTTAGGCTCATGCCGGGGTCATGCCTCGCTCATCCGCTGTGGCACAGTCATTGTCTGCTCAAAACCAGACATGCAACTGTCCAAAGATTTCTTCCCCATTGGATTGGGGCTGCTGAGGAATGCCGCGACGGATGCGCAAGCCGCTGCGCCATTGCAACTGCGGTTGCGGCATATATTCCCACACCAGGCTGTTGCGCGTGCGTTCGTTTTCATCGACATCACTGTCCGGGTCATACCATTCATGGGTCAGTTTGAGGTTGTGTCCGGCCGCAAGGCTGCGATTCACTTCGGCAAACAGGATCAATCGCGTCACCTCCGAGCCGGGTTGCCGGTCTTCGATGCGATCGAATTCGAGCAGCCATTGTGCCGTCAATGCCTGCATCGCAGCAAATATATTTGCCATCCGGCGGCTGGCTTGCTCGCCCGGATTCTCATTCAGGCTGCCACCCAGACGCCATTCGGGTTTGATCCATACCAGTCTTGCGCTGAATTGTTTGTCGTTATCAGTTTCGGCCGCACCGGCGCTGCCGTTGCTCAGTGCCAATTGCGCGCTCAGTGATTGCCAGTCCCAACCGGCTTCGACTCCCTGATCGGCATTGGAAAAATTGATACCGCTCAACTGGCGGATGAAGGCGCTATCGTCTTCCAGACGAAGACCATAGGGCAGGAAGAACTTGCCAGCGCGCAGATAACGATCCTGCGAGTCGGATTTCCACATCACCCAGGCGCTGCGATTATCGCTGGCCGGAGAAAATTGCTGATCCAGATACAATGTCAGACTTTGCGGCAACAGCTCCGCACTGAAATATAGTGACATTCGATCCGTTTGAAAGCGGCTTTTTGAGGTTTGGCCCTCTTGCGCTTCTACGCGCAGAGCGCCACGATAATCTGCGCCGAGGCGGAATCTAGACGACAGCTTGCCATCGAGCGGTGCTGCCGCTGCCGGTTTAGCAGCAAGCGAATTGCCATATGCCTGGCCGAAATCATTGCGCAAGCCACCGCCGGTGGGCGAAACATGGCAACTGGCACATTTCTGACCAGTTTTGACCGCCAGATAAGGCTCGGCCCACAAGGTGCTGCTGAACAGCAATACCAGTACAGCTGACACAAGATTAATCATTTTTCGCTCCCGCATCGATCCAGTCGATTATCACATCAATGACATTCTGTTGCAGATAAGGGCCACCCAGCGGCATGCGATCTCCCCGACTGCCACCCAATGCATTGCCTTCCAGTTTGTCGATCAGAAAGCTGTTACCAGCATCGCCTGCGACAACGCGAATCTCATCGCCAAAGCTGCGTTTGACACCAACCAGTTGGTCGTAGGATTCGCCTGCCTGCAGATTTAAACCAGCAGCCGGATTACTACCAAAATGACATTGCGTACAAATCGGCGTGAAAATATTTTGCTGAATAGAACTCAGGCTCGGGCCGAGTGCGCCGGCGCTGATCCAGTCGCGGATAGCTCTGATTTTTTCACTCGACAGCGGCGCTGCATTACGGGGCATTTGTACGCCGACGCTGGCAGTGCCTTCGAGCTTGCGGATCAGATAACTGTCATCCGGATTACCCGGCTCGATGCGCTGCAAGGCGGGTACTTCACTACTGGCCTGATTGACCAGCGCTTGAAAACTCAACCCGGTTTGCAGGGTCAGCCCGGCCTGCGGCGCTGCACCACTGTGGCATCCGGACAAGGCGCAACTCGGAGTAAAGATATTGGCTTGGATGCTGTTAAAATTCGGGCTCAGGGCAAGCGCCGGGCTTTCATCCACCGGGTTGCCATTTTCATCCAGGTTTTCACCACTACCGGGGCTGCAAGCCTGCATCAATGCTAATAACAACAGTGCAACCATCACCCGGAAAGTTCGACCCGGCAACGGGCAGGTTTGGTTTTTCATGTTAGCTCCTTCTCCTGCCGGTACAGCCACGGAGCGACTGTACCGGCGTTGGCAATGACGGGGAATTAACCGTCGATCTGACCGCGGATTTCACCGGCCGGGTTGGCATCGCTGTGGAAGTTGTAAAACAGTCCAAACAAGCAAACCTTAATAAGTTAAATTTATCAACTTTGAAGACTGTCATAACAGCCCTCAAAGTTTTGATTCTTATGGTTTAGCTACAACCCAGGTTGCACCGGATGGATGTGACAGACCATGACCATTAACATCATCAGGCGCTGCATCCCCATTCCAGTAATACAGAGGTTGATCCTTATAGGCCCACTGTAATTCACCATCTGTATTGGTAAACACCGTGTAATTGCCTCGATCGACATCACCTTCATTTGCCGTCAGTGGTGGCCATGCCGTCAGGCAGGCACCCGCGCAGATTTGATTGGCAGTTGTTTCGGTATCAAGTACATACAGTGTCTTCCAGCTGGTATCACTGAGCACAATCCCCTGCTCACTGGTATTAAATTTGCTCACAGGTAGTGGCTGAGCGACGTACCATATTTTATTGACATCTTCTCCAGTCGTATCTCCCGGGCTGGTATCAGATGCCCATCGATACAATGGCATGCCAAGATATGCCCACTGTTTACTGTTATCGTCACGAGTTACCAGAGTGAAATCACCGTTATCAACAGCGTCATCTGCTGCTAGCAATGGAGGCCAGGCTGCAGCACAGCCACCATTACATGCTGAACCATTATCGACATCCTTATCATTGGTGAAAATGTAAAGAGTCATTCTGCCGGTGTCGGTTAAAACGGTTTCGGTATTGGTAACGCCATTGGTATTTATATCGGCTGACCATTTACTCACGGGCACAGTATGCGCAACATACCAAAGCTTGTTCACTTCTTCCCCGGTTGTATCACCTGCTGCATTATCATTAATCCAGTTATACAGAGGCCAACCATTGAGCGCCCATTGTTTACTGCCATTATCACGCGTAATAATACTGAAAGACTCACCCTCTACTGCATCGTCGGCCGCCATTAAAGGAGGCCAGTTAACAGCGCAGTTTCCATTACAGTTTGATTGACCCGGCATATCATTATTGAAAGTGTACAGGGATAAACCATCTTCTGATGTGTAGATCTCTCCCATCACAGTACTTTGTTTTAATACCGGCGCAGTATTTACTTTATTATTTTGCGGTTCCGGATTGTTATCGCTGGAGCAAGCGCCGAGCACAACGCCGAGCATCATGATGCCGACTATTTTCCTGATGGTTTGAATTTTCATGTTAGGTGTTTCCTCTCTGGGTTGTTGGACAGCCAAAGTAGCTGACTTGCAACCCACTACACCCGCGCTGCAGAATTATTCCCGCTGTTTTATAAATGTGATTTTTTTACATACCACGCAGAAAGCAAAACGGCCTCTATTCGAGCCCGTTTTGCGTTGCCGTTTTGCGTTGCCGTTTTGCGTTGCCGGTTTACGTTGCCGGTTTAACCGGTTGAAGCTGGTCGCTTACAGCGATTTCTTGCAGAAGTACCAGTCGGTGCATTCATAGCCTTCGCTTTCACGCGCATCGGCTGCGGTCATATCACCCGGTGGCGGAACGATGACCTTGTCACCCGGCTGCCAGCTTTCCGGAGTGGCGATGCCATGCTCGTCGGAAGTCTGCAAAGCCTTGATCAGGCGCAGAAATTCAGGGATCGAGCGACCATTGGTCATCGGGTAATACACCATTGCACGCAGGATGCCTTCCGGATCGATGACGAATGTTGCGCGAACCGCCTGAGTGTCGGCAGCACCGGGGTGGATCATGCCGTAGGCGCGCGCCACATTCATCGACAAGTCTTCGATGATCGGGAATGGAATCTCGACGCCGAATTTTTCCTTGATGTTCTTGATCCAGGCAACATGGCTGTAGTAACTGTCGATGGAAAGCCCGAGCAGTTCCGTATTGATGGCCTGGAAGTCTGCATGGTATTTGGCGAAAGCCATGAATTCAGTGGTGCAGACCGGGGTAAAATCAGCCGGGTGGGAAAACAGAACCAGCCATTTCCCGCGATAGTCTTCGAGCTTTTTGATGCCGTCAGTTGTGCGTGCTTCAAACGCAGGGGCAGGCTCATTGATGCGTGGCATTGAGGAAGTTTGTTCAGTCATTTTTCTCTCCAATTCAGGTTTAAAAGTTTTGGCACTCTAGGTTTTTGTGCCGTTGAGAGAATAATGGGGCTTGAACAGTAATCTTTAAAATCGTTTATTAAGATTATAGTTATCGTTTAAACCTATGAATGGATCAGGTAATGAATTGCTCCACAGCTTGTGACATTTCGCCCGCTCGCTGTTGCAGTCGCGAAGTGCATTCATGCGCGGAATCCGTCTTGGCGGCCGAGGATTCGGCGATCTGGTAAATGCTTTCGGCACGCTGACCGATTTCGCTGGAAGTAGTTTGTTGTTCTCGCGTGACCACGGCAATCTGCTGGTTACTGTCATCGATACTGGCGACCGCTTCGACAATCGAGTTCAGTACCACATCGGCTTACTGATCGCTCTGGACAGCGGCGTCGGTTTGCAGGTCACTTTTTATCCATTACTGCAGCCTGGTATCCAGTGTATCTATAAACATCTTTAAATAAAAAGAACCTGATGATACGGGCAGGCAAACTGAACTTTTTCAGCGATATAGCCCAGTCGATCTGAATTATCGGTTTGCAGGCACCGGGAACGCAGCCGCAAGAAACCTTCCAGCGCGTTATTTGAGCAGGCCGCATCGATGCGTTCGGGCGATTTTCTCGATAATATCGGGAGGAACCGCAGAGGCTTGCGCTAAATCTCGCCACTGTTGTACTGCCTGTTGCACCTGACGGACAATTTCATCCGCGCGTCCTCGCTTCATCGAAGCGAACCGGGCGCAAGCGCGGAAATCTTCCAGCGTAAAATCATCCCGTTTGCCATTGAGCAACATCTGGTGCTGATGGGTCCAGGCGCCCTGCGGGTTATAACTGTAGGTCAGGTCAAAGGCCGGAGATAGCGTCCACCGACCGAATTTATCCATCAGAAAGGCGATATTCTTGACATGGTCATCCTGATTGCGCGCGATGATATTGAAAGCCATGCGGCGAAACTGTTGTTCGATCATCGCCATCGGCATGTCCAGTTTGCGGATCGTCAACAGCGCCTGTTCATAGGAATGCGCACCGGCCTGTTTAAAATCGAAATGCTGCATCGCGCACAAGGATTGCATGTGGATTTTTTGCCCCGACTGGCCACGGTCAAACCGTCGGGTCATGAAATGGCTGCGGCCATTCTCGTTCAGTAGTCGAGATTCTTCCATGTTGATGCCCGCCTGTTGTGCCATTCGGTAATAGGCATGCTCGATCAATCCATAACCGGCCGGATCATCCAGCTCTTTATCGCGGTTGCCGGATACGCCGTCAAACTTCAATAACCAATAGGAAAAGCCTTCGCCCGCCTTAACCTGCCCAGAGCGTACCTCGTTGGTTTTTTCGTTCCACGCGATAATCGCCTTGGCGCGGGCGCCCCCGGCCGAAGTCCCCACCCGTAGAATATCCTGCAAGGCATCTTCTCTGAATTCGGCGTCAAATGAACCCGCCAGCGCATTGCGCCGGGTCAGGATGTGACTGGCCAGATCGACCAGCGCATCCACATCGACCGCTTTCGATTGCCCGGTAAAAGGCCCCTGCGTCGGACGGTATTCCAGCGCACCCATACCGCGCGAGCCGGTGTAGCACAGGCGCTCCACCGGGTTAAAGCTGTCGGCAGAACGACCCTGCTGCGCCAGCCAGACATTGATCAGCGCATTTCCGAAATCATCCGGCAGGGAATCGGCCAGCAAGCCCGGCAAGCCGTGAAATGTCTCGCGCGGCAAGGCCGGGAAAGTATAGATCTGCCTGGACAGCGGCATGGTCAGCGGCGCCACTTGGATCCCGCTTTGCACAAAACCCGGATCGTACTCGAAATGTGCCAACCCGGACGACTCGTCCCAACTTACCGCACCGATTGCCTTGCCCCAAAGTCGGACCTCGGCCACCGTCATGAGTCATCCCCCCACGACCAGGACGCTTCACTCGCAGCCGTGTCTTTTTTCGATGACGCTCTTTGGCGTTGCCTGCCCTGTGATTTCAACTGCTGAATCGGACTGGTTACGGGTGACGACACCAGCGCATCGAGGTTTTTCAGCAAATCAAGAGCCCGAAGAATTCGAACCAGACTGGACAACTGGATCGATTCGCCATGCTCGGCACGGCTCAGGGTTCGGTGAGATACCCCGGCCTCCTCGGCCAACTGCGCCTGTGTTTTGTTCAGATTCAGTCGGCTTCGCGACAACCGTGTGCCAATCTCTTTGAGCACTGTATCATCGGTAAGCGTGTTGATGAATTTCATAATTCGCCATTTTTGTCTTTTTAACTTTATTTTTTACATTCAAACTGTCGTACTTGTCACCTTATAACAAATGATACGGAAATACACAAATTGTCACTTATGGCTGATTAATAGATATTATTCTATTTATCAGCCAATTTTGACATATTATCTGAATCGCAGAATATAGAATGACAGAAATTCTCGATGAATAGAACCGCAAAAAGATCAATTGACGAAACCAGTGAGATTGATAACTATCAGGAAAACCTTCATAAGCGGGGTCAAGATGGAACTAATACAGATGACGCGGCGCATCCCTGCGCCTTGCCCTGCGGGTTCGCTGCGCTCATGCACAATCGCTCCGGGCGATTGTGTCAAACCCTCTGTCGGGTTCCAATCCCTCCCCACCGAAAGTCTACAGACATAAAAAAACCCCGGCAGATTCTTCTACCGGGGTTTCGGTTGATGGCGGAGAGAGAGGGATTCGAACCCTCGATACGTTGCCGTATACACACTTTCCAGGCGTGCTCCTTCAACCACTCGGACACCTCTCCAGATTTCTTTTTTGCTCGGGTTCCTTCCCTCTTTCTTGACGCTTCCGCCAAGTCGCACGCTGCGTGCTCGGTCAT
>JANTFI010000091.1 GCA_024763505.1 Gammaproteobacteria bacterium
ATCATTGAAGACCTGTGTGAATACAATAAGAAGGTGGAAGACTAGCCCCCACTGCAGGTAGCACTGGAGAAAGTTTTTTGTAATGACCTTACATGGCAAGTGGCTTTTCTGTACCCGGTCGCGGTGGCAAATTGCTGTTTTTCATCAATCGAGGCAACCACCAAGCCAGACAGGAAAATTTGATGACCGGGGTACCCAGATTCTATGTTCCAGAACCGTGACGAAATCCGCCAGACCTATCTCGATGTCTGGCAAAAGATGCAGCAGGGTGCTCCGTTGGAGCCGATGCAAGCATTGATTGCCGATGTTATTCAGATGCATGGCGAGTACCATGCCTGGCTGCAACAGGGAGAAGATCTCCAGCAGGCCGAATTCACCCCGGAGTCCGGGCAAAGCAATCCGTTTTTGCACATGGGCATGCATATCGCGCTGCGTGAGCAAACCGGCACCGACCGCCCGCCCGGCATTACAAACATCCACCGCGCACTGTCGCAAAAGCTCGGCCCGCATGAAGCCGAACACGCGATGATGGAGTGTCTCGGTCAGGCACTGTGGCAAGCCCAGCGCAATCAGCAAATGCCGGATGAATCCGCCTATCTGGAGTGTTTGAAAAGGCTGTAAGGCCAGAAGAAATTATTCCACCGCATAAAAAAGCCCCGCCCGGGAAACGGATGGGGCTCTTGTCACCTATCAGGACAATCTCGTTACGATTTATCCACCGACTTGAAGATATACGCCGGCTTCATCCAGTAAATAATGATCGGCAGGAACATGAAGGCGGTGAATACATCGATGATCAGCGCTTCGCCGATATAAACACCCAGTCCCCATGTGTTGGCCAACTCGGTCGATACCAGCGGGATGAAACTGCCCAGCAGTACGATCACCGAGGCCAGTACCGCGCCACCGGTTGTGCGCAGGGTTTCATACACTGCTTTTTGCCAGTCGCCCATCGCTGCCTGATATTCTTCGCGCATCCGCTCGATCAGGTAAATCGAGTAATCCACGCCCAGACCCATCGCGATACTCAGTGTCACCAGCAGGTGGAAGGCCAGATTACCCGACCAGTTTTGCACCGAGGTAAAGTAAGCGCCCATGCCATATTGCGCGAACAACGTGATGAACAGCATCACGATCAGTGAAAACGCAACGGTCACCGAGCCGAACATCAGCGCCGAGATAATGAAGATCGCCAGCGCCGTTTGCAGCGGGCTGATCAACCAGTTATCGAACGAAACTTCACGCGATGCTTCGGTTGCCCCGAGGAAGCCGCCAACGCCCGGGTCGGCTGAACCATTACCTTCCTCGACCGTAACCACGTCTCCGGTTTCCGGCATCTTGACCACGTCACCCTTGATGAAGCCGAACTTGATCTTGTTGAATCCGGGTTCATCTTTATGCTCGCGCAGGTAATTGTGAATATCCTCGATTACCTTGTGGGTCAGCACCGGATCCATGGTATCGACAAAACCCATCACGATGGCTTCGTTCCAACTCGATGAATCGACAAAGGCATCCAGGTCGCCATCGCTGACATTCACTTCCAGCAAGCCATTGTAATTTTGCACAATGAAGTTACCGTCCGGAATGTATTCGGGATCTTCCGGATCGCCATAGATATCCATATGCGCTTTCAGAAATTCCTGATCTGGCACATGGAACAGATCCATGTCATCACCGGACCCGCCTTTTGATGAAAGCAGCATGTTGACCAGACGGATATATTGCACATAAGAGCCGGTGAAACCGATATTCGGCTGGGTCCGTAGCCAGGCTTCAAACCGCTCGATCGCGGCCAACACTTCTACATCATTCATGATGCCTTGAGCGCCTTTGGTCTCTTCATCCCAGCAGCCTTTGGGCAGCAGGTTACCGTCATCATCCTCATCATCACAGATCGGCGCCAGGGGCTCTCGACTGGTAAACGGGATATTGACCGAAATGACCCCGGGCATGACCTGACCGAGCCGGTTGATATCCTTGACTACGATCGAGGATTCCTTGAAGGCTGCGCGAGAATAATTGATGCCTTTTTCAACACCCGGCATCAAGTCTTCCATCGTGCCATCCTTGAGATCGGTAATCCAGGCAGACCAGGTTACCAAGGCGGCCACGATCAAAACCACCGCCCATTTACCGGGTCCCATGATCAATCGAGTCGTCCAACTCGCCGCCTTGTCTTCCAGAGCCGAAGGTTCGCACAATTCGTGATCGGTGGCAGGATTCATTCTAGGCGGCCAGTAAGACATCAGCACCGGGATCAACGTGGTGGTGGTAATCAGCAGCGTCGCCATGCCGAATACGCCAAAATACGCATACGCCTTGTAGAAAGAGATATCAACCAGCGCCAGAGTCGCAAAACCGGCCATATCGGTGATAATCGCCAGCGTTGCCGGGATAATGGTATGCGAAATGGCGGCCTCCGAAGCTTTTTTGGCATCACAGCCGGTATTGAGCATTTCGGTTAGAAAACGCCTCGTCACCTGCACCGCGTGCCCGGTACCAACGGCCAGTAACAGCATCGGCGTCAACACCATCATGGTCGTCAGTTTGAAGGCCGTGAAGCCCATCAGACCGAGAGTCAGGATAATGGTCGAAAATACCCCGATCAGCGGGTACACCGCGCCGCGCCAACCCTTGTTTTGCCACCAGAGAATAATAAATACGATGACCACAGAAATGACAAAAAGCCACCATTTGTCGACCAGGTCATACAGCATGTGAGCGAGGAAATACGGCTCGCCGGCCACCAGAATTTCTACCCGGTTGCCATATTTTGCATTCACTTCTTCAGCAATTTTCTTGACTTCACGAACCCAGGGCAGGTAAACCGCTTTGACGCCGTCATCGTAATCACCAATGATGAAGGTTCCGCGTGCGGTACAACCGGGCTGGGCATATTCGATACAGCGATTGCCATCGGCATCTTCCATATACAACAGCATCGGCGCCATCACCGGATTCGACTCCATCCCTTTCTTGAGAAACGCCAGTTGCTGTTTGGCGACTTCCGGATCACTGGAAATTCCGTCGGTGGGAATCAGCCGTTTAAAGACCAGACTGCCATCCTTCGCCCCCATGTATTTGATTTTTTGCGCGGCCAGATCCATGAAGTTATTGTCACGCGAATTGGGCAAGGCAATCATTTTTTCATGGATTTCCTTGACCAGATTGACAAACCAGGCTTGATAGATATCACCCGGTTCCTTCAGGATGAAACCCAGAACCATGATATTGCCCATGCCGAATTTCTGTTCACCATAGGCATTGGTCGCGACATATCGATTAGTCGGCGGCAACAGGGTATCCGGATCATTACGTACATCCAGATGCTTGATCTGCAATGCTGCCAGCACCGTTGTGATCAGTACCAGTAACACCACCAGAATGCGATTTCGCATCACCCACGCGGCGTAACGGGCTGCAAATTTGTGTTCTGACTTGGAGATACTCACAGAAACTGTCCTCGAAATTTAAATGTCTGGTTATTCAGGTTTTTTCCTGAACATGATTTTTTTCGGAAAAAAAAGGGGGCAAAAGCCCCCTGTACAAGATTATGGTTGATCAGAAGATGTACTTGAATCCGAGCTGCAGGTTGGATGAATTTTCAAACTGACCGAAGGTCGTATTTTCATCTCCCCAGTATTTGTTGTATTCGACCGTACCCACCATTTCATCGTTGAAGCTGTATTCGACATCGAAACGATTCCAGTAGCCGCCGTCGTTTTCAGCAATGAGGATGTTATTCCAGCGGTGTTGTCCATCATCACCGAACGGCTTGGAAAGGAAGAACGAAATAAAGGTTTCCACCTCATCCCCTTTCTTCAACCCATTGGTCAGGTGCATGGAGGAAAAATCACCGGTATAACGTCCGTCTTCATCGACAAAGTCGAGGTTATACATCTGGATCAATTGGGTACTGACCAGCATATTGGTCAAAACCGTGACATCGACCCCGAGCACATAGCGGAACATATCGGCATCTTCCATCCTCAAAGCCGCCGTCAAGTTACCGATTGCCAGCTTATTGCGATCAATAACCGGTTGCTTGGTGCCGACATCATAGGAAAACTCACCGCGGATAATTACCGGTACGGCCGCGCCATCGATGGCGGTGTCAAAGGAAGCACCGAGCGTGCTGATCCGGTTGAGCTTTTCTTCCATTACCAGAGTTGCAGGATTGGCACCCGGTGTGGCCGGATTTCCGCCTGAAGAATCGAACACACTTCCATCCGGGTTGGTCAGCAAGACCATTGTCACATCACCTGCCTTGGGGTTCGGGTTATCTACGGTACCATCCTGATCAAAATCCAGGGGTTGACCCAGCGCGTCGATGGCGACATCCCTTTCGTAGACGCCCAGTTTATTGCCATTCATGTCTTCCCAGGACATTTCAATATAAGGATTGTTGTCATAGTGATAGGCATAGTTCAGCGAGTAATTGGTACCGCCATCGGTCGAGTTCTTGTAGCGGAAAGCCAGATTGGACTGGGAGAAAGGATCCGTCTCATAGCCTTTGCGATACTCGGTATTCATGCCGATAAAGCTTTCGAAAGTAGCGAAAGCAGTGTTGCCCATGTAATCGAAGGCAGAGGTCGGGTTTTCGGTATTCAAAGTACCGGTGAACTGGTTGGTGGTAGAGTTGCTGAAAAAGGTGGATGCCAATCCTGCCATAGCGGCCGTCTGAACAGCACCCTGAAATACCATGGTCTGACCGGTAACATCGGCTTCGGCTACGGTAATGCCTGTAGCCTGAGTCAAAGCGCCTGCAACCTGAGCCGGATCATTAACATCAACGCCCTGCCCGGCCAAAGCGGCCATCACACTGGCGCCCATTTGGGTACCCAGAGCCTGCATCGCGGCACCAACGGTATTGGTATCAGCCAAGCCGTCACCATTGATATCCAGCACCGCGTAGCTGTCTGCAGTACCATCTCCGTTCGCATCAAAATTGAATGGCGGCGGTGTATTGGGGTCAGAGAAATCGGGGTTTATAAAAGCGGCACCATCGGCCGTACCGGTCATCAGTCCGTACTGCAGTTGAGTCGCATAAGCGCCGAAGTTATTCAACAGGTCGCCGGCACCATTTGCTGCGGCATTCAACACGTTATTACCATTTTGCAGGCCATTCATGAACGGTAGAAAGATTGCCTGTACCAGCGCATTGTTGACACTGCCGGTATCATTCGGAAAGTCGGGGTCTAACGGGTTGGGCAAGGTTGAAGGGCTGGCAAACATAATAACACCATCACCAACACCATCCCCTGTTACATCAGCATCAGTAGTAATGGCCTCTGGAAATCCATCTCCGTCCAGATCAATGGTCGGAGGCGTCAACAACGCACCACCAAGTGTATTAAAATCCGGGTAAGGAGCGCCGGTTCCAAAAGAGGTAAATTGAGCCACCGTGGTCAAGGCCATCGGACCGCCACTGAGACTGGTCAAACCACCCATGCCGAGCAAGGTCTGGAACACACCGGAGGTTTTGCCGAAATCGCTGGCAATATTCAGGAATCCGTTGGTTTTACCGGTAATGGTATCCACACCCTTAAAGATAAAAGGTGCGCCGGCATCACCATCTGCGTCCAGACCTGCGATAAAATTTGGCTGCGCCTCCGAAGCGATAAACTGGATGCTGGCGCCGCTGTCGAATTCCTTCTCGGCGTTGATCGCCCATACCGGAATCCGCGCGTCTTCGGTTACATTCTGGTTCAGTTCGCGAAAATCGGTCGGGTTGATGATATCGAGCAATTTCATACCATCGGCGGTACCCCAGACGATTTGCTGTTTACCCAGACGAAAATCCCATCCGGCGGCGCTGGTGTCGATATACAATTCCCGCAGCACTTCGTACTGGGTGTAATCTTCACCGCCCTCAAGCCGACTGCTGGCAGCTTCACCATCGTCGGCCAGTAGCAATTCGGCATGAATGGCTGACTCTTCGCCAACATCGGCATTCAAAAACAGCTTGACGCTGGCTTCGGATTTCATCGCATCGCCCGCATCGTGGGCTTCGGGTGCGCCAGTGACCTGTCCGTCCTGTGTGAACAGGCTGTATTCAATCTTGGCTTCGCCGCTGACTTCAATTTCGGCGTAAGTGATACCCGGCAACAACAGGGCAAACGCCACTGCGCGGGCAAGTTTATTCGGTTTTAACATGTTTTATCCTCTTAAAGGGGTTTTGCTGGAAGTAGATCGTCAACAGCCAACCGGTCACTGGACCGGCTGGCTTTATATAATTGTTTTATCGACGGATCTTACGCAGAGTTTTTTCGGACCACAGTTTCTGCTTTTTACTGTCATCGTTATAGGTAACGACTTCCGGAGGAATCACAGCCCAGGTTTCGTGGTTGGTGGCGAAAGTTTTGCCATACCAGTATCCCCAAACGACCTGACGCGGATCGCTCGCAGCATCTACCGGACGCCAGTCGCGATCGATCACCTTGATCTTTTTGCCATCCTTGAAAAACTCAGTGCGGTAATCGGCAAAGGTTTTGGTGTCGATATAGCTGATACGATAGTCATACCACCAGTTTTTGAATTTGGTCGTACTCTTGACCTTGTATACTTCCTTGCCATCCGCAGCGCAGGAAGCTGGAGGAAGATTGCGGGTGTACTTATTCTTTTCATTGTCTTTCAGCTCGACAGCACCGAGGCATCCCTTGAAGGTTTCTGTACCCAGCAATTCATGCGTCTCCATATGCGGCTTTCGCAGGGTCACATCACCGAAGGTAAAGTCGGTTCCACCCCAGGCGTCATCCTGCGCAGGTTCCGCAAAACGGCGAATCTTGCGCAGCGAAGGAATCCAGATCGCATAGGACTGACTTTTCGCCTGATCCTTGAAATCGGTAATCAGCATGCCGGTCCCACGCAATTTTCCGGAACGGAAGATTGCCAGATCTCGTGCATTAATGGTTGGGTCATCGGCATAATTATTATTCAGATAGCGCTCGAGTGTGATAGTGGTCGGTTTCTTTCCGGACGACTTATTGATCAGTACAGTAATTTTCTTGCCTTTTTTGCCGATACCATAGTTTTTGAAGGCATAAAAGTGGTTAACAAAATAGACTTGATCCATAATCTCGTCCGCAGTCAGGGATCCTCCCGACGGATAGGCTAAATCGCGCGTGGCATCCGCACCGGCAAACGTACTGGTTAACACCGCAAGAACGGCAACTGCAAACTTTGTTTTTATGCGTTTAAACTGAAACAAGGGAATATCCTCTCTGAATTAAGGTCAACTATTGATTATGTTCTTATAATTTTTTATCGGTCGCTACAATACCTTTTTTACTTGAGGTGTCAATCAAAAATCCTTTAAAAATCATATGTTTGCATATGATTAAATTCTAATTATCTAATGTATTTATATCCCGAAAATATCCGAAAAGACGTCGAGTCAGCCCTGCGTGAAGATATAGCCGATGGCGATATTACAGCACGTTTGATTCCGCAAAATACAAAACTTCAGATGCAATTGATCAGCCGCGAGCAAGCTACACTTTGCGGCCGGGACTGGTTTGATCAGGCCTTTCTGCAGCTGGATGATGCAGTCTCGATCCATTGGCATGCCAGCGACGGCGACTGCATTGAGCCCGACCAGCCTTTGTGCCGGTTGCAGGGCAAGGCGCGTGCTTTGCTCAGTGCAGAGCGCACTGCATTGAATTTTCTGCAAACACTCTCCGGCACTGCAACCATCACCCGCCATTATCAGAATTTGATCGCCCATACGCGCTGCAAGATTCTCGACACCCGCAAAACGATCCCCGGATTACGGCTGGCGCAAAAATATGCGGTCCATTGCGGCGGTGGCATGAACCATCGCATCGGTCTGTTCGATGCCTTTTTATTGAAGGAAAATCACCTCGCGGCCTGTGGCAGCATGGCCGAAGCCGTACGTCAGGCACGAAACATCCGCCCTGAGGCGTTAGTCGAGGTCGAAGTGGAAAATCTGGATCAACTGGCCGAAGCGATCGACTGTCAGGTCGACCGCGTACTGCTGGATAATTTCACCCTTCCAGAGTTGCAGCAAGCGGTGGACATCAATTCTGGCTCCATTCAACTGGAGGCATCCGGCAATATCACGACCCGAAACCTGGCCGGGGTGGCCGAAACCGGGGTTGATTTTATCTCCATAGGTGCTTTAACCAAGCATTTGCAGGCGACCGATTATTCACTGCGCTTTATCGAGTAGGAAAAGATGAGGCTGTGTGCGCTGAGGCGACTGCACCGATACCACGGACTCTATTCAGCCGAAAAATAGATATCGCCAAACTGGGCATGCGCCTGCCCACCGCTGTTGTCACTATCGGTCATGATCGCGATACCGTCGATTTGCTCGACATCCATACCCAGAATCTGTTTGAAGTCCTGCACCACGTTGCGCTGTTCGTCATACCAGGTTCCGGTTTGATCTTCAGCGTCTCGCTGCGAAGTCATTTTCGCCTTGCTGCCGGCAAACGGGTTGTCCCAGACTTCGCCTTTCTGGTGTTGCTGGCTCCACACATAATTGACCGCACGGGTCTTCCAGAACAACAGACCGCCATCCTTGATGACATAGATGCGCGCGACGTAGTCATCGCCGCCACGGGTATTTTCATCGACCGGCCCGAGCCCAGCAATCTTGCGCCAGCGCCAGTGCAGAACCGGCGTCCGGGTCAAATCCACCTTGATTTTCCGGTACAGTGCAGAAGCCGTGCCCTGGCTGATCGCATCCAGAACCGGTGGCCGCTGCTGATCGTCGATGCGATACTGGGTGTAGCCAATAAACGATTTCTGCGCCCAGCCATCCGTGTTGCCACTGGAAAATCGACCGACATCAACGTTCTGTCCGGCGAAGGCGGCACACACCGGCAGCCAAAAAATCAGTAAAAAAATACGCATGGAAATCTATTTCGATGGAATAAACTGGGGGTAAGACCTCTCATAGCTTTATAATGTTCAAAAAGGTTTTCGCATGTTTGAGAAACGCTTGAGAAACAAGAAACTGGCGCAGGAATTATGCGCCAACCGCGACCGTCTGTACAAGCTCGCTTATTCATGGTCTGGAGATGCCATGCTGGCAGACGATCTGGTTCAGGATGCCATGCAAAAGGCACTGAAATCCTTTGACAGTCTGAAAGACGACAGCAAGCTCAATGCCTGGACCTGTCGCATCATGCTCAACCTGTTTCGAGACAATATCCGACGGCGCAAAGACACTGTGGATATCGACGAGATACAAATGCTCAGTCCGGCCGACCCGCATCAACAGTTGACCGAACAGGACAATGCCCGTCGGCTGCGCTACTGCCTGCAAAAGCTGGGTGAAAAACATCGCAATGTCATAACAATGGTCGACCTCATGGGCTTCACTTATGAAGAAGTATCGATCGCGCTGGACATCCCTATCGGCACTGTCATGAGTCGCCTTTGCCGAGGGCGCGCCTTGTTACGGCAAATGCTGGAAACGCAGCAACAAACCCCTGTCACCGCTGCAACTACCAATCTCAGGAGAGTCAAATGAGCACACACGACAGATCCGCGGTTTCGGATGAGTTGATCAATGCCTTCATCGATCGTCAGATCACCATGGAAGAACGTCAGGAAATCCTCACCAGTATACGCAATGACAAGGAACTGGCCGGGCGCATCTGCGAATTACAGCAACTCAAGGAAATGACTCAAACGGCGTTTGACGATATTCCGCCAGCGCCGTCGAGCAAGCAAAACTGCCCGGCCTTGTTCCCGCGACGGGTAATCGCGGCCGTTTTATTTGCCATCGGCATTCTGGTTGGTCTCGGCAGCATGCAACTCACCAACTCAATCACTTCGGCCAGTGCAATGCCTGCCGCACAGGAAGAAATCACCAAAGTATTGGTCCACTTGACTTCGGCAGATATTGATGCTGGTCTCAACACCCTGAACAATCTGCAACAGATACTCGATCGCTATCAGCAGAAGAAGCAAAAGGTATTGATCGAAGTGATTGCCAATGGCGATGGCATAAAACTGTTGCAAAATAGCAATACACGAATAGCTAAGCGCATTGCCGCCCTGTCCAGCCAGCATGACAACCTGACATTTGCCGCCTGCAAAAACACCATCGACCAGTTGCGTCTGACTCGGGGTATCCGGATAGACCTGATTCCACAGGTCAAACTGATCGACTCCGGTGTGGTCAAGGTGATCGAACGACAAAATGAAGGCTGGACCTATATTCGCGGCTAACCGTCGCTGCCGCCTGACTCGCGCTGTCGCCGTCCAATGAGACGGCGAGGTAGTGGAAACGGCTGGCGCTTTGGGCTATGTCTGTGCGTCGGACTATTCGGCTGTTCAGTTCAGGCCGGTACGGATAAGATTCTGTACCACATTCATGACACCCATACCCGGAGCTATCAGCGCACCATATCCAATCTGGAAAACCTGAAAAAAGGTATGCCGGATCGGCAACTGAAAATTGTCATCTTGCTGCAAGGGGAGAGTCTGGATCTACTCAACCTGACCCGGCACCCGGACAAACTCAATCAACGCATGAAAAAGCTGCTACAGCAAGGCGCGGTAGTGGAAACTGGCCGGAGCAATTATCAGAAATACCCGCACCGGCAACAACTGCTGGTTCACCCCGGACTGGTGGATGATGTGTTTTCCCGCATCATTGAGTTGAAACGGCAAGGCTATCTCTATATCACGCCCTGAGCAGCGTGGATTCAAATCGGCGAAACCAGCGCGATAGCGGCGTCACGCGTATCAACAAGCCGCTGACGACGCCACCGGCATTGGCCAGCACATCGTAAAATTCCATAAAACGATAACCGGTCAAACCCTGCAGAAATTCGATCAACACCCCGAACAGGATCAGGCCGAGAAAAACGTGAATCAGCTGTCGATTCACACGCACCAGCACGGTGAACCAGGCAGACAATACAAAATACGTGCCGAAATGCAGCCATTTGTCACCCACCCCCATTTCAGGCGCGGGCATCAGTGAAGCGACCGCCACCACCGCGAGCGCGGCGTAACCGAGACCAAACCACAATCGAGAGTAATGCAGAGCCGGTAAAGGATTCTTCACTGGCCGCTCCGCTGACTGACTTTATTCGACCAAGCGCTGATCATTAGCCGGTAATGCAAACTTGTGCAGAAATTACTGCCGCCCCGGACAATCTGGTGAGCGGCCACAACTTTACCATCTACGACATCGCCGGTCAGGCTGAGTACACCTGCTGCGCGGCCGCCAACGCGACACCGGACTGGATCGGCGCTTGCAGATCCGACAGCACCGCTTCCAGCGCCGACAGGCAAAAGATGACATTCTCGGCACGTGCGGTATTTCCCATCAGCCCGATACGCCAGACCTTGCCAGCCAGTGCGCCGAGTCCGGCACCAATCTCGAGGTTGAATTCGTTGAGCAGTCGAGAACGCACCAGCGCATCGTCCACGCCCTCTGGAATCGTCACCGAATTCAATTGCGGCAGGCGATC
>JANTFI010000092.1 GCA_024763505.1 Gammaproteobacteria bacterium
AGGATCAGCACGCTGGCCTGGATATTTTCTGCCTGCCGTTTCGACGGGACCGGTAACGAACCGTGGACACTGATCACGGCATCCACATCGGCACCGGCATAGGCCAGTTGCATGACCGTCGCACCGCCAAAGCAATAACCGATTGCGGCAATGCGATCCTGATCGACGTTGTCACGTTTTTTGAGTTCGACCAGTGCCAGTTCGGCACGCTGTTGCCATTGATCAATATTCTGGGTGATTTGCTGCATCCAGCCTTTGGCATCTGCAGCGTGACGAGTGACCCGGTTTTGGCCGTACATATCGGCCGCAAATGCCACATAGCCGGACTCCGCCAGCATTTCGGCGCGCAACAGGGCATAATCATTCAAGCCCCACCATTCGTGAAAAACCAGCACGCCCGGGCGTTTTCCTTCAAACGCATCGTCCCAGAAAACATAACCGGTCAGGCGTTCATCTCCATGCGGGTAGCTGACTTTTTCCTTGTGCATTTTCGAAAAGGCGGATTGGCTCAAAAGCCCGAGGATGAGCAATAGCAATATTTTTTTCATGTATAGATACCTTGTCGTTAATCGGTGTCAGGTTGACAAACCGGAGGTCGTGCCGGGCTCGTCTTGTTAATCCGTTTCAAACCCGTTTTCATTCAATACGAAACGGAAGTTATCCCATTGTTCTTCGTTAAACGTGTCTAGAATATTACGCCGACAGGAAAATTGATACTCCAGTACCTTTTGCTGCAGCCGGAAAATTTCCTGCTGCTTGGTACGCAGCACTTCTTCACTGGTGTGCGGATTGAGTGAGAGTTTGTGGAACCGATTGCGCTCATAAATGATCTTGTCCATCGTATGCAGCAGCTTGATGCGGTATTTCTTGCTCCACTTGCGAAAAGCCCTGATCTGGTCATCGTCCAACTCGATAAAATCACGGTTGCGCATGATCAGAGGCATCAAAAACGGGTGATACCCCATCGGACTGACTCGCTTCATGCGCTCGAAAGCCACCTTCCAGTCGATTTCATCAAACGCTTCAATTTCCTTGTTCTGCGCATCCGTCAAAACAGTTTCATCGGACAGAGCGTTGAGTGAATAAAGGGGTAGCCAGATTACAAATAAAAAGAGTAAAGGTTTCATCTCATAATCCTGTTGCGTCGAATTATTGAATTCCGCGGTACAAGATACCCCGTGACAGAAACCGGAGAATATGAACCGTGTCATAAATTCAGAGCTGAATAGAAAATATATGAAAAAGCCAGTCTTTTCAGGTTTGGCGACTCATTTCTATAAAAAATGGATCCATAAGGTTATTAAGACCTTGCCGTATGAAATATCCCCATAAAATATATTAAAACTTCTTATTACGGCAAAAAAGACTCCTTTTCGGGCCTCAATCGCAGCCAGTCTTACCACTGCACTACCCTACAATCCAGAATCCTGAATTCGGGCTGCCAGGTGCAGGAGATAACGAAAGTGATCAAAATATTAAAACGATTGATGCTACAGCAAGCAGATGCAATAGCTGCTCGTTGAAAACTACTATATAATGATTTGCTTATTTAAACTCCCTTTGAGATTGCCATGAGTAACGATTTCGAGAAATTTGATATTCCCTTCGACAGCCCGGTTGAACCTGTCCGCCTCGAAGCGAATGACAAACTGAAATTTCGTTGTCACAAGGGCGTGTCCTGCTGGAATGCCTGTTGCTCCAAGGCCAATGTCACCCTGACCCCGTATGACATTATTCGCCTGAAACAGCATCTGGGTACTTCCACCAGTGATGTACTGGCCAAACACACCGTACCATTCGAACTCGATCATGGCGGCATGCCCGGCATCAAACTGCGCACCACTAACGATGGTGCCTGCCTGTTTATGACCGACGAAGGTTGCTCGGTGTATGAAAACCGCCCGACCGCTTGCCGCTATTACCCTTCCGGTCTGCTGTCGATGCGCGCAATCGACAAGAATGTCGATGAACGTTCGTTTCTGTTGGTCAAGGAAGACCATTGCATGGGGCATAACGAAGATCAGGTTCAAACCGTGCAGGAATACCGCGAACAGCAGGGCGTAATCGATTATGATGACTATAACCGTGAGTGGTATATCATCGTGCTGAAAAAGCGCTCCACCGGCCCGACCATTGGCAAGCCGTCTGACATGAGTCTGCAACTGTTTTTCATGGCCAGCTACGACATGGACCGCTTCCGCCGCTTTGTCACCTCCGACAGTTTCCGCAAAACCTATAACCTCAGCGATGAATTCTATGAAGCAATTGAAACCGATGACATCGCGTTGATGCAATTCGGTTTCAAACTGATGCGCCAGGTGTTGTACGGCGAGTTGAGCATCCCTGAAATCGAAGGTGCCTGGGAAAAACGTCTCGATGAGCGCGCTGAAATTTTGAAAATGCGCAAGGAAATCGAAGTTATGGAATTTGACAAGCGCAAGGAAGAAGAACTGGCCGCCGCCGTGCTCGGTGAGCCGGATGAGTGTTCAGACAACTAGGTCAAAAGGAAATCCGATGAACAACAGCGTCCTTGTCGCCATTATTTCCGACACTCATGCCGTACTGCACCCCAAAATCGAGCAATTGATTGCTGATTGCGATATCGCCATCCATGCCGGCGATATTTGCGATGGGGATATCCTCAAAGCCATGAAGCCCCGCAGTGGTCAAGTGATCGCGGTGCGTGGCAATAATGATTATCCAGCCGCCTGGCCAGCCCATCAGGCCAGCCAGATCAATGAGATTCCTGAAACCGCCCGCCTCGAACTGCCCGGCGGCATCGTCAAGATCGAACATGGTCATCGACATGATATGCATTGTCCGGAACATGAGGATTTACGAGCGGCTCACCCCGAGGCGCGGCTGGTGGTGTACGGCCACACGCATCGCAAGGTGATCGATGATTTTCGCCGCCCCTGGGTGGTCAACCCCGGTGCCGCTGGCGATACCCGCAATCGCGGTGGTTCTTCCTGTCTGGTGCTGAATGCGTCAGAAACCCTGTGGCAGATCGACAGCTATCGCTTCGAAGACGATGCCCGCGATACGCTCAACACGGCTTCGGCAGCCTGACGCCAGCTTGTCCCGATCCCGGCATCGCGACCACCAATGATGACGATGCTGTACTTTTCCTACGGCTCCAACCTGTCGAGCAAGCGCCTGTTGGCGCGCGTCCCCTCGGCCAGAAAGGTCGCTTGCGGATGGCTGGCCGGACATCAACTCCGGTTCCACAAGAAAAGCGAACTCGACGGCTCGGCCAAGTGCGATGCGTTTGAAACCGGTAACCCGGCCGACCGTGTGCACGGTGTCGTATTCCGGATTGATCGCAGTGAAAAACCGATACTCGATGAAAAGGAAGGACTCGGTTACGGGTATGCACAAAAACAGGTCGAAATATGCCAGAACAATGGTGACAGGATTCAGACCTTTACCTATTACGCCCTTCTGATCAATGATCAATTACAGCCTTTTGACTGGTATCTCGAGCATGTGATTCACGGCGCTCGTGAGCATGATTTGCCGACCAATTATGTGAACAGGCTAAAGCAGATAACCGCCGTGCCTGACCCGGATATCCGGCGACGCAACCAAGAGCTTGCGATCTACCGGTAACCGGGCCAGCCAGTAGTCAGAACAAATTTTCCCGGAGTGATCGGGCCTCGCTATGGCCGGTCTGCTAAGGCGTTCAGTCATCGCTGTCTTCACCCTCGGAATCGACCTCAATCCGGGTCAGCACCAGAATACCGTTATCCATTTCGCCGCGCACTTCCACTTCGACATCATTGACCAGGCCAGTGACCGTAGAGACAGCCGAATAATCCACCTCGATACCGTTTAGATAAAAACGAAAGTTAACAGTATCCAGGTCGGAGACCAGCCCTTGCATTCGCACTTCTCCTTCTGCGTTTTTAATCTCCTCGCGATCGCTTTCGTCCGACTCAATCTCTTTAGCAATCACAGTTCCGTCGGTCTGGTAAAAGCCCTTGACTTCGACCGGCTCGCCCGATTGCAGCGTCAATCCATCATGTATCTCGGTATCGTTATTGAGTAAGACCAGTTGGTTGTTAAGTATGAAACGGTCGCTTTGCAGGTCGGAGATCATACCATGCAGTTCTACCTCGACTTGATTGCCCGGCTGAACCTCATCCTTTTTCTCAACCAGTGTGGCCTTGATAGTGCCCTGCTGATCGACATAACCACTGATCTCAACCACAGCACCGGCGCTAATCAAATCGAACCCAATGCCGGAGAAATCCTCGAAGCGGGTGGAAACCGAACTGATCTCGACGGTTTGTCCCAACACCGTCATCTGTTTGATAGTGATATCGGTCAGCGATGGCACAACATCCAGCACCGGCCCTTTGATAGCGGCATCGTATACCACCGAGCTGGCTTCACCAGTGCCGTCGCCGTTATCGGTCGCGCGAAGGCGTACCACCATACCAACCGCCAGCACCTGCTGCTGCTGCTGCGGTGTCAGATTGCTGTACGGCTGACCATTGGCGTCGATATCGGCATTATCGATATTGTAATGCACGCCATTGACGATAATGCTGCCGAAACCGGTGATGGTGCCGACCACGATGCCGGTGCCGGTAATACCGGAAACCACAACGACTTCGCTGCCGCAGGAAATCAACAGCAGACCGAACGCGCTGGCCAATATGCTTCGGCGCAGTCGCCTGCCAGTGAATAATTGCTTCAATTTTTTCATCAGGATAAATCCTCGTCTGACTGATAATAATAAATACCCACACTGACCGCACGGTGGGGTTTTGTCTGTTTGCTTTCCAGCTTCGACAGATCACTGTCGATTTGCTCCAGAAAGAGTTGAGCCTGTTCGGATAACTGCTGGCGAAATTGAGGCAAGGCGGTTTCATCCACAAAGGTGTTGGAAGCCTTGCGCTGGAACCAGGCGTCTTGTGTATTCTGGATACTGATGTTGTGATCAATGGTGCTGATCAGCTCGGCGGTATCGATACCGAGAATATTCAATTTGTTATCCGGGTCGCCCTTGGGCAGATAGTTACGATTGATCAGGCGGATCACGCCATCGTCCAGCACCTGGATGCTGTTTCCATCGATCAAGGCATTGAGCATTGCCACCACCGGCATGTCCCCGCTGAAGCGCTTCACCAGCCGGCTGAAGGAAGCATGCTCACCTTCCAGCTTCAACTCAATCGGTTCGCCCTGTTCATCGGTAAATTCCGCATCGTGCTGCCACCCGGCCAGCACCCGGGCGATTCGGTTGAGTTTTTTTAACGATTGGTCGTCCTGATAGGACTCGGCTTCACGCAGTCGCTTGACTTCCTTGCGATTCAGGCCGGTGATAATCGACACATTGGATACCGTCAACTTTTTACCTTGCCGGCGGGCTTCCTCGAAGCCGCCATCGACATACACCTTGCGCGCAATATCGGCGAACGCACCCCAGGCGATACCATTTCGTAGCAGGACACGCACCAATGGTGTCAAGATACGGACAATGGCCGTTTGCATCACTTCCGAGATTAAACTCATTCGGCACCTATAACATTCTGAACCAGTACGAACCGGTCTAATTTTGGGAATATAATCCCTTAGTTGGGTTTGTCAAGTTCAATCAGTGATTCCAGCGACTCGATCACAGCCGGGCTATCCCAGTGTAATGCTCCTCGATAGGCCAGGCGGATGACGCCCTGCGGGTCAATTACATAGTTGGAGGGATAGGCATATACCTTCCAGTCGCGGACCGCCTGACTGTCGGGGTCCAGTAAAATGTCAAAATTAACCGGAATCTTTTGCAAAAACTGTCGAATGACCCGTGGTTGCTCTCCGATATTCACGGCCAGTAAGGTAAAGGGTTTGTCGCGCATTTTTTCATTCAGGCGCGAAAGGGATGGCATTTCCTCGACACAGGGTGCGCACCAGGTCGCCCAGAAGTTCACCAGCACCACCTGACCGGCAAAATCGTTCAAGTCATAGCTTTGACCCTCCAGACTTTGAAGTTTGAGTGGAATGCTTTTTTCTCGACCTTTATAGGGATGCAGCCCCGGTTCGACTTTCTTGACTTGCGATTCGCCCAGATTCTTCGGCTGGTCCAGTTGGAACGAACCGTCAAACGCCGCGGGAATTGTGTTTTGAAGCAACCGTATGGCCTGCGCCACGCGATGTGGCAAAGCTGCTCTGGCGGCAAGATCGGCTTCCTTCAAATCTTCCTGCGGGCGCCGATAGTATCCATTGATCACACCACGCAGCACTTGTAAATAAACCGGGCTTCCGCCCTGGCTTAACTGCTGCAACAAATCACTAACGCGGGCAAAATTGGTTGAATACTCGGATTGCAAAATAAAGATCGGCAGATTGCTGAAGTGGACAAGCTCGATCAAGCCGGTGTCTTCACCTAATTCATCGAGCGGCTTCTTCAAATTCGGAGAAAATAGCAGCAGACCGCGCAAGATACCGGCTTGCCCCTGTATCTGCTGCCAGCGGTAAGCCATCTTCAGGGCGATGGCCGCAGTACGATACACCCCGAGCACAAAGACTTTTTGATACCCCTGCCGTTTCGCCTCCTCGATCAAAGCCGTCAAGTCATCGGTTTCAATCTCATCGAGACTGCCCCGCCCGGGAGGAATCACATACGAATCATGTAGCATAGCCGCCCACACCGTTACCCCGGATTTCGCTATCTCGGCTGCGAGTTGCGGCATATTTTCGCCAAACCCGCGGCTGGAAGGGAGCCAGATCAATAAGGTTTTCGAGGCAGCCGGATACTGTTCCACCGTCAGCGTTTCACCCGAGGGTACAGACAGGTCAAAGCTCGGAGTATCGGCTATAGCCGAATTTAAGGAGATGAGGAACAAACCCAGACAAAGGGATATGAACTGTACTTTCATGAAATGATTTCGAAACCAGACGGCCGCTAAAAACGGGCTGATTTTATCACAGCCACCCTGCAAGCGATGGCTTTCAGTTTGCGATGATGCCCGGCCTGCCCGACCGGGATGAGCATTGAGTTGGAAGTTCAGAAGGTCGCATCGAATTCTGTGGCTCGTCTAAAGCCGCAGACCACAGCATCCAAAAAACCTCTGGCATTTTCGGCAATTGAAACTGTAGACGTTTTGCGGCAGCATCAATAGCTGCGCATCTGCCCAACCAGTACACCGTGGATAGTGACCCGGTCAGCCGAAAACACCATGGTTTCCATTTCACTATTTTCCGGAATCAGCGCCACTTCAGCATTACTGCGTCGGCGAAAGCGCTTTAGCGTCGCTTCTGTTTTATCGATCATTGCAACCACGATATCTCCGTCATGCGCCATCGGCTGTTTTTTGATGATGACATAATCGTTGTCCAGAATTCCGGCATCGATCATCGAATCACCGGTTACGCGAAGCGCAAACAAATCCGGTCCCATGAACATGTCAGACAGATTCAACTCTTGCTGGTCTTCGATTGCCTCGATCGGCAGTCCAGCTGCAATCTTGCCAACGAGAGGGATTACTGGTGGAGCCACCAATGGTAAATCGACCAGCGACATCCCCCGAGCATTGCCCTTGCTACGGTTGATATACCCCTTGTCTTCAAGAGCCTGAACATAGCGGTGGATCGTTCCCTGAGAGTTCACGCCGATGGCCTGGCCAATCTCCTTGAATTTCGGCGCATAGCCAAACTGCGCAATATAGTTACGAATAAACTGCAGTGTATTCTGTTCTTGCGTGGTTAACATCGTAAATTCTCGTTTTATTCTCAGAATTGCAGAGAATAAAACGAGAAGAGCAATACATCAAGCAGATTCTATCGACCGAATTCAAGCCGTTTTGGCACCCGTCAAAAAAATATTTGATATTAAAATTCTTTTGAACTCAAAGAGTTAGGCAATAAATAAGTTTAATAGGGAAAATAAGGTTTGATTATATTAGTATTTGCTTATATTCTACTGCTCACCAACAACAAATTATATTTAAACCCTCGGAGACTTACATCATGAAAAAAATTATTACTGCTGCCGCTATCGCTGTTATGGCCACTTCTGCCCAAGCTGGCTGGAACATGCCTTTCTTCGGTGACAACAACAACGCTAACAGCAATGGGTACGGCAACTACTACGGTAACACTTATGGTAACGGCACTGGCGACTACCGTGGTGAAGGTAACGGACGCGCTGTCGGACGTGGCAAAGGTCGCGGCAACGCAGACGGTGAAGCCACTTTTACGATGACCTTCAAAGGCCGTGCAAAGGGCGACATGGACACTGACATGAATGCTGACAGCGACTGGAACGGAAACGGCTATGGAAACGGTAACGGTTCTTACTACGGAAACGGTGCTGGTAACGGTAACTACTACGGTTACAACGGTTATGGCAGCAACCCTTACTATGGTTACGCTCCTCAGCAAGTTCCTGTTGCACCTGTAGCTGCAGCACCTGCTGCCAAAGCTGAAGTTACTGCCAAGTAATTCCTGCTTTTGTTTCCTGAAGGTTCACCGCCTTCAGGGAACTAAGCCAGGTCGTTTCTTTCCTCCTCCTTTTGAAACGGCCTGGGTTAGTTTTATCCTCTTGGTGATATTTGACGGGCTCCTTAGCCCGTCTTTTTTTGCCTGCGATTTGCCAGTCGTTGAAGCGCAGGAAAACAGCAATCCCAGACTTTTCATCGATAACGCAAAATGCGGTAAGGCCGAATGGTAATCGCGCAGGGTTCAGAATTTCTGCGCTGCCAGCAGGCTGATCAGCAAGGTGAACAGTACGCCCATCGACAGATTGAAGCGAATTTTTTGCATCCAGTACAATTCCCGATACTGAATGCGGTCGAACAGATAAATCAAACCAAAGCCGAGAATCAACACCACCAGACCCACTTCCTGCGGTACCAGCATGGCTGCCCAACTTAGCAGCACCGGTATAATCGAGATAATCTGCAACAGATTGGATTTGACCATATGCGGTTCATGCAGGGATCGTCCCCAATGAATTGCGCCGACAAAGCTGAGAATAATTGCTGCATAGGCGATCAGTGCCGATAACACGAAAGAAGCGCGTTGCGGGTCGTCAATCATGGCATACCACAGACTCAGCGCGGCAAATGGAATCAACCCGCAATAGCCAATAATATTGGCAAATCCGTGGGTCGATCGGCCACAGGTGTTAATGCCGAGTTGCTGCTGAGAGGTCAATTCCCATTCACCACCCACCATTTCGTTATTGATAAAAACCATCGGAAGGTTCGACCACCCGGTCAGCCGGTGCAATTCAGAAAGGGTTTGCTGGTTTTCCGCTTTTTTCAAATCCAGCTTCTGGATGTTGATATCGTCAAACTGCCCTTCCAGTACCTTTTCGATGCGCCGCGTATCACTGTATTCTGAGCCGACCACGACGACCTGGCGCTGTTCGATCAGATTCTGTAATTTTTCCAGTTTCATAATCTTGCCAACCCTCGCTTATTCGGAGACTGGCGTAGAAGGATTCTGGTCGCTCAACTTGGTATTCTCTTGCCACATACCGGCATCAATGGTTTGGCGATAGCCATGCCAACTGGCATATGCCAGCACAGGCAGCACGATCGGCATCAACAAAAAGCCGCTGGCAAAACACAGGCCGATCCCGAACACAATGATCAGCGCCCACAGAGCCAGTGCCATCTTATTGTTCAACACCGCATGGACACTGGAAATCACGGCGGTAATCGCATCGGCCTGACGATCCAGCATCATCGGCAAAGCAAAAGCACTGGCACTGAACACGATGGCAGCAAAGACAGCCCCGATTGCACTACCGACGGCGTAAAAAATTGCGAAGTCGGTCCACGTCGGTTGTTCATCAATCGGAAAGAAGATGTGAATACCGGTACCCGCCTTGGTCCACAACAGGAAAACCACCAGCATGATGACGGAAAAAATCAACTCATTACCGAGATGACGACGACCCTCGCGCAGGCAATAGCCGAGCCGAGGCTTTTGCCCGGCCTCAATCTGGCAACTGATTGAATACAGCCCCAATGCCAGCACCGGCGCAAGAAAGACCAGCCCGGAGAGAAGACTGAACAATAAAACTGCCCCGCCCAGATACCAACTCGCCACCGCCAACAGAAAACTGATGGCCATCATCGCAAGCCCATAAATAATACTGATGGCAGGGGCTGCCACAAAATCGGCGAAACCGGACCTCAACCAGCCCAGACTGGCAGTTACCGGTAGCCGACGGCAGGGTGCTGCAAAGGGTAATTGATCAGATGGTACGGGTTGCTGCGATGATTCGGCCATGATGTCTCCTCAGCGAATAGTTATTTTTTTAATTATTTTTCAGATATTTACTCAGAATTGTCGGATATTTTTTATTTTCTGTCGCCACTTTTATCCGATTGGAAAAATTTTAACGGATGTACAATAACAAAAAACCCTGAACAAGTCAGGGTTACAGATGAAATCATGAGAATAAAGGCGTTATATCCGGATTTATTCGGATTCTTTTTATTTATCTCTATTCAGTCCAAGAGGATCGCGAATATCGAGATGATCCATGAAGGGCTTGTCCCGGTCCTTGTGCGTGAGTTGATAGAAAATGCCCATCCAGTTACCCACCACGCTATCCGCCGTGTCGCACCAGCTATTGTTCAGATGCGACACGATCTTTTGCTCGGGAAATTCAGGTAACGCCCTACCCTGTTGCAAGGCTCGAGTCAGAAAAAAGCGGTATTCCTTCAAAACCGCCTGTTCGAATATCCCGAAATAATGCTGCGGAAACGGTGGAAACTGATCCAACTTGCCATCAATGAACTGCATCACTTCGCGCTTGAATTCCTTCAGCAGCGAAATTGTGTCGTATTCCGGGTGGCCCTGAAAAAACACGATGCGGATGCCATCTTCGCTGGTCGCCAGATGCACACAGCCATCATCATCCTCGGTCACCAGAATCCGCAGGCCCGCTTCGCTAAATTGCTCGGGGTAAATCGCGTTCCAGCGAGAATGCGGCACATCAAAACGGGTGTTTATATCGACCGTCAGCGGATGCGATCGGTCAGCAACACTATGCTTGAACACACCCCATTTCTTGTTCGATTGCGGGTGGCGCTTCTGTCCATAGCGAAATTCCATCACTGCATGGGTGGCCAGACAAGAACACAAGGTCGATGTCACATTGTCATAGGCCCAGTCGACAACCTCTTTCAGCGGTTCGTAAAAAGGCTGACTGGAAAGATCCGGCCCGACCACATTGGCGCCGGTGATAATCAATGCATCCAGTCCCTGCGCGCGGATATCGTCGAAACTTTCATAGAATTCATCGATATGCGCCTGCGCGTTTTCTCCGCGTGGAATGGCATCCAGCGTGAACGGATGAACATAGAATTGCGCAATCGGATTACTCTCGCCAATCAGGCGGAAGAATTGCAGTTCGGTAGCCTTGAGCGCGGCATCGGGCATCATGTTGAGCAAGCCGATATGCAAATCGCGGATATGCTGGTTCATCGCGCGGTCGGTATCAAGAATAC
>JANTFI010000093.1 GCA_024763505.1 Gammaproteobacteria bacterium
GCCTTTATTTCGCGCATGGTTCGCCACGGTATTCAGGGCTTGCAAGTGTTGAGTTTTGAAGAAATCCCGGAAGATAAACAAATCAAGGTGATAGCCAGTATCGGAAATCCACCGGTGATGGAGCAGGAACAGCCATAAGGTTGCCTGCGCCGGAACAGTAGAGCAGGTTAACAAAGATGAGAATTAAAAGAACTTACGCCGCAACGATGAGAGAAGCCCTGGCCATGGTAAAACAGGAGCAGGGGCCGGATGCGGTGATTCTCGGCAACAAGAAGGTACCCGGCGGGGTCGAAATTTTATCAGCGGTGGATTTTGATCATCGCAGCGTCGATGCCTATGCCGGTACTCCGGACCGGTCGGTATCACGACCCGCCCCGGCCGCCCGACCTGCCAACACGCCGGGCCAGCCTGCGGCTTCGCTGGATTTACAATCGGTGCCGGATTTTGTGCTTCATCAATCGGTGGAACAGCCAGCAGAGCCTGAAGGCCAGCGCAAGGAGCCGGTGTTGGGTTTGCCCGACACCGCCTGGCCAGAGCCCGCGCCGGTCGATCGTCCGGCCGTGTCGGTTCAGCCAATCGGGTCACGTCCGCCAAAACAGGTAGAGCCTCAACCCCGAACACAAGCTCCGACCCAAACGAAAACTCAAGCATCCAGGCCTCATAAGTCGGCGGCCGAACCGGCTGCGGCGACAGGCGCTCAAAGCAAAGCCGCAACGAAAAAGGAAGCGCCCAGAAAGAAGAAAGAATTTGATCAGACCGAGCAGGAGCTACGGCGCAAAATGCTGCCGGTGGAAGAGGAGGCTCGGTTGCGTGCGGTGGAAAGAGATGAAAACGATCTGGACGAGGACGTACAGAGGAGATTCTCAGGCGGGTTGTATCCTTCCGGCATCAACCCGATGATGGAAGAGGTCAAGGGCGAGATCAAGAATCTGCGTGATTTGATGCAAAGCCAGCTTAGTGTACTAGACTGGGATCGTTACAGTGATCTGCACCCGGTGCGCACGGTGTTGCTGAACCTGATGACTGAACTCGGTCTGGGCAATGATGTTTGTGAAATGATTTTTAACCAACTCGGCAATTTGAGCGATCCACCGCAGAAGGTTTGGCAGCAGGCACTGGGCTTGCTGGCGAAGTCGATTCCTATTGCCGACAGCGATATTTTGAGCCACGGTGGACGTGTAGCACTGGTCGGCTCGACCGGGGTGGGCAAAACCACCACCATCGCCAAACTGGCGGCGCGGTTTGCGCACAGTCATGGCAAGCGTAGCGTCGCCATGATTACCACCGATAATTTCCGCATCGGTGCGCAAGAACAATTGCAGCATTTTGCGCGAATGCTCGAGATACCGCTGCTCACCGCCAATAGCAGCGAAGAATTGACTGATCGCTTGACTATGCTGGCCGACAAGCAACTTGTACTGATCGATACCGCCGGTATGAGCCAGTCCGATGTCCGGTTGTCTGAACAGTTCCACAAGCTGCAGCATGGCTCGCCGGAAATCAAACCCTATCTGGTGTTGTCGGCCAATACCCAACTGGCTGCGTTGAATGAAACGATCCGCAGTTTCGGCAAGGTCAAGCTGGCGGGAGCCATCGTTACCAAACTGGATGAATCAGCCAGCCTTGGCGGTATTATCACGACATCGATACGCCATCGTCTGCCACTGACCTACTGTGGCACCGGCCAGCGCGTGCCGGAAGATTTGCAACCAGCCAAAACCCATCGTCTGGTGAGCAAGGCTGTGTCACTGATGCAACAGTTTGGCGAACAAATCGATAAGGAAACCATGGCGTTTCGTTATCACCATATTATTTCCACCCACTAAATTCGAATCGTTATGGATCAGGCACAAGGCATCCGACACATGCAAAACCAGAAACCGGTACAGGTGATTGCGGTTACCAGTGGCAAGGGGGGCGTTGGTAAAAGCAATATTACGGTCAATCTGGCGGTTTCTCTGGCCCAGTCGGGGCAAAACGTGTTGGTCATGGATGCCGATCTCGGCCTGGCCAATATCGATGTTCTGCTGGGACTCAATCCGCAACATAATCTGTCTCATGTGATCAACGGTGAATGCACACTGGAAGAAACCCTGATCGACGGGCCAGAAGGTATACATATTATTCCCGCCTCATCCGGCACCCGCAGCATGGCGGATTTGTCGCCGGTTGAAAACGCCGGCATTATCGCCGCGTTCTCGGAATTGACCTTGCCGGTCGACACGTTACTGATCGACACGGCTGCTGGTTTGTCCGAGTCAGTCGTCAATTATGTTCGTGCATCGCGGGAAGTGGTGGTAGTGGTTTGTGACGAGCCGGCATCGATCACCGACGCCTATGCCATGATCAAAGTCATGAACCGGGACTTTGACGTGCAGCGATTTCATATTCTGGCCAATCAGGCACATAGTATTCAGCAAGGACGTGAGCTATATATGAAGTTGTCAAGGGTTGCCGATAAATATCTCGATGCCACGCTCGATTTTATCGGCTCGATCCCGTATGACGACTATCTGAAAAAATCGGTGCAGAAACAAAAGTGTGTGACTCAAAATTACCCGAGAAGTCCGTCCTCGATGGCCTTTCGCAAGCTGGCGCAGAAGGTTTCGAACTGGCCGCAACCGAAGACCATGGATGGCCATCTGGAATTCTTCATCGAACGCCTGATCAATGCGGGCTCGGCAGGAGAGGTGCTGAGATAATGAATGGGCACGCCATGTATGCTGAAGTTCAGGGCTATGGTGGTGATAATATCGTCGCGCGTCATGCGGCTTTGGTGAAAAGGATTGCCTTCCATTTGCTCAACCGCTTGCCAGACAGTGTACAGGTGGATGACTTGATTCAGGCCGGCATGCTCGGGTTGCTCGAAGCTGCTAATAATTTCAAGGCAGATCAGGGTGCCAGCTTTGAAACTTTTGCCGGCATTCGTATCCGTGGTGCGATGCTTGATGAAATCCGCAAACTCGACTGGACCCCGCGCTCGGTGCACCGAAAATTCCGGGCGGTCAGTGAAGCCATCCGCAATCTTGAAAAAACCCACAACAGCGAACCCGGCGACCGTGAAATCGCTGCCGAAATGGGAATCAGCCTGGATGAATATCATCAAATTCTGATGGATTCCAGCTCGGCACGATTGTTCAGTGTCGAATTACTGGAAGAACATAACGATGCCGTCTTGCCCGATACCCGCGAAAAAAATCCTTTCGAAGCACTCAGTGACAAGGAATATCAAACTTATCTGGCCGAATGTATCGCGGCTTTGCCGCAAAAAGAGCAACTGGTAATGTCGTTGTACTATGATGATGAGCTCAACTTCCGCGAGATCGGTCAAGTGCTTGAAGTCAGCGAATCACGGGTATGTCAGATTCATGCCCAGGCAGTCATGAGAATCCGCACGAAAATGTCAGATTGGAAGGCATAACACTGATTTTGGGCTATGCTTAGTCCTGACTCGATACGATCTGTATCAACCGGTATTAACCCGAGAAATTTACTTAAAGTTATTAACAATCCGCCGATAACACTGGTGATTACAGTGCTGGCAATGAAAGTATTATGCAATAGTTGGAGGTTGCATGAATAAAGACATGAAGATTCTGATCGTTGATGATTTTTCAACAATGCGTCGAATCATTAAAAATCTGTTACGCGATCTGGGGTTTAACGACACCACTGAAGCTGATGACGGGCAAACCGCTTTGCCTTTGCTGAAATCCGGAAAATTCGACTTTCTGGTAACAGACTGGAATATGCCGGGTATGGATGGCCTGACACTGCTCAAAACTGTACGAGCTGACGAAAATTTGAAAGATTTACCGGTCCTGATGGTGACCGCAGAAGCCAAACGGGAACAAATCGTCGAAGCCGCACAGGCTGGTGTCAACGGTTATGTGGTCAAGCCTTTCACGGCTGTTACACTGAAAGAAAAAATCGAAAAGATTTTCGAGAGGCTGGAAGGATGAGCGAGGATGAGTTGCCAAGCTATGTCAAGGAAAGCTATCTGACCCGCTTAACGGAACTGAGCAATGCACTGGAACAGAATAATCATGATCGCGCCAACCAGTTGATTGGCGAACTGACCACGCTGCGAGAGTCTTCGCTGTTTCAGGAACTTGGAAAACTCACCCGCGAAATTCACGAGTCGATCAATGCGTTCTCCGATGACGACCGGGTCGCTGAACTGGCCAGTGAAGAGATACCGGACGCCAAGGAACGTCTCGGCTTTATCGTCAGTAAAACAGATGATGCCGCGCATCGAACCATCGCCAACGCCGAACAAACGGTGGATTTCGTCAATGCTTTCAATGAACGAGCGAGCGATTTGAATCAACGCTGGAAACAATTCACCACCCAGCAAATGTCGAAAGCCGACTTTCTTGCCTTGAGTGACGATATCGGTGAATTCTTGAACTCCATCGAAGGAGAAAGTACTCAAGTAAAATCGAAAATGACCGATATCATGATGGCGCAGGATTATCAGGACTTGACTGGCCAGATGATCAAGCAGGTCACGAACATGGTACAGGAAATCGAGGAAAAACTGGTACGGCTGGTGGCGATTACCGGTTCAAGAATTTCGGAAGTGCAGGAAAAGGATGAACGCAAGGATGGCACCATGGCACATGGCCCGCAGCTGCCGACCGCAGACAAGGCTGAAGTCGCTACCAACCAGGATGAGGTGGATGATTTACTGGCCAGTCTGGGATTTTAAATACACAACGGGTTATACATTTCAAACAGGCTGAGCCATGTCAATAGATCTGGAAGATGAAATTTTACAGGACTTTCTCGTCGAGGCGGGTGAGATTCTGGAAACGCTCAATGAGCAACTGGTTGATCTGGAACAGTCCCCGGAAGATTCCGATCTGCTGAATTCCATTTTCCGTGGTTTTCATACCATCAAAGGGGGTGGCAGCTTCCTTTCTCTGACCAATCTGGTGGATGTTTGCCATAAATCAGAAGACGTATTTAACTTGCTGCGCAACCACGAAATATCGCTGACATCCGACATGATGGATGCATTTCTGCGCGTGCTCGATGAAGTAAACAGCATGTTCGAGCAAATTCGTTCCGGAGAAGACCCGGATGCGGCAGACCCGGCATTGATTCAGGAATTGATCCAGATGCAAGATCCGTCTGCTGCCGCACCTGCCGAGGCCGCACCGGCCGAGGATGAAGCCGAAACTGCAGCGGCCGAACCCGAGGATGAGCAAACCAGCGAGGCCGAGGTCGCCGAGGCGGTCGATGCAGCTGCTGCGGCCACTGCCAGTGAAGAATTTGTATCCGGCAGCGATGAAATCACTGATGATGAATTCGAATCATTGCTGGATGCATTACATGGCTCTGGTGGCAGCCCGAAGGCGGTAGATACCGGGCAAAAAATGCCGTCCTCCGGCTCGGATGAAATTAGCGATGATGAATTCGAGGCTTTGCTGGATGAATTACATGGCAAGGGCGGCAAACCCCAGCCTGCCGACAAGGGCGCGCAAAAGCCGGCTACGGCCAAGTCTGGTGCTTCGGCTTCTGCCAGTTCCGACGAAATCACCGATGACGAGTTTGAAGCCCTGCTGGATCAAATGCACGGCAAGGGCAAAGCGCCCACCGTGTCAGCCGGAAAAGGAAAGGCTGCGAACCCGGGAAGCGCCGAAAAAACATCCAGCCCGGCTCCACCGGACGCAGCAAAGGCCGCCTCAGCCAGTGCCGCTAAAAAATCAGGCGCTAAGCCAGCCGCCAAACCTGCAGCCAAAAAGCCGGCGGCTCGCAAGGAATCAGCCGCGCCGAAAGGTGAAACTACTGTGCGTGTGGACACCGCCCGACTGGATGACATCATGAATCTGGTTGGCGAGCTGGTGCTGACCCGGAATCGTCTCAATACATTGCGGCAAACCTTTGAAGATGAGCGCGTGCACAAGGCGATATCCAGCCTCGATGTGGTTACGGCTGATCTGCAATCGGCGGTGATGAAGACCCGGATGCAGCCGGTAAAAAAAGTCTTTGGACGATTCCCGCGCGTTGTCCGCGATCTGGCGCGATCACTGAACAAGGAAATCCAGCTGGATTTGCAAGGCGAAGAAACCGATCTGGATAAAAACCTGGTCGAAGCGCTGGCCGACCCGCTGGTGCATCTGGTTCGCAACTCGGTTGATCACGGCATCGAATTGCCTGACATTCGCGAAAAAGCCGGCAAGCCACGTCAGGGCAAGGTTATTCTGTCGGCGCAACAGGAAGGAGACCATATCATCCTGTCGATCATTGATGACGGCGCGGGCATGGATCCCGAAGTGCTGCGCGCGAATGTTGTCAATAAGGGTTTGATGGATGAAGAAACTGCTGCCCGGCTGGATGACAAGGGTTGCTTTGATTTGATCTTCATGCCGGGGTTGTCAACCAAGGAACAAATCTCGGATGTATCCGGCCGAGGCGTGGGCATGGACGTGGTGAAAACCAAAATTACCCAGCTAAACGGGCAGATCGAAATCAATTCGGAAATCGGCAAGGGCACCGAGTTACGCATCAAGGTCCCGCTGACATTGGCAATTTTACCGACCCTGATGATCCAGCTCGGCCCCCGCAAATTTGCCTTGCCACTCTCCATCGTGGATGAAATTTTCGAACTCAGTTCGAAAAAAATGAGCATTGTCGATGGTCGGGAAGTGGTGATGAACCGGGGCAAGGCGCCGCCGGTTTTTCATTTGCGTAAGTGGCTGTTAAAACCAAATGAGCAGGATGATGATGAGAATGCCGACCCACATGTTATCATGGCCAGAGTAGGCAATTCATCAGTAGGCTTTGTGGTCGATCAAGTCATCGGTCAGGAAGAAGTCGTGATCAAACCGCTGGATAAATTGCTGCAGGGCATTCCGGGCATGGCCGGTTCGACTATCACCGGCGATGGTAATATCGCAATCATTCTGGATATTCCCGGATTGTTGAAATCTTTTTCCTGATTCTTGAGGATGCATAACGCAACATTTTTCTATCATGAAAACCTGGGCCAGTATCAATCAGAAAGGCGGGGTCGGCAAGACGACGACCGTGGTCAGCCTTGCCGGACATCTGGCCAATACCGGCAAGCGGTTACTGCTGGTTGATCTGGATCCACATGGCTCTCTGACCAGTTATCTGGGTTATAACCCGGATGAAATGGACACTGGCATCTACTCCCTGTTTGCCAATCCGACCACACAACCTGCGGATGTCGCTCGCTTGTTGTTACCGACCCCGATCAAGAATACCTACCTTTTTGCGGCTTCTACGGCTCTGGCGACACTAGATCGGCAAATTGGCTCGAGTAAAGGTGCGGGCAAGGGACTAGTGGTCGCAAAGGCGATCGAATGCGTGGCCGACAAGTTTGCCTACGGCCTGATCGATTGCCCGCCGATGCTGGGTATTTTGATGATTAACGCACTGGCTGCCTGCGATCATGCCCTTATTCCGGCACAGACCGATTACCTCTCACTGAAGGGGCTGGAACGGATGGTGCAGACACTGAAAATGGTCGAACAATCGCTTCAGAAAAAGACACCGTATATGGTCATCCCGACCATGTACGACCAGCGCACCCGTGCATCGCGCGATGCGCTGCAACAAATGAAAGAAACCTATCGTTTCAATGTCTGGGGCTCGGTAATTCCGATCGATACCCGCTTTCGTGATGCCAGTAAAGTCGGTTTACCGCTGCCGACCATGGCCCCGTATTCACGCGGTTCACTGGCCTATAAAAAATTGCTCAATTTCCTGCTTGGTATTCAGGAACGCAGTACGCATGCCCAAAAAATCCAGCAACAATCTGCATAACGCCGACAGCGCAGTCGCCGAATTTCTGGACGTATTGTTGCAGGAAGCGACCGAACCGCCTCCAGCCAAGCCTACACTTTCCGAACCGGCCCGGGTTTTGCTCATGCCGGATCTGGAATTGAGTCCGCAAGCGCTGGAGATTCCGGCTGAAAAACCGCAAAAAAAGATTCCTGCAGATACCAGGCCGGCTGAAATCGTCAAACAGACGACCTCTCGCCCGCAGCCGCAAGACAGCCAGCCGGAGTCGGTGGAGCCAAAATCGCGGTCGCAAGACTATGCCTATCCACTGCAATGCCTGATGTTCAAGGTGGGTCAGCAATCGCTTTCGATTCCCTTGATTGATCTGGGCAGTGTGCAACCTTTCAGTGAGCGTTTGACCTGTTTGCCCGATACACCGGACTGGTTTCTCGGGATTTTTCAATACCGGGACGGTCAGGTAAAAGTGGCTGACAGTGCCCGGGTATTGGATATTAACGAGACCGGTGGGGATTCCACGCCTCGTCATCTGCTGATTTTTGGCGATAATGAATGGGCGATCAGCTGTGATAAACTGGGCGAAGTGCGCCAGCTTCAGCACGAAGACATCCAGTGGTCACTGCAATCCAGTCAGTTGGCTTTGGGCACCATTCGTGATTCGCTGGCCGTTTTGCTGGACCCCGAAAAAATTCTGAAGCGTTTGCAAGCGCATACAGCATGAAAAAATATCCAAAACTGTGCTTAATTTATCGGGGTGCTGGTCGATATATGATGGCAGCAAGTTTAATTTTGAAAGCCGGAGATAAAAATGGCAGATTCACAGGAAGATAGCGGACAATTTCAGTGTGTGACTTTCACGCTGGAAAATGAAATCTATGGTATCAATGTGATGCAGGTTCAGGAAGTCTTGCGTGAAGTCGAAGTTGCCCCGGTTCCGGGCGCACCGCACTATGTGCTCGGTATCATCAATCTGCGTGGTAACGTGGTCAGTGTGATCGATGCCCGAACCCGCTTCGGCTTGCCGCCGAAGGAAAGCGATGACATGACCCGGATTATCGTGATCGAAGTACAGCAGCAGATTATCGGCATTCTGGTCGACAGCGTAGCCGAAGTGGTCGATATCAATCGTGAAGAGGTGGATTCTGCACCCAATGTCGGTAATTCCGAAAGTGCCAAATATATTGACGGCGTCGTCAGCCGGGGCGATATGCTGCTGATTCTGGTCGATCTCAACAAATTGCTGAGTGAAGCCGAATGGGTCGAGATGTCCGGGTTCTGAACCCAACTGCCATGCCGGACTCTGTGATCAATCCGTTGACCCCGACTGCTCCGGTCGGCAACGCCTTGAAAAAACACAAAAAGCCGGTTACATCAGATAAAGGCAAAGAAAAAGACAAGCCTTCACGCAAGCCCGCACCACAATCCGACAGAGAAGAAACCCTGAATAAAGATGAGCCGGATGGCAAGCCGGCTTCGGGTTCTATCGACACCTTTGCCTGAGGGGCTAGATTTTATCCATAAAGGATTTGTGCTTACCCGACAGTCGGTAGGCAAAACTCAGCACTTCTGCAATCACCACATACAGTGACGGCGGTATATGATCGCCCAAGTCCAGTTGATCGAGCAGGGCGGTCAATTCACTGTCCTCATAGATTGGGATATTTTCCGCTTCGGCAATTGCCAGAATTTCCTCGGCAGTTTTTTGATGACCTTTGGCTGTCACCTGCGGCGCTTGCTCGCCGTCGTATTCCAGCGCAATGGCAAACTTGACCCGGTTCGCCGAACTCTTTTCATTGTCTTGTTTCATACATTGATATCCAGCAGGTTTTCAACCGGCATGGCGGATTGCGTGTCGGTCTTCGAACGGGGAGGTCGCCCCTGATAACTGTAAAACAGACCCGGCTCCAGCCCACTATCGACGATCTGCTGCTTGAACTGGTGCAAATGCTGGTCGATCAATTGCTTGGTGCGGTCCTGAACCGCCCAGAAGCTGGCGGAAAGTTTGCTCTCTTGCAGTAGCAGATGTGTGCAAATCAATCCAAGCGAAGGTAGCTCGAAATCGAGATCGATCTCCCATTGCTGCTCCTGTGTGGAGGCACGAGGCTTTTTCTGGCTCAATTTCAGCTTCAGCGGTATCTGTTCTTCCTTTAGTTGCAAGGGAATATTGAGGCTGAATTGCAGCGGCTGGTTTTGTTCCTGATTCAGCCGCAGCGATGATTTTTGTGCCAACAATTGATTCGAGGTTTGTTCCAGTTGCTGCATCAATTCGTGCCGAATGAGAAGAGAGGCTTCCTGCAACCTGGCATCCACGATTGTGGCTTCGGTTGCCCCGGAGCGAGCTTGCACAATTTGTTGCAGCAGAGCCTGAAAGGTCTGCGGCGACTGGCCAAGTAATTGCCGAAATATGCTCAACTGTTGCCCGAGGTTGTCAGCAGAGCCGGGCGCAACACCGGTTGGCTTGACCAAAGCCAGTCGGGTAAAAATCTGCTGTAGGGCAGATGCATTCAAACGACCCGCCTGCAACCACGGCCTGGCCAGCGATTGCAGTAATTCAGTCATGATTTTTTGAGCCTGTGGGTCGGCTGCTGAGGCGGTTGATCGAAGAAGACCCGGTCGAAAGCCCGCGTCTCTATCCTTCGCCATAAGCGCGGCGGATGGCTCTCGGTTGCTGGCGCTTTTCGAGCCGACAGGCAAATAGTCCCCCCCGGATTTTTGCGCAGAGACTGGCATTTCAGGCGTTGCTTTTACGCTAGCCGGCTGCGGCTCTGTGACGAGCTGACGAATCTGCTGCAGCAGCTGCCGGGGTGGTTGTAAATCGGATGGTTTCAGTTGCAGAATGAACTGCAGCATTTTTTGTAATGGCGCGAGCTGAGGATTGCGCGAGGCTCCGGGCGGTAACTGCGGTAATAATTCGCTGATGGCTTTTTTCAGCGTTTGCACCGGTTCGATACGCACCAGCTCGACTTGCTGCTTACTGTTTTGGCGTATCAGCAGGGTGTCAGAAGTCTGTAAAGTCGGTTGTCGTGGAATTTCCAGCACTTTGCTGCCCAGCTGGATTCGGGTTTTTGTACCGCTATGTTCCAGCACTTTAATGAGCTGAGGCAAGTTGTTTGCCAGTTGCGGGTTTTTCAGCTCGGCAGCGGAATAGGTTTTTGCAGAAGCCTGGCCGGAAGGCGGCGAAAGCAAGCGTAATAATTGTTTCAAAACGACTTCGGGCAAGACTTGCTGGCGAGAAAGGATTTGTTCGATCTTGATGGTCGGGGCACTGAGGTTTTTGACGATTCGAGCGACCAGTGTGTCACCTTTATTCAATATCTCGGGAGCCACCCCTTTCAATTGGCCAAAAGCGGTATCCAGCAAAACTTGTTTTCCTTCGGTTTGCACCACCAGCGCTCGAAACAAACCTGCCTGCTCGAGTTTTTGCAAAATAGATCGCGCCGCCGGCGGTAAAGCGTCGAATTGTATCGATGGATTCTGCGTTCTGGAAATTTCCATGCGGGCAATTTTTAACCACGGGAGGAAACAGGCTGCCGCCTGCCGGGATAATGGTGAGTATAAAAAAAAAACGGGATGACCAACAGGGGAGAAATTTGACGCTTCCGGTGGAACTCGATCGGCAATTCGCAACAG
>JANTFI010000094.1 GCA_024763505.1 Gammaproteobacteria bacterium
ATTTTTTCGATAGCCGTTTTGAATCCACTCCAGTTGGCGCAGCAGATAGGCATAGTGCTGACCTTTCAGGCGCGGGAAGAAGGCTTCATTGTTGCCCAGCGCATCGGCACCATGGCAAAGCTGGCAGCGTTCTCGGTAAATCTGTTCGCCCCGTTGCAGCTGTTCGCCATTGCCCTGGCCGGGTGTGGGGTCGGGTGGCAGGGTGGCGATGTAGGCGGTGACATCGGCAATACCTTGTAATCCGCCAAGCGTTCCGGGCTCGGTGAATGGGTACATGGTCGGGTTGTCACGGTTCTTCAAGCGGATATCTTCCAATTGCTTGACCAGCACATTGCGATGCTGTCCGGCAATAACCGGGAAGCTGCCATTTTTTTTGCCCCAGCCATTATCCAGATGGCAGTTGGCACAGAGTCGGTACAACTTTTTACCCGCCTTAAGGTCGGCTTTCAATTGTAAAGCCTGCGTCCATGATTCGTCCGCTAAAACCTTGCTGACAGGGGCCGCCCACAGCAGGCAACCGGCAAGTAGCAGGAACGGTGCATAATTCAATTTCATCATAATTTTTGGTTCAATTCGGACGGTTAAATGAAGGCCAACTAATCTGGGTCAATTACATTCTCCGGTTTAAATATTAGTATATCAATATATAGTGGTTCAGCGGAGCGAATAATCTCGCCCGATCTGATCTGAATCAAAACAGAATCAAACCAACCCCGTCAGGCGGGACGAACTATGCACAATTTGAAAGTGTTTATATTGATGTTGCTGCTGGCGATTTCCAGTCGGCCGGTACTGGCCGTTTCGGTCAATACCCTTGAAGTGCCGGATGCCGAGCTGGAAGTCCGCAAATTTGAAGCCGATGGCGATCGCTTGCTGCTGGGTTTCCCCTGTGATGAGGGTGCCAATGCAATCGAAGAAAAAACTGCCCAGATGCTGGCGGAAGATGGCATCGAGGTGTGGATGCCGGATATGCTCGGCGCCTACATGCTGCCCAATCTGCGTGACAGTCTGGGCGAGATTCCTGACCAGGCGCTGCTTGATTTAATCGAATCGGCTGTCGCCACCGGCAAACAGGTTTACCTGATTGCCAGCGGTCCTTACGCACGGGTTTTACTGCGTGCTGCCGCCGATTGGGAAAAAACACATGAACAAAAACTGGCCGGTGTTGTACTGATTTTTCCGCGTCTTTTCAAGGGCGATCCGGAGCCGGGAAAACAACCGCAATATGTGGATGCTGTGGGTACGACCAAACTGCCGATCATGTTGCTCGAAGGCGGCCACACACCGAACCGCTGGGGCTTGACCCCGTTGCGACAAGCCTTGAGCAAGGGTGGCAGCCAGGTCATTACCAAGGTCATTCCACAGATTCGTGGACACCTGTTCACTGGTAAAGACAAGAATCGCACCGAAGAAGTCGTTACTTCGCAAATGGCCGGTCTCATCAAAGTCAGTTTATTTTATATTCAGGAATTTGAACAATGATCAAGAAGCTTTTCATTTTTACTTTGTTGCTGGTTTTCAGTGCAGCATCACAGGCTACCTCGCTCAAGGCTTTTGGCGGTAATCCGACTCCGCCCCCTTTAATGCTGAAAGATTTAGAGGGTAAATCCCACTCTCTGGATGCCAACATGGGAAAGGTTGTGCTGGTGCAATTCTGGGCGACCTATTGTGGGCCTTGCCGAAAGGAAATGCCGACCATGAACAAGATGATCAAAAAGCTCGAAGCGCAGGGCGTGCCATTCAAGATTCTGGCCATCGACATGGGTGAAAGCGCAGCGGAAGTTCGAAAATTTGTCGACGAAGTCAAACCCGAATTCACCATCCTGCTGGATGAATCGGGCAAGAGCATTCAGGATTGGAAAGTATTTGCCGTGCCCTCGAATTTCATCATCGATCCACAGGGCCAGATTCGCTACACCCTGTTTGGTGGTGTTGACTGGGCGAATGAAGAATTGCTCGCCAAGGTTGCGGCTCTGGCCAAATAATGAGCTATAAAATTTCTCCAGAAGATACGGTTTTCAAAGTAAAAGTGGAAGCCTGTTCGTTTCCAATCCCGGACTTTGATCATCGCGCACATCTACGCTTGGCCTATATATATCTCGTTGAGAATAATGCCGATGAAGCAATCGAAAAGATGCGAAACGCATTGTTAGGATTGTTGAAAAAAGCGGGTATCGATCCATCATCGAAATTTCATGAAACTTTAATCAGGGCATGGCTGCTAGCGGTTCAATATTCCATGAACCAAACAGAAGAATCAGATTCTGCCGATAACTTTATCAATAAAAATCCCAAAATGCTGGATTCAAAGATTATGATGACTCACTATTCGGCGGAGGTACTTTTTTCAGATAAGGCTCGCAGTGGATTTGTGGAACCAAACCTTGAACCGATCCCGCTGAGTTGAGGCAAAATGTCTGGCAAGGCAAATTCACTCGAAAGGTAAAAAATCGCTGTTCCTTTGTCGCTCAGCTTTTTGCCTCTGGTGATTGTGGCGATAATTTGGACACCTTCGTGCAAGCGTTATGATAGCTGTTTTAACGCCGGTTTGATGATGTCGTAAATGGCGGGGCGGTTTTGACGGATTTCTTCCACCGTCAGTCCTTCCAGTGAGAACGGAAACTTGATCCAATCCCTGGTCGTGTGCAGGTAATAATCCGGCTCGCGTCCGATTTCATTCTTTTCCGGCTTGTACCAAGGCACTGCCAAGCGGATATCTTCAGGCGTGTTGCGGCGGCATTTGCGCTTCAATTCTTTAATCAGCGCTTCGATAGTGCGGCCGGTATCGAACACGTCATCGACAATCAGCAGCGGGTCATCGCGGTTGATGTTTTTCACCAGATAACTCAGCCCATGAATCTTCACCTGACGAGATTGGTTTTCAATGCCGGAATACGATGAAGTGCGAATGGCGATGTGGTCAGACTGGCAATGGCCATAATGATCGAGAAATTCCTGCACTGCGATGCCAATTGGTGTACCACCACGCCATAGAGCAATAATCACCTTCGGACGAAAACCGCTTTGCAGAATCTGCGCCGCAAGGCGAAATGCATCATCGTGTAAATCTTCAGAAGAAAGGTAAATTTTCTCGGCCATGTCGGGAATCGGTTGGTTGTCGGAACGGAGGATTATATACTGGCATCAAAATTTACCTACCAAAATCTGCATTTAGGGAACACGCCAGAATCTAGGTGATTCGAAAAATGCAGACAGGTTATTAACCCTGTTTGAACCAGCCGTGGTTTACTTTGCGTTCTTCGCGGCTTTGTGAGAGTCAATCATTGCCAATGCAAAAAAAATTCATCAATGCCGAAGAGCTGTTGCTCGATTCCTATCGCCTGTCGATGCTGATTTACAACAGTGGCTTCCGCCCCGACTTCATCGTCGGTCTGTGGCGCGGTGGCAGCCCGGTCGGCATCGCGGTGCAAGATTGCCTCGATTACCTCGGCATCAAAACCGACCACATTTCACTGCGCACCTCGTATCGTGGCCTGCAAAGCTACCAGCAAATGATCAGCGACTCCGACAACATCCGCGTGCATGGCACGCAATACCTGCTGGATAACCTGAATGCCGAAAATCGCTTGCTGATCATCGACGATGTGTACAGCTCGGGACTGAGCGTGCAAGCCGTGATCAAGCGCCTGCAACAGAAGCTGCGCCTGAACATGCCTGAAGACGTGCGCGTGGCCGTGCCCTGGTACAAACCGACCAATAACAAAACCGACCGGGTACCGGAATTTTATGTCTACGAAACCGATGACTGGCTGGTGCTGCCGTACGAGTTGAATGGACTCAGTGAAGAAGAAATCGCCTTGCATAAGCCGCTGGTGAAAGAACTGGCTGCTTCTCTTTCTAAAAATTAGGCGTGCCTCTAAAAATCAGATTTTTTCTTGAGTGTATGGAAGCATCGCGCGCAATACTAACTGTTTTATTCTAAACGACCCGAAGCTTTCTGACCGCGAAAAATGATACAGATCAAGAGATTGATCGATCAAATAGAAACCCGCATTTGAATTAACATATAAGCATATACAAACATCCTGAATAACTTATGATGAGCTTGCAGAGAGTTTTGGTCTGCGACGTTTGTTTTCGATATTCAAGAGGTTATAAGTGAAAACGCTATCGTGTAGTTTGTGTTTTTTGCAGTTGAGAAATCAGCCTCGCATCGAAATAATTTGGTTCAGGCCAATGCTTTATCGCTCTACCGAAACCCCGCCTTCAGTGTTGCCTGATCTGGGTAAATCCCTGAACCCAGTACCTTCCAGGTTTCCGCCTTTGAGAGAAATGCCATGTTGAATGTATCCCGAGCATTGATACTGTCACCTGCCCGAATGAAACTGACTCTGCTTTGGCTATTCATCCTGTTATTGCTTACTGCCTGTGGCGGAGGCAATAAAACACCAAAGGCCGATAACAGCGTCTTGTTGAATAACAACATCATTCAATTTAATGGCCTGACCTACAAGACGGTTGTTTCGCCTTATACTGGCAAAACCTGGCTGGATAGAAATCTGGGTGCGAGTGAAGCCTGTAGCGCAGCCGATGACAGTGCTTGCTTCGGTGATTATTACCAATGGGGCAGGAACGCGGATGGACACGAGAAATCGACCAGTAACACGACCACCGTGCAGGCGACCGATATCAAGGATGTCGGCCATGGTGATTTTATTATTCCCGATGTCGATTCACTCATTACCGGGATTGGGGGCAGTATCACCGACCCCAACGATCATGACTGGGCGAAAACTATCGATGCGGATGGCGCTAAACGCCACCTGAACTGGATGGATATTGCTGGCGAATCAATTTGCCCGACCGGTTACCACGTACCGACCCTTGAAGAGCTGGAAGCGGAAACCACAAAAGCATTCCATGCGGTCACCGATCTATCCAGCGCATTTGACAATTTTCTCAAACTGCCTGCCGCCGGTGCTCGGCTCATCAATGACCCCGGTTATGGACAAGCTTCAGAGGCGAAAATGTCGTCTGTGGGAGAGGTGGGAAACATCTGGTCCAGTAGCGTCGATGGAGATGATGCCTCACACTCTGTCGCACTTGCTTTTGGGCAGACGCTAGCGGTGGTTTCCGTTTATCGGGAGTACGGAGCGCCCGTGCGCTGTATCTCAACCCGCCCACTGGAGCATGTGTACCCGATTGCCGATGCTGGCAGCAGCCGAACCGCCAACACTGGCGCCGAGGTTGTACTGGACGCTTCAGCAAGCTTTAACCCGCAAGGGGATACCCTGCATTATTCCTGGAGGATAGATACCCGACCGGACGCTAGTCAGGCGGCCTTGTCGGGTAGTGATACGGCCAATCCCGCGTTTATCGCCGATGTTGATGGGGAGTATGTACTTACTCTGGTGCTCAATGCCGGGAGTGAACATGAGTCCAGCTCGAGTGTATCGGTTTTAGCTCGCACCACCACCATCCATTTTCAGGGCGTTGGCTATACAACGGTAGTTTCCCCTTACACCGGGCGGGTGTGGCTGGACCGGAATCTGGGTGCTTCCGCATTTTGTGGCAGGTTTGATGACCCCGATTGCTACGGCGATTATTACCAGTGGGGACGCAGTGCCGATGGCCATCAAAAGCCGGATAGCAATACCTCAACTGAACAATCACTGTTCGCGTTGGTGGTGCAGCACAGCAATTTCATACTCTCTACAGAAGCCTATGTCGGTGACTGGGCGTATGCCGCCGACGCTTATGGCGCACAGCGTAGCGCCTATTGGTCGTCGATGGGAGAGGGCAATATTTGTCCCGCGGGTTTTCGGGTGCCCAGCGCGACTGAACTGAGACAGGAGACTTATGACAGCGCTGATGGAATGAGCACCGAAGGTCACAATAACCGTCAACAAGCCTTTGAAAATTTCTTACGCCTGCCGGCGGCCGGTTATCGCTCCGAGGTGAATGGCGAGATGATGCTACAGGGTCAGTATGGGGGATTGTGGTCTTCAACCGCGTTTAGTACTCACTCGGTGGGCATCCATTTTGGTGGATATCCAGATGAGTGGTATGCGGAGCCGTATTATCGAGCCGATGGATATCCCGTGCGTTGCATTAAGGATAGCAATACGCCCATTGATGAAACGCCGCCAACCGCCGTGCTTGAGGTGACGGATAGCCAGGGGCAAAACCTTGCGAATAACCAGATCGATGAAGGCCAGGGCTTTATTCTTTCCGGGCATCGATCCAGCGACCCCGATAATGGCAGCATCGACCATTACTATTGGCGCGCGTTGAGTGCTGGAGCCCAGATCGGCGGCTTTGCCGGCGGGCAGGAAGTCGTGACCACAAGCGATTCTCTGGCCATCAACGACCCGGTTGCGGCCGGGTTACAACGCTATCAACTGATTGTTGACGATCAAAGCGGTAACCTCTCGGCAGCTGCTGAGATTTCGATTGTGATCAGGGCGGTCGATACTGAAGCCCCCACAGCAGTGCTCAGCCTGACCGATAGCAATGGCCAGGCGATCAGCAATGGTCGGGTGGAATTTGGCGACGATTTTTACCTCAGCGCACAGGGTTCGAGCGATGCCGGCGGCGGCTCCATTGTGCTGTATCACTGGCAAGCGCTGAGCAGCGCGGCGCAGGTTGGGCAATTCAGTGGCGGTGTGGAAGTGGTTGGCAATCAGCCTTCGTTGCACATCGATGCGTCAGTGACGCCGGTGGCGACCGGGCTGCAAAGCTATCAACTGCTTGCGGAAGATAATAGTGGAAACCTGTCGGCGGCGGTGCAAGCGCAGGTTATCGTGCAGGATTCCGTTGCGCCAACAGCAGTGCTGAATTTTCTCAATAGCAACGGCCAACTGGTTTCACAACTGGACCAGGGGCAGGATTTTATCCTGAGCGGTCAGACATCGAGTGATGCCAATGGCGGTAGCATCGCACATTATCACTGGAGTGCCGTGACCACGGGTGCGCAGGTGGGTGTCTTTTCCGGTGGGCAGGAAGTGGTGACCGAAAGCAATACGCTGACGGTGACCGACGTTGTAGCGGCAGGCGCACAAACCTGGCGTCTGGTGGTGGAAGATTTGAGTGGCAATCTTTCTGCCCCGGATGATATTCAGATCATCATCAACGCGGTTTCGGATGTTGTTCTCAGCCCGGCCAGCCCGCGTGTGTTACTTGGTGACAGCATGGCGTTGACAGCGATGGTCAGTGGTTTGTCGGATGACACATTGAGCTGGGCCGTTAATGGCGTGGCGGGTGGAAACAGTACACTCGGTACAGTCGATGGCACCGGCGTTTATTCCGCGCCGGCACTGATGCCGACTAACAGTACGGTGACGGTTACAGCAACCAGTGTTGCCGATGCTGCGGTCAGCGATGCGGTTTCTATTCAGTTAGTCGACCCTCACACAGCGGGCTTGTACGCCGCTTATTCGACCGGCAGTAGTTATCTGGAAGCGCCCATCGTCAATGGCTGGAGCAGTGACTGCAGCAGCACCAGTAATAATATTTATCAGAATCAGTGCACCGATCCGAACTCATCTCCGGTGGATTGGGCCTGGGGTAATTTCAATGTTTTCTGGACAGGCTATCTGCATGCGCCAGCCACCGGCAGCTATGGCATCAGTAGTTATTACTGGGTCGATGGTGCGGTTACTGTGGACATCGACGGACAGGTGATTGCTGATTTTGATACCACCGGCGGTGGTTACAGCGGTTCGATTGATCTGGTCGCCGGCGAGCGCGTGCCGGTTACACTCAGTTTTACTTCCAATGGCGGCAGCAACAATATGTCGCTGTTCTGGACGCCGCCGGGGCAATCCGCCAGCCCTATCCCGCGCGCTTATCTGGAGCCGGATCAAATCCCCGCCAACAACGGCTGTGTGGCTCCCTGTGGTCGAGGCCCAGTGGCGGGCGCTGAAGTGAGAATTTCCAGACTGAAAAGCAATGGCGACAAAACCTTGTTGTTCAGCGAAACCACCACGATAGGCGATTTATCAACGGCCGGTCAATTCGATGCGCATGTCACTTATCTGCAAGACGATAGCTGGTATCTATACGAAATGTCGGGTGGCGAAGATTTCGACGCCGACCGTGATGGCGTGCTCGATACGGTGGCAAGTCCAAATCTCGGCACCTTGCACTTGTTCGCCAAAGGCAGCGACCTCAAGCAGCAAAGTAAGGTCAATGTCACAATGGCGTCGGATATTCTCTACCACAAGTTTCGCTGCCGGTTGTACAGTGCACCGGATGCGATCACGCCAGCAGACCTGAACAGTGCCATTGGCAAGGTGCTGGCGCAGGATGTCAACCATGACGCCAGCATCGATATGGCCGATATCCTGTCGTTTGAGGCGGCCACAGATTCGGGCAAATTAAGCCCGGTTTACCAGCGAAAACAGACCGAAATCCTCACGGCCATACTCGCCGATGATCGTTTTTACTACTCGGGTGGTCTCGACTATCTAGGTAAGCTGGGATTCGTACCGGCCAATCTGGATTTTTCCCCGGATAGCTCACTGGCTTACAGTGTGGGTGGAAATCAACTCAAGATCATCGATATCAGTGATCCACAGACGATGAATGTTGTGGCGACGCTGGATGTGACCGGCGCGAAGGATGTGGCGGTTTCCAGCGATGGCAATACAGTTTATATCGTGGGTGACAATGGCTTGCAGTTGATTGATGTGTCCAGCCCGGCTACACCGAGTATCAACGATGATAATTCCATCGGTCTGGGTAACCTGTCGGCGGTGGCGATTGCAAACAGTGGCGACACGCTCTTTGTCGCTTCCAACGCCAGCAATACCTTGTCTATTATCGACTTGACCGCCTCAAGCCTGTCGGTGTCGGGTTCTCTGCCGCTGAATTCTGCGGGCAGTGCATTCCACAACATGGTGGTGTCGACCAATGATTCGCGCTTGTTTATTGCCAGCAATACATTTTATGTTATCGATGTTGCCGATATTTCCGCGCCGTCTGAGCTTGCCAGCCAGACATACTCGAATAACGATCTGCATAAAATCGCGTTATCGGCCGATGAATCAACGGCCTATGTCGTTCGTTACCATGCGCTGGATGTGCTGGATGTTTCTAACGCGGTTGGGGGTGTGATCACAACCGTATCGTCTCATGATATGACCTATGACTTTTATTGGCCCGGTTCGGTGGCGGTGCACGGCGATACACTGTATGCGATGAATGTCAGTCATGGCCTGCTGGTTTACGACATCAGTTCGCCGACACAGTTGCAGCAGATCGATCGCAATATCAGCTTCGGTTTCAATTATGGGCCGATGGAGCTGACACCCGATGGCGCGCTATTGTTTGCCGGTGATTTCAAGGCCTTCGATACGCGGGATGTTGAGGGCCATCCCATTGCTGGGCGCTATATTCGCGCTTCGCAAGTCGATGCGGTGGCGATTTCCGCCGACAATAGCCTGGCTTATATTCTGGATAACCATAACGCAAAATTACAGGTCATCGATATCAGCGATGCAACTAATCTGACCGTCAACCGTGTACTGGGCGAATTAAGCGGTATTTCAGGCAGCCAGATTATTCTCAATGCGGTCGGTGATCGTGCATTTATCGCGCGCGGCAGCAGCGGGTTTGACATCATCGATATTACCGACCCAACGGCACTTTCTGTTGTGACAAACTATGATACGACGGGGTCGGTTGGCGGCCTGTTGCTCGACGAGGGCAACCACCGGTTGTATCTCGCCGATGGAACCAGCGGCATTAAAATCATCAATATTACTGATGAGCTGAATCCAGCCGAGGTCGGTAGCCTGGATACGGCCGGAACAGCCTATGATGTTGCACTCTCTCCCGACCACAACATGCTGTATGCTGCGGCCCGCGAAAGCGGTGTGCAGGTGATCGATATTACTGATGAAACCGTACCGCAATTCTTGACAACCTTTAGTGAGAAAACGTTTTACGCCAGATCACTCAAGCTATCAGCGGATGGATCAAAGTTGTTCGTCGGTGGAGGAGGCACATCAGCGCCATCGGGCTTCGCCATGCTGGATGTTTCGACGCCTGCGTCACCGGCTCTGCTGGCATCGATTTCAACCACCGATACACGCGATATCGTTCTTTCGGCTGATGAAACGCGCGCCTATATCGCTGATGGCGCTATCGCGAGTGGCAACCTGAAGATTATAGATATCAGTGATCCGATCGATGTCCATATCGTCGGTGGCATTGTCGATCAAAGCTTTGCACACGCCGGGTTGAGGCTGGCGTTGTCGTCCGATGGCAGCCAGATTTATCTGGCGGACGGGCAAGCGGATTTGATGGTGATCAATATTTGTGAGTGAGAGGTTCTCAGGCGGGTGAATTAAGCGTTAATTCCTTCGCTCTGTGGAATCGGGCATAATCGCTTTTTTACATCGATCTGGAGTCATCGTTGAAATTTAGCGTAGAACAATTCCGCGCCTGGGAGCACAAAAAAGTCACACTGCTGGGTATGTCGGGTGTGGGCAAGTCTTACCTGTCGTCGATGCTGCGCGAGGGCAGCGAGTGGTTTCATTACTCTGGCGATTATCGCATCGGCACGCGCTATCTGGATGAACCGATTCTGGATATGATCAAACAGCAGGCGATGCAAGTGCCATTCCTGAAAGAATTGCTACGCAATGACTGGATTTACATTCGCAACAATATCAAGGTGCATGATCTGGGGCCGGTGCTGAGTTATGTCGGCAAACTCGGTAACCCCGAACTCGGTGGTGTCGAGTTGGAGGATTTTATCCATCGCCAGGCCAAATATCGCGAAGCCGAGATCGCCACCATGCGCGATGTGCCGGAATTCATCGACAAGGCACAGAAAATCTATGGCTATCCGCATTTCGTCAACGATGTCGGTGGCAGTCTGTGCGAGTTGGATGAACCGGGCGTGGTCGAGACGCTGGCCGAGCAAACGCTGATTTTGTATATACAAGTGACCAATGAGGCGGAAGAAAACAAGTTGATCCAGCGCGCCGTCAGTGCGCCTAAGCCTTTGTATTATCGCCCCGAATTCCTGACCGAGCATCTGGCGCTTTATCTGGTAGAAAACGGACTGACTTATGCTGCGGAGATGGACCCGGATGATTTCGCGCGCTGGGTTTTTCCACGCCTGTTTCATTCTCGCCTGCCGCGTTACGAAAAAATCGCTGAACTCGGATACACCGTGACCTCAGAGGAAGTTGCGCAAGTTAAAGACGAGCAGGATTTTCTAGCGCTGCTGGAAACGGCTATCGCGAGGCAAAGCTGATGCCGATTGTCGCTCATAACAACTTGCCCGTTTTCGACAAGTTGCGCGGCGAAGGGATACGTATTCTTGATACCGACCGCGCGATGAACCAGCATATCCGCGATTTGCATATCGGCTTGCTCAACATGATGCCCGATGCCGCGCTCAAGGCTACCGA
>JANTFI010000095.1 GCA_024763505.1 Gammaproteobacteria bacterium
ATGCCCTGACGTTTGGCGGCGGCGAGAATGCCATCCACCAGAAAATCGGTTTTCTCGGTGAGCGCCTCATAAAAGCCGTCGCGACGGATGATTTCCAGGTTCTTCAGCCCTGCCGTCATCGCGATCGGGTTGCCCGACAGCGTACCGGCCTGATACACCGGGCCGACCGGGGCCAGTGAATTCATGATTTCCTGCTTGCCACCGAATGCACCTACCGGCATGCCGCCACCGATGACCTTGCCGAGTGTAGTCAGATCCGGCACCACGCCATAGCGACCCTGCGCGCCGGTCAGGCCGACACGAAAACCGGTCATCACTTCATCGATGATGAATACCGCGCCATGTTTGCTGCAATTTTCGCGCAGGCATTCGAGAAAGCCATCCACCGGCGGAATGCAATTCATATTACCGGCCACCGGCTCAACGATAAGACAGGCGATTTCATCGCCGATTTCGGCAAACACCTGGTTAACCTGATCGATATTGTTGTATTCCAGTGTCAGCGTCAGTTCCGCCAGCGCAGCAGGTATGCCGGGTGAACTGGGCACACCCATCGTCAGTGCGCCGGAACCGGCTTTCACCAGCAGCGAGTCACCGTGGCCGTGATAACATCCTTCGAACTTGATGATCTTGTCGCGGCCAGTAAAACCGCGCGCCAGACGAATCGCTGACATCGTTGCTTCGGTGCCGGAACTGGTCATGCGAATTTGATCCATGCCCGGCATGATCGCGCAAATCTTTTCCGCCAGCTCGATTTCCAGCTCGGTCGGTGCGCCGAAACTCAAACCCTTGTCCGCCGCCTGTTTGACCGCTTCGATAATCTCCGGATTGGCATGGCCGCAAATCATCGGCCCCCAGGAGCCGACATAATCGATATAGGCATTGCCATCGACATCGTACAGATATGCGCCTTCGGCGCGTTCGATGAACAATGGCGTACCACCGACCCCATTGAAGGCCCGCACCGGAGAATTCACCCCGCCCGGGATATGCTGTTGCGCGCGCTTGAATAATTGTTCGGATTGATCTGTTTTCATGGGGTCGTCCATCGGAGGGAAAGCGCGCTATTCTACGCAAAAATGCAGGGCGGTAGAAGCCTGCAGCCGCGCTTCGGTTCAGGCCAGCATCTCGGCCAGCAAATCATACACAATGCGCACCCGGCGACTGCTGCGCAATTCGCGGTGGGTGGTCAGCCAGATCGGAAAATCGACCGCAAAATCCGCCAGCGCGCGCTCGAGCAGCGGCTCGGCATCGCCGATCTTTTCGGGCATCAGGCCAATGCCCAGCCCCTGTTTGACCAGTTCCCAATGGGCAATATAACTGTCGGTCAGAATCGGGAAGTTGGCAGCATCCAGTTGGAAACCGCGGCGGTTGAGTTCATCGATCAGCATGCCAGTGGCATCGAAACTGACGAAGCTGGCATGACTGAAATCGCTGGCGCTTTGTGGCTGGCCCAATTTTCGAAGGTATTCCGGGGTGGCATACATGCGAGCCGTATCATCGCGGATTTTGCGAGCGATTAATTCATTCTGGGTCGGTTGAAAATTGCGGATGGCAATATCGGCTTCGCGCCGGCTCAGGTCACTGGTGTCGTTGGTCGCCACCAGCTCGACCCGGATTTTCGGCTCGAGTTGGCGCAATCGCGCGACAATCGGCGGTAAAAGAAAAACCGTATAAACCTCGCTCGCCGATATACAGATATTGCCCTCGATGCTTTGCGACTTGCCGCTGGCGGCCAGCGACAGACGACTGGCGGCCTGCCCCATCGCGCGCACATGTTCGGCCAGCTCCAGCCCGACCGGAGTAATTACCAACCCTTGCCCAACTCGCTCGAACAACACTACGTCCAGTTCCTGTTCCAGCGCGCTGACCTGCCGTCCCAGCGTCGGCTGGGTCATACCCAGTGCGCGCGCCGCGGCCGACAGCGAACCTTCTTCCGCCGTGACCAGAAAGGCGCGGGCGCGGTTCCAGTCAAACCGAACCGAACGCCAGTCCATGTTCACAACTCATGCATATTTGCATATCTAAAATGCCTGTTTCGCCAATTTTCATTCATCAATGCATACCCTAACATACTTTCTGTTCAAACCGTCAACACAGGAAAAAAACATGCAAGCCATCACATACCAGCGCTACGGCGCACCCGAAGTATTACAAACCGGCCAGCTCGAGCTGCCGGTTCCCAAAACCAACGAAGTACGGGTCAAGGTTCACGCCGCCAGCGTAACCACGGCCGACAGCATGATGCGCGCCGGCGTGCCCCGCTTCGGGCGTCTGTTCATCGGCCTGACCCGGCCTCGCCATACCACCACCGGCACCGGCTTTGCCGGGGTGGTCGATGCAGTCGGCAGCGCGGTCAAGCGCTTCAGGGTCGGCGACCGGGTGTTTGGCGAAAGCCTGTTCGGCGCTGGCAGCCACGCAGAATACGTTTGCGTCGAACAACTTGGTGTCATCAGCCGGATGCCGCAAAACCTGGATTTCGATCAAGCCGCGGTTTTGTGCGATGGCGGTCTGACTTCGCTGAGTTTTTTGCGCGATGTCGGGCAACTGCAGGCGGGGCAGTGCATTTTGATCAATGGCGCATCCGGCAGTCTGGGTACCGCAGCGGTGCAATTGGCCAAACACTTTGGCGCGACCGTCACCGCCGTTTGCAGCAGCGCCAATGCCGAGCTGGTGCGCTCTCTTGGTGCCGATGAAGTGATCGATTATCGCAATCAGGATTTGCGCAGGCTCGATACGAAATTTGATTTGATCTACGACACGGTGGGCAAACTGGCTGTTTCAAAGCACCTGCATTTACTCAAGCCGGATGGCCAGTTACTGTCGCCGGTGCTGACCCTGCCGCTGCTGTTTCAAGTGATCAGAACCCGCCTCTGCGACAGCCGCCGGGTGCGCTTTTCCGCCACCGGTTTACGTCCGGTGGTGGTATTACGCGATCTGATGCGCGAGCTGAAACAGATCGTTGAAGACGGCCATTGCCGCATGGTGATTGAAAAGGAGTATCAACTGGCGGATATCGGTGACGCCCATCGACACATCGAAGGTGGGCATAAAGTGGGCAATCTGGTGGTCAGACCCTGATCGGAGGTGATCAGCCGGGGGCAACTTCCATTCGCAGCAGAGCGCTCAAACAGGTGGCCTGATCTTCAACCGACGGTGCTGGTCGTGAAAACAGGTCATGAATCACCGCCAGCATATCGGCACCGCCATCGACCAGCGTTGCGCCATTGGCCGCCGTGATACCGCCAATGGCGCAGACTGGAATATCCAGTTTCGACTTGGCCTGTTGCAGTATTTCGACATCGGCTGGCACCGCCTCCGGCTTGGTTTTCGAAGCGAAAAAGCGCCCGAAGGCCACATAATCGGCACCCTGCTGTTGCGCCTGCAGCGCGCGTTCGAGCTCGTTGTAGCAAGACACACCAATAATGGCCTGATCGCCGAGCCGGGCGCGGGCGCGAACAATGTCTTCATCGTGACGCCCGACATGTACGCCATCGGCGCCAGTCTCGTACGCCAGTTCCACATCATCATTGATGATCAGCAGCACACCGTATTCGTCACAGAGGCGGCGCAGCGTCTCGGCCTGACGTGCCTGCTCACTCCGTGGCAACGATTTGGAGCGGTATTGCAACAACGAGAGTCCTCCGCGCATGGCGGCTTCGGCGGCACTGAACAGGGCATGACTATGCGGCAACAATTGTTCGTCGGTAATTCCATATAGCCCACGCAAGCGTCCTGACTTACTGTTCATCGTCGCTGGCCCAGAAAAAACGGTTCGGCAAGGGTTGACCCATTCCCAGACGATGCGCGTTTTTCAGACTTTGCCAGGTAAAACTCTGCGCTTCGCGCGCTGCCGACAGGGCATCCAGCCCCAGCGCCATCAATGCCGCCAGGGTTGCTGCCAGCGTGCAACCGCTGCCATGATAACTGTGCGGCAGGCGCGGCCATTCGTAGCGGTCGATTTCGCGGTGGTTGTGATACAAGCGATTGATGACTTTTTCACTGTCGCTGTGGGTGCCGGTGAGCAGCACATGATCGCAGCCATATTCGGTCAGGCCACTGGCCATCGCGGCGTGGGTATCGGCTTCCGGCACCAGCACGGCGGCTTCATGCAGGTTGGGGGTCAGCACTTGCGTCATCGGCAGCAACAAGGCTTTCATCGCTTCTATCATGTCATCATCGGCAAGGCCAGTGCCGCCACCGCTGCCGAGCACCGGGTCAAAAATCACCGGTGTGTCGGGGTAGTCATACAGAATTGAATGTACCGCTTCGATCACTTCGACACTGCCGAGCAGACCGATCTTGAAGGCAGCTACTGGCATGTCTTCGAGCACCGCGCGCGCCGACTGAATGACGATATCGTCATCAATCGGAATTACGCTGACGACATCGACGGTGTCCTGCACCGTCAGGCAGGTCACCACCGTACTGGCATGACAACCCTGACTGGAGATTGCTTCGGTATCGGCCGAGATGCCAGCGCCGCCGGTGGCATCATGACCGGAAAAACTCAATACCACCGGAGGTGTCATTACTTCGTTTTTATGATTCACGGACAAATTCCTGATTGATTTCCAAATTTTCCGCCGTTTTATGGCGCATCAAGACCATGATCAAAAAGATCGATGGCAAGCCCAGCGCCGCCGCGTAGATAAAAAATATCGTGTAACTGGTTTGATCCACCACCAGCCCGGAAAACCCGGCGACAAACTTGGCCAGCAACAGCATGATGGAGCTGAACAGCGCGTATTGCGTCGCCGTGTACGCCTGGTTGGTAAGCGACGAAAGATAGGCGATGAAGGTCGTGGTGGCAATACCTGCCGCCAGATTATCGGCCCCGACCACCATAACCAGCCATTGTAACTCGGCCTGTTGGTTAGCCAGCCACGCGAACAACAGATTGGTGATGACAACCAGTATCGCGCCGGCCATTAGCATCTTCATCATGCCATAACGCATCACCAGCACGCCGCCAAGCAATGCGCCACCGATGGTGACGAACGGGCCGACGGTTTTGGTGACCAGACCGATTTCAAGCTCTGTGTAACCGATGTCGATATAAAACGGATTGGCCATTACGCCGAGCGTAATATCGCTGATGCGAAATACCATGATGAAGCTGAGGATGACAATGGCGAACCAGCCCATGCGCGCAAAGAATTCGGCAAACGGGCTGATCACGGCGGCGAGAATCCAGTTCTTGAAGCGTTGCAGCGGCCCCGGCAGCTCGATTTCTGAATCGGTTTTTTCGATCAGCGCTTTCTCCACCGCCAGTTCCCGCTCGCCGAGTTGGCGGACAGGTTCGGCAATAAAAAATACCGTCACTGGTCCGATCAACATGCACACCGCCATAATCAGATAAGCACTCGGCCACGAATAATAATACGCCAGCGTGAATGCGCCACCTCCTGCGACAATCATGCCGAGCCGGTAGCCGAGCTGGTAAGTACCCGCCATCGCACCCTGAAATTCTTCATCGATGGCTTCGATACGCCAGGCATCGATGCTGATATCCTGCGTGGCCGATGAAAACGCAGTGATCACAGCAAACAGTACCACCGCCTGTAATTGATGAACCGGATCGGCCGCCGCCATGTTCACCAGCCCGACAATGACACCGAGCTGCGCCAGCAGCATCCAGCTGCGGCGCTGGCCGAACGCACGGGTGACAAACGGCAACGGCAGCTTGTCAACCAGCGGTGACCACAGAAACTTGAAGCCATACGCCAGCGCCACCCAGCTGACGAAGCCGATGGTAGTTTTATCGACCCCTTCCACCCGCAGCCATGCCGACAGTGTACCAAACACCAGCAGAATCGGCAGCCCGGCAGAAAAGCCGAGAAACAGCATTGAAATGACCTTCGGATTTTTATACACCAGAAAGGATTCCATCCAGTCATGATGCTGGAACAGCTTTTTGATCATGCCTCGATCTCGAAATCGTATTCCATGATCAGCGGCGCATGATCGGAGAAACGTTGCTCTTTATAGATCGATGCACTCCGGATGGCGTCTTTCAGTTTCGGTGTGACGATTTGATAATCGATACGCCAACCGACATTCTTGTCCCAGGCCTGTCCGCGATTCGACCACCAGGTGTATTGCTCTGCCCCCGGCTCGACCACGCGAAAGGCATCCACCAGTCCGAGGTCATCAAACAATTCGGTCAACCAGGCGCGCTCATACGGCAGAAAGCCGGAATTTTTCTGGTTCGCCTTCCAGTTTTTCAAATCGATATTCTGGTGCGCGATATTCCAGTCGCCGCAGATAATGAATTCACGGCGCTTGCGGCGGATGGATTGCAAATGGAGCTTGAAGGATTCGAGAAAACGATCCTTCGATTGCTGGCGATGCTCGCCAGAAGAACCAGACGGCGCATACAGCGACACGAAAGAAATATTCCTGTAGCGGAATTCCAAATAGCGCCCTTCATTGTCGAATTCACTGTCGCCAAAGCCGCGAATGATTTCAATCGGTGGCTTGCGCGCATAAATCGCGGTGCCGCTATAGCCTTTTTTCTGCGCATCGAAATAAGCGCTGACATAACCGGACGGATGAAATTGCTCATCTTCCAGTTGGTGCTCCTGCGCCTTGGTTTCCTGCACACACACTATTTCAGCGTCTTGCGTTTTCAGCCAGTCGAAAAAACCCTTGCGCGCAGCCGCGCGGATACCGTTGGTGTTAATGGAAATGACTTTCATGGAGAAAAGAATTCAGCTTGTTAAATTACGGGGTAACGGTTTCGCCTGTCCCGGGTTCACCCGAGAGCGCGCTCGTACTTATAACCATCGGCCACAGCACAGGGTGCTGACCCGGCTCATCTCGGGTATCATACCGCAGACTTTTACACAGGGGGCATTTGATGCTCGATTTTCAACAACAGTTTCTTGATTACTGCCTGCAAAAAGGGGTTTTGAAATTCGGAGAATTCACCCTCAAATCCGGCCGCGTCAGCCCTTATTTCTTTAACGCCGGTTTGTTCAACAGCGGGCAGGATATGGATCGCCTCGGCCACTTTTACGCGCAGGCGATTAGCCACGCCGGGCTGCAATTCGATGTCTTGTTCGGCCCGGCCTACAAGGGCATTCCGCTGGCGGCGATTACTGTCAGCAGCCTGTATCGCGATTTCAACCTCGACAAGCCTTACGCCTTCGACCGCAAGGAAAAGAAAGACCACGGCGAAGGCGGACAGATCGTCGGTGCGGAACTAGCCGGTGACATTCTGATCATCGATGATGTGATCACCGCCGGCACCGCCATCCGCCAGTCGATGTCCTTGATCGAATCACTTGGCGCGCGCACCACCGGCGTCACCATCGCACTCGACCGGCAGGAAAAAGGCCAGGGCGACAGCTCCGCGATTCAGGAACTGGAACAGCAGGGCGTTCAAGTCGTTCCGATCATCAAGCTGGAAAACATCCTGAGCTATCTTGAGGCGCGCGGTGACGCCAGTCAACTAGAAGCAGTGGCGCGCTATCGCGACCGCTACGGCATCGAGTAAACCGCCACGGCGGAACCATTACCCGTCGGCACAGTCACAAGCTGCATGACTCGACTGACCCACTATACTGCCTGGCTTGCGATACCGCTGTTGTGGCTGCTGCTCACCCCGACTGCATTCAGCGCCGAAACAATCACGGTAAAAAGCCCGGCCCAGCGTACCGCGGTGGTGGAACTCTACACTTCGGAAGGCTGCAGCAGTTGCCCGCCGGCCGACCAATGGCTGAAACAATTGATCCAGTTGCCGTCTGATGAACTCGATGTGCTGGCGCTGGCCTTTCATGTCGATTACTGGGATTACATTGGCTGGAAAGACCGTTTTGCCAGCCCGGCCTACAGCAACCGCCAGCGTCATCTCGGCCGGCTCAATCAACAACGCAGCATCTATACCCCGGAATTTTTTGTCGATGGCAGAGAAACACGCGGCACCCGCAACATCATCAAACGCGCCGGCGAAATCAACAGGCAAACCTCTCCGGTCGATTTGACGCTACAGATTACTCCCGAATCCGAACAGATTTCTTTGCAGCTATCCAGTCAGCCGAAAACCGGACACGGCCAGCCGTATGTCGTGCGCTTTCTGGTTTTTGAAAACCAGTTGAGCAGCCGCGTCAACGACGGTGAAAACGCCGGGCGCCAGCTCGTTCATGAACGCGTGGTGCGTTATTTTACCAACCCGCAAGTGCTGACAGCACAGATGCAGCATCAAATCCGTATCGACCCCCAGTGGAACCCGGGAAATCTGGGTGTCGGAGTATTGATTCAAACCCCGAAAGGTGAATATCTGCAAGCCGTTTACAGCTTGCTCAGACCGTAAATTTCAGCCTGGACAAGTACTTATCAAACTCGGGGAATCAAGCTATACTGACCGGAGGCTCTTTTAATAATTACAATTCAACCACCCTATCACCCGGAATAGAAACTGAACCATGCTGTGTCGCCGCTATACCCGATTCCTGCTTTTCTCGACATCGCTGTGGATTCTGACGCTGACCAGTGTTCAGGCAGAAACCCTGTTCCGCTGGGTCGACAAGGATGGCACGGTACGCTATGGCGATGTCCTGCCCAATGAACAAGTCGGCAAGGAATATCAGGTTCTCTCCCCTGATGGACGAGTGATCAAAAACCAGCAGGCAGCCAAATCTCCCGAAGAAATCCGCAAACAGCGTGCCGATCTTCGGCGCAAGCAACGCGAAGCCCGCATCCAGGAAGAAATCAATGCCCGAATGGCCGCCATGCAGGAACATCATGACAATGTCCTGCTGATGACCTACACCAATGAAAAGGAAATCGAAATCGCCAAGGATGAACGACTCGAAGTGATCAATTCGGTGATCCAGTTGTTGCGCAAGAATATCTCTACCGAAAAGGAAAAACTGGCGCGTGAAGAAAAAATCGCCAAGCAACTTTACACCGACAAAGGCTTGCCCATTCCGGGCGGACAGGCGCAAAAAATCGAATATTTCACTGAAAAAGTGCTGGCCAAGCAATTGCACCTGAACCAGAAACTTGATGAACGCGCCAAAATCAAGCAACAATATCAAAAAGATGTGCTGCGCTATCGCCAATTGATGGCCAGGCAACAGCGCGAGCGCGAAGCCAGAGAAAAAGCCCGCCTCGAAGCCGAGGAACGAGCGCTGTATGAATAAGGGCGACTCTCACGTTCCACTTTCACCGACCAGGGTCTTTCCATGAAACCCCAGCTGATCAGTTTCAAACTCTGCCCGTTTGTGCAAAAAGCCGTGCTGGTACTGTTGCACAAGGGCATAGAATTCGACATTGAATACATCGACCTGCAAAACCCGCCTGACTGGTTTATGCAGATATCCCCGCTGGGCAAGGTACCGGCCCTGAAAGTCGGTGATGAAGTGCTGTTTGAGTCTTCGGTGATAGTCGAATATCTGGATGAAATCCATGCCCCGTCGCTGCATCCGGAAGGCCCGCTGCGCAAGGCGCAAAACCGTAGCTGGATGGAGTTCGGCAATGAATGTCTGGGCAATGGCTATGCCCTGATCACCGCTCCGGACGAAAACGCGTTTCAGGATCAGCTGCGCCAACTGCAAGACAAAATGGACCGACTCGAAGCACAACTGGGCCAGGGCCCGTATTTCAACGGCGAAGCGATCAGCCTGATCGATTACAGCCTGTTACCCTTCTTCCAGCGTCAAAAACTGATAGAAACAGCGGTACCTGCAGCGATCGATGAATCGCGCCACCCCAGAGTCAAGCGCTGGGCCGACCATTTACTTCAACTGCCGCTATTAGCCGAATCTACAGTGCCGGATTTTGAAGCCCTGTACCATGACATGCTACGCAACAATGGTAGCTTTTTGTCGGCCCGATTCCAGTAAATGTAATCCGGTCCTGGCTGCGGCGTGAATCTGCGTGACTTGCAATACCTGATTGCAGTGGCCGAAACCGGCCATTTTGGCAAGGCGGCCGAGCGCTGCTTTGTCAGCCAGCCCACCTTGAGCGGACAAATCAAAAAACTCGAGGACGAGCTCGGCATCACACTGTTCGAGCGCAATAACCGTTCGGTGCACATAACCCCGACCGGGCAGGATGTGCTCGCGCACGCCAGACGAATCGCCGAACAGGTCGAGGCGATCCGCCAATTGGCCCACCGTTTTGAAGACCCGCTGACCGGGCCACTGCCAATTGGCGCGATCCCCACGATCAGCCCTTATCTGATGCCACTACTGCTCAAACCCTTGCAACAGGCGCATCCGCAAATGAGGCTGATTTTATCGGAAGAAAAAACCGACCGGCTGCTGCAACGCTTGCGTGAGCATCAAATCGATGCCGCGATTCTGGCCACCTCTCATCCGGATGAAGACCTGGACCGCATTCCACTGTACCGGGAACCATTCTGGCTCGCCTTTGACAAGAACAGTCCACTCTATACCCACGATGAAATCACCCAGCAAGACCTCGACCAGACTGACTTGCTACTGTTGACCGAAGGTCATTGTCTGGCACAGCAGACGATGCAGGCTTGCCAGCTCAGTGAGCGGCAAAATCAGGGTGCAATGGCCAACCTGAGGGCCAGCAGTCTGGAAACACTGGTGCAACTGGTGGCTGCCGGTTATGGCTCGACCTTGATACCGGCCCTGGCATTGACTGGCAACTGGATGTCGGGACGAGGCGTCATTACCCGCTCGTTACACCTGCCCAATACCTGGCGCGACATCTCGCTATATTATCGAAAAGCCTATCCCAGACAGGCGGCACTGACTGCACTGGCGGGTGTAATTCAAGCCAATCTGCCCAATACCGTAACCCGGCTACCGCCCGACCACTCTGAGGTTTGATCCCTGGAAAAACCTTTTTGATCAAAGACTTGTGTGGCAAATCTGAAGCAGTCAGAGACATACCAGCCAGCCCTGACAAAAAACATTCCCGCCGCAACAAAAGTAGTCTATACTGCGTTTTCTCAAAAACAGTGCTCGCTCGGGACATAATGACTTCGACCCGGCACTGGATTTGACTTTAATTGTTCGTTTTTCGCTAAGTTTCCTCAGAAGCCGTTCCGGCAACCCCTGTCCATATTCTTACTGCGTGCTGCGACCAAGTACATTCATTTATTAAGAAAGGTAATACACATGTCTACAGGCACCGTTAAATGGTTCAACGAATCAAAAGGTTACGGTTTTATTT
>JANTFI010000096.1 GCA_024763505.1 Gammaproteobacteria bacterium
CACTACGTGGCAAATAACTGCGAAAAAGGCTGTTGTCGCCCAGATCCTGACCGAAACTGCTGGCATCGGTCTGCGTACCGGCATCCATTTGATCCCAGCTGTAGGTCAGGCTGTCGCCATCAGCGTCCGAGGCCACGGCAGTCAACTGGAAAGGGGTTTGCGCGGGTATGGTGTAATCGGCCCCGCCATCGACCTGTGGTTCAGACGGATTATTGATACTCAACGGACTGCCACAAGTGGCGCCATTGCCATTGGTGGTGAAGTCATCCACCAGTTCAATCGAGCCGGCATGAAATACCGCAATGGCTTCACGCGAAATATTTTCCTGGCCGCAAATTCCGGCATAACTCATGATCGTCGAACCACTGCCTGGCTCGAACGCTGTCGGTGCCCAGCGGTTGCCACCACCGCAACTTCCTTCGGTGCCATTGAAGGTATGCTCACCACTGAATTGATGACCGATTTCATGCGCCACGTAATCGATGTAAAAAATTTCGCCAATCGGATGGGATAAACCAGTAACGCCACCGGCGCGGACGGAACTGTTGCAAACCGAGCCGACTTCGGCAATGCCACCCCCGCCGGTGCTGAAAACATGGCCGAGATCATAGTTATCATCACCCGGGTTCGGATTCAGGATGGCATCCAGATTTTGCTGATTTTCATCCAGCATCAGCGAGCCGGGGTCACAAAACTTATTGCTATCCGGACACTCGCCAGTGTCATTGGTGTAGGGGTCGGTAGCTGAATCGGTATAGATCAATTGATCGTTACCGGCAATCAATTCCAGCTTGATGCCGAGATCGCGCTGGTAAATCTGGTTGACGCGGTTGATGGCGATGCCGATTTCCGTCATGGCCGCCGAAACACTGCCACCAGCCGCCTGGGTGTATTCAGCCGTGGCTGCCACCGCCAACCGGTATACCCGCAAGCTGCCCGGAGTTCGCATCGCGGTACGACGCGCCTGTCGGGAGACCGGATGATCGATATCGTGCCCGACCGTGCCGCATTTGAAAGCCGGTGCTTTTTTTGCATTACGCTGATACACGCGATAACGCGCCTTGCCTTGCGGGTCAATATAAAACGTGCCCTGTGGACCACTGACCATGCCATGAAACCCCTTACTGCTGAGGCTGAGGCGACCGCTAAGTGCCGGATCGTCCAGCCCCTGCACGCGGTAGGTTTTGAAATCAGGGAATTTGGCCGCCAGCGCAGGTGCCAGAATTGGTGACTGCTCAACCCGGAATCGCTGGGTTTGTCCATCCGGCATTGGTAGCATCAGCTGACTTTGCATCTGGCTGCGCCCTTCAAAACCGGCCCGGGCCAGTCGATCTTGCAACGCCTGTTTGTCCAGCAAAAAATGTTGTTCGATCGCTTGATCGACTTCAATCGGACGCTGCGCCCGGGCATCGCGTGTCCAAAGTGCAGCATGGGCAGGCGCGGATATAACCGGCGAAGCCAGAAGAATCAGGGTCAGAAACAGGGGGTTCACAGGCATGATGGGCCAACCGCAAGTCAGAAAGTCATCCCGCAAGTTTGGCCGATGTGGAAATTATTTCCAGTAATTTGTGTACAGCCCGCCCGATTTCAGAGCGGGCTGTGCTTTTCGCATTGTCTCAGTCGAACGGGTGCTCGACGATGAGGGTTTCGGCGCGATCCGGGCCGGTGGAGATAATGTGGATCGGGGTACCGGTCAATTCCTCGATTTTGGCCAGATAATCGCGCGCGGCCGGTGGTAAATCCTCGAACGACTGGGTGCCGATGGTCGATTGCTGCCAACCGGGCATTTCAATATATTCCGGCTCGCATTCTGCCAGACGATCCGAACCGACTGGCGGTGTGGTCAGGCGCTTACCGTTGAGGTTGTAGGCAACGCAAATCTTGATAGTTTCAAGCTCATCCAGCACATCCAGCTTGGTGATGCAGATGCCGGTCACGGAATTGATTTGCAGCGAGCGGTTGAGCGAAACAATATCGAGCCAGCCACAGCGGCGTTGGCGGCCGGTGGTGGCACCGAATTCATGCCCCTTGGTGCCAAGATACTTGCCAATGGCATCGCCCTGATCCTGCTCCATTTCATACACCAACTCGGTCGGGAATGGTCCGGAGCCCACGCGCGTGGTATAGGCCTTGACGATGCCACAAATATAATCGAGATCACGGGGCCCGACACCGGAGCCGGAAGCCGCACCACCCGCGGTAGTGGTCGAGGAGGTCACATAGGGATAAGTACCATGATCGATATCCAGCAACGCGCCCTGTGCACCTTCGAACATGACCGATTCGTCGGATTGTTTCAAATCATGCAATATACCCGGGATGTCACCGATCAAGTCTTTCAATTGCCCGGCCTGCGCCAGTGCTTCGTCCAGCACCTTCTGGTAATCGACGGTCGGTTGCTTGAAGTAATGCTCGAGCGCGAAATTGTGATAATCCATCACTTCTTTCAGACGTTTTGCGAAATGATCCGGGTCGAGCAATTCGCCCAAACGGATGCCGCGGCGGGCAATCTTGTCCTCATAGCAGGGTCCGATGCCGCGACCGGTGGTGCCGATGGCCTTGTTGCCGCGGGCGATTTCACGCGCCTGATCGAGCGCGATGTGATAAGGCAAGATCAGCGGGCAGGATTCGGACAGGCGGATGCGCTCGCGCACCGGCACGCCGGCTTTTTCCAGCATCGCCATTTCATCCAGCAGCGCCGACGGTGACAACACTACGCCGTTGCCGATCAGGCACAGCACGTTTTCGCGCAGCACGCCGGAAGGAATCAGGTGCAAAACAGTTTTTTCCCCATCGATCACCAGCGTGTGACCGGCATTGTGTCCACCCTGAAAGCGCACCACGGCCTTGGCTCGGTCAGTCAGCAAATCGACGATCTTGCCTTTTCCTTCATCGCCCCACTGGGTACCGATAACGACTACATTTTTTGCCATAATAATTGCCTTTGTCTACTTGTCTTGACTCAGCCGAAACCCCAACCGCACGGGCGGCTGCAGCTTTTCGGATGAATGATTAATTTACCGGTTTGACCAGCCAAACCTGCCCGTCTTTTACGATCTGATGGCTGCAGTGCTGCTGTTGTGCAGACAACTCGCCATGACTGAGATCGTACAGGACGCGCTCACCGCGCTGACGCAGTTGCTCAACCAGTTGGCGCAGTTGCGGGTCATCGTGTTGTGGCGCGAGCGTACAGGTTTGCGGTTCTATGGTCGGGTTGGCGAGTTGAAACAGCGTGTGCAGATCAGCACTGAAGCCAGTCGCGGGTCGCGCCACGCCAAACACAGAGCCGATGTCATCATAGCGGCCGCCGCGTGCGATTTCCCGACCCTGCCCCGGATGAAACCCGGCGAATACCAGACCGGTATGATATTCGTAGCCGCGCAATTCGGACAGGTCGAGGTGCACCTTTACATCCGGATAATTTCTCAAGATACCCAACGCAACCAGTTCAATGTGATCGAGCGCCGCGTTGCAGTCGTCCGCAACATCCTGAAACACTTGTCGAGCTTCCTCGATGATTTCGAGATCACCATTGAGCAGCGCCAACTGGCAGAATTGCTGGCGACGGTTAGCGTCGATATCCTGTTGTTGCAGGAATTCCCGTAACTCGGGGATCGACTTGCGTTGCAACATATCGAACAAGCGCCCTTCGAGCGCTTTATCCAGCCCGGACTCGCGGAAAAGCGAACGAAAAATACCGACATGACCGAGATCCAGAGATACATTGGGCAAGCCGGTGCCGTGCAGGGTTTCCAGCATCAGGCTGACCACTTCGATATCGGCCTGGATGGAGTCATTGCCAAAGATTTCGGCGCCGATTTGCAACGGTGAGCGACTCGGATTCAAGCCATCGGTACGGGCATGCACAAGATGGCCGCAATAGCACAACCGCGAGATGCCGCTGTTGGCCAGTTGATGCGCATCGATGCGAGCGACCTGCGGCGTCATGTCAGAGCGCAAGCCCATCTGCTTGCCGGTCAATTGATCGACCAAAGTAAAGGTTTTTCGATCCAGCGAATGTGCGGTGCCGGTGAGCAGTGAATCAGTGAATTCGATCATCGCCGGCATCACCAGATCATAGCCCCAGAGATGATACAAGTGAAGTATTTGCTGACGCAGTTTCTCCAGTGCCTGTGCCTGTGGCGGCAGCACTTCATTAATGCCGTCAGGCAGCAACCAGCGACTGTTGTCTAATGTATTCAAGGGCTTATCCCCTTACCAACGTCAGTAAGATCAGGCCGGCCACCATGCTACCGAGGCCGATCATGCGGATGGTTTTTTCCGGTAGCGTCAGCATTTGCTGCATGGTGTTTTTGTAGGTTTGTGGTTTCAGGAAAGGCAGCAAGCCTTCGATCACCAGCACCAGCGACAATGCCGCCAGTAAATCGCTCCAGTTCATGTTAACCCCGAATTACCGAATCAGGCGGCAACCCGGAGGTCACCGTCGAAATCTTATTTAGCGGTGGCTGAATCAGCACCCTTGAAAAAGCGGAAGAATTCGGAATCCGGATTTAACACCAGAATATCGCTCGAATTCTTGAAACTGTTTTCATAGGCTTTGAGGCTACGCGTAAAGGCATAAAATTCTTTGTCCTTGCCATAGGCTTCGGCATAGATACGGGCCGCGCGGGCATCGCCATCACCCCGAATCGATTCCGATTTGCGATAGGCTTCAGCCAGAATCTCGGTGCGTTGCCGATCTGCGTTGGCGCGAATCGCCTTGGCTTTTTCTTCACCGGCCGAGCGGAAAGCCTTGGCTACTGTGGCACGCTCCTTGATCATGCGCAGGAATACGGAGTTACTGACTTCTTCCGGTAGTTCCACCTTCTTGATGCGTACATCCACCAGTTCGATGCCCAGATCGCGGGTCTTTTTACCGGCATTTTCATTAACCGCTTTCATAATCGCAGAACGCTCACCGGAGATAACTTCACGAATGGTCTTGGAGCCGAATTGCGCCTTCATGTCGTCATTCAGGATCGACACGATCCGCGCTACGGCACGCCGCTCATCGCCCTGCGTAGAGGTGTAATAATCGCGCGGATTGACGATGCGCCATTTGACGAAAGAGTCGACGATAACGTTCTTCTTTTCGCTGGTCAGAAAACGCTCGGAAGGCGTATCCAGCGTCAGAATGCGACGGTCGAATTTACGGATGTTATTGATCAGCGGAATCTTCCAGTGTAGACCCGGTTCGGTCACGGTTTCCACGATTTCACCAAGTTTGAATTTGATCGCCATCTCGCGCTCGTCGACGGTGTAGGCCGACATCCACACGATTAGCGCGATAAACAGAAAAACGACAATGCCGAATTTGAAATTACTCATTTTCTTGTCTCCCGTGAACGGCTGCGCGAGGAATTGCGGTTAAACTCGTCGAGGATATCACGACGCAGACGGGTACTGTTGCTACTGCCCAACTCGCCTTGTGCGGATCGCTGCACCGAGGATGAATTATTGCCGCTGCGGTTCATCAGTTTGTCCAGTGGCAGGTACATCAGATTGCCACTATTACTACTGTCCATAATGACCTTGGCATTCTCACCCATAACCTTTTCCATCGAATCCAGATACAGGCGCTCGCGCGTGACTTCTGGCGCCAGCTTGTATTCGGCCAGCAGTTTACTGAAACGCTCGGTTTCACCTTCCGATGATTTCAATACGCGAGTGCGATAAGCTTCGGCATCTTCCAGCATCGATTGCGCGTCACCACGTGCCTTCGGCACGATATCGTTACGATAAGCATTGGCTTCATTGATAATCCGTTGTTGATCCTCACGCGCTTTGATCGCGTCGGCGAAGGCATCCTGCACTTCTTCCGGTGGTTGCGCTTCATTCAGGTTGACCTGCAACACATTCAGACCGGTGTTGTAGGAATCGAGGATGGTTTGCATGATGTTTTTGGTTTCAGCGGTCACTTCGGTACGGCCTTCGGTTATAATGAAGTCCATTTTGTTACGCCCCACCACTTCGCGAAACGCCGATTCAGCAGCCTGTTTCAGGGTCAGATCCGGATCGCGTACATCGAAAGTATAGGCTTGTGCATCCTTGATGTTGTATTGCGCTTCATAACTGATCGCGATAATGTTTTCATCTTCGGTCAGCATCTTCGACTTGTGATTGACCCTGCGAACGCCTTCGACGTTGACCATTGTGACCGCATCGATCGGCCACGGCATGCGCCAGTGGGGTCCCGGCATGGTCATCTCGGCTTTGGCACCAAACCGGGTAACCACGCCACGCTGACCTTCGTCCACGATATAGATGCCACTGAGCAGCCAGACCACGATCAACGCGATAACCGCAATAATGGCAATACCTGAAATATCTTCAGGCCCGCGATTTTTTCCGGAACCGCCTTTTCCACTTCCGAGAATGCCGTTGAGCTTTTTCTTCAGTTTGTTGAAAATTTCGTCCAGATCGGGCGGCGCATCATTGTTGCGCTGACCCCAGGGATCTTTATCTTTACCCGGTTCATTCCAGGGCATGGGCTTCTCCAAAGTTGTTGAATTTCAATTTGATGGCACCCCGTTAACGGGGCGCGCACAAAGGATGGGAATTGTATGACGGGTCAGGCTGCTCCTGCAAGCTCACCTTTAGGGATATGAAACCTTTGCGCCGGTATTTGCAACTGGCGGCAAAGTTTTTTGATCTGTAACGGGCTGATTTTCAATGACAGCACAGTCGAGCCATCTTCACCATAACTTTCCCGCTGTACCAGTTTTTCTTCATACAGACGAGAACGGATCATACCCTCGGCCGCTTGCAGGTGAATTTCGCAGCTCACAGTATCGGCCGAAAAGTATTCCATGATGACAGATCTGAAATCATCGAAGCCGCGACCGTCTTTGGCCGACAGCCATATCCGGATGGCTTTGCCCTGCTCGTCACGATCGATGCGTGGCTCATAGTCGGCCAGATCGATCTTGTTATAGATCAGCAATTGCGGTGTTTCTTCGGCCCCGACTTCCTGCAACACCAGATTGACCGCCTCGATCTTGTCCTGCCGGTTTTCATCGACGCAATCGATCACATGCAAAATCAGGTCGGCTTCCCGGGTTTCCTGCAGGGTGGAGCGAAAAGCCGCCACCAGATCATGCGGCAAGTGACGGATAAAGCCGACCGTATCAGCCATGATGACACTGAGCTGGTCGTCAATCTGCAGTCGTCGCAGAGTCGGATCCAGTGTTGCAAACAATTGATCGGCCGCATAGGCATCGGCCCGGGTCAACGCATTGAACAGGGTTGATTTGCCGGCATTGGTGTAACCGACCAGCGACAGTGTGGGGATTTCAGCCTTGTTGCGCGCCTGCCGGCTTTGCTCGCGCTGCCTGGCGACCTTTTCGAGGCGCTGGTTGAGATATTTTATGCGCTTGCCGAGCAGTCGCCGGTCAGTTTCGAGCTGGGTTTCACCCGGTCCGCGCAAGCCGATACCGCCTTTTTGCCGCTCCAGGTGGGTCCAGCCGCGTACCAGCCGAGTGGCCAGATGCTTGAGTTGCGCCAACTCGACCTGCAGCTTGCCTTCAAATGAATGGGCGCGCTGGGCAAAGATATCGAGAATCAGTCCGGTGCGGTCCAGCACCCGGCACTGCAATTCCGTTTCGAGATTGCGCTCCTGCGACGGTGTCAGGGCATGATTGAACAGCACGACATCGATGTCGTGCTGGCGCACCAGCGCAGCGATTTGTTCCAGTTTACCCTTGCCGACAAAAGCCTTGGATGAAGGTGAATGACGACTGCCGACTACGATATCGACATCTTCGACATCGGCAGAACGCACCAGTTCGATGAATTCGGCCAGCGCATCCTGATCATTGTTTTCGGTAAAATTGATATGGACGAGCAGAGCCCGTTCGCCGCCACGCGGCCGCTCGAATTCGAACAATCAATTCACCCTGAATTCGTTAATGATTGAACGAGTCGTCATCGGCATCCGGCTTGTCGATCTGGATATTGCGTGCCGGCACGATAGTCGATACGGCATGCTTGTAAACCATCTGGCTGACATTGTTCTTCAGCAGAATCACGAATTGATCAAACGACTCGATCTGACCCTGTAACTTGATTCCATTCACCAGGAAGATAGAAACCGGTACGTGTTCGCGACGTAACGCGTTTAAGAAGGGTTCTTGTAACATTTGCCCTTTTGACATGGCATAGCTCCTGTATTTTTGTTGTTCGGGGTACAAAACAGTGTACCAGAAAAGTCGGACAGGTCGTGAATCACTGCCACAGCAGAAATTCTAGACTTCCTGTAGATTGCAATATTCAAGTGTATCTAAATGTGGGGCCAGCATTTCCTTTATTCAAGCCCGGTATATTGACACACATCAGACAACGAGGCTTTATTGTAGTTCAGCCGTAGTGCCTGAGGGTATTTTCGCAGCCAGGTGATTTGCCGTTTAGCCAACTGACGGGTGGCGACAATCGATTTTTCAACCATCATTGGGTGGCTGCATTGACCACTCAGATACGACCACATCTGGCGGTAGCCGACACAGCGCATCGATGGCAGCTCGGGGTTGAGATCACCTCTGGCCATCAACTTCGCCACCTCTTGCTCGAAGCCCCGCTCGATCATTTGACGGAAGCGGAGAGCAATGCGCTGATGCAATTCGGCGCGCTCTGGCACTTCCAGAATGATGCGGGTAAACGCATAGCCAAGCGGTTTGGCCGGCTGCTGCTGCAATTGCGACAGTGTTTGACCGCTGATCAGATAAACCTCCAGCGCGCGCAAGATGCGCTGGGTATCGGTCGGCTTCAGGCGCTGCGCCATGGCCGGATCAACCGACTGCAACCGGGCGTACAGTGCTGGCAAGCCCTGAGCCTGCAAATCTTGCAGTAATTGCTGACGCAGTTGATCATCGCTGGCCGGTAATTGATTCATACCCTGCTGCAGGGCGTTGAAATACATCATGGTGCCGCCGACCAGCAGAGGCAGTTTGCCACGCGCATGTATATCGTCGATCAACTGGCTGGCGCTGTGCACAAAATCCCATGCCGACCAGCTTTGCGCCGGGTCGAGTATATCGATCAAGTGATGCGGTGCCTGCTGCAGGGTCTGCGGGTCCGGCTTGGCGGTGCCTATATCCATCTGACGATAAATCAGTGCGGAATCAACGCTGATAATTTCAACCGGAAAACGCTGCGCCAGCGCCACCGCCAGATCGGTTTTTCCGGTTGCGGTCGCGCCCATCAACAGCAGCACTTGGGGTTGGCCAGTTGGCTCAGTCATTGCCCGCGCATGAACAGTTTGTCGAGCTGGTCCAGGCTCATTTGTTTCCAGGTCGGGCGACCGTGATTGCACTGGCCACTGCGCTCGGTGTGCTCGATATCGCGCAGCAAGGCATTCATTTCCTCGATGCTCAGCAACCGATTGGCGCGGACCGAGCCATGACAGGCCATGGTGGACAGAATCTCGTTGTGAGACTGCTCAATCCGTTGGCTTTGACCAAATTCCATCAAATCACTCAACACATCGCGCACCAGCTTTTCGATATCGGCGCGTTGCAACAGTGCCGGAATTTCGCGCACGCGGATTTGCTCATGGCTGAGCCGCTCCAGCCGCAGGCCCAGTTGTTTGAGGTCATCACTATCAAGCTCGACCCGCTCGGCTTCCGACTGGCTGACACTGAGGGTCAGAGGCACCAGCAAGGGTTGGCTGATGACGCCTTCCTGCTGCATATTCTGTTTCATCCGCTCATACACGATGCGCTCATGTGCCGCATGCATATCGACCAGCACCAGTCCCTGATCATTTTCGGCCAGAATATAGATCCCTTTCAATTGCGCCAGGGCATAGCCAAGTGGAGGCGCAAGGCGCTCGGCCTCGGGCTGGACTGGAGTCGGTTTGCTAAGCAACTCAGCATATTTCGATTGCCGTTCCTGTATCTGGTGAGTACCCGAAGAAAGCGAAGGATTGTATGCGGGTGCACTAAAGGTCAAGCGGTCCTGCTGCACAGGTGATATCGGATCGACGGTTTGCCTTATCGAAAAGGCCGGGCTGTCGAGTTGCTGATCCGGCTGCACATCGGCCAGCGCTCGATGCAGACTGCGATATAAAAAATCATGCACCTGACGAGAATTACGAAAACGAACCTCGTGTTTCTGCGGATGCACATTGACATCCACCTGACGCGGATCAATTTCCAGATACAGCACAAAAGCCGGATGACGACCATGAAACAAAACATCCTGATAAGCCTGTCGCACCGCATGACTGATTACCTTGTCCTTGATGATGCGCCGGTTGACGAAAAAATATTGCATATCGGCCTGGCTGCGCGAAAACGTCGGCAGCGCGACCCAACCCTGCAATGCCAACCCTTCGGTCTGCATCTCGATACTGACCAGGCTGTCGGCAAATTCCTGCCCGCAAATTCGCGCCACGCGCTGCTGACGCTGGGCCTCGGTGCCAGTTGAAGGTAACTGATAAATGGTTTTACGATTATGGATCAAACGCAACGCGACCTGCGGCCGGCTCAATGCCAGTGTCTTGAACAAGGCGTCGATGTGATTGTATTCAGTGCGCTCGGTGCGCAGAAATTTCTTGCGCGCAGGCACATTGTAAAACAGGTCGCGTACCTCGATCAGCGTGCCCGATTGTTGCTGTGGCACTGGCTGCGGCGATTGTTCACTGCGTGCCTCGAGCTTCCAACCATGGTCTTGCTGTGGCAGTGCCGAACTGATCGACAGATGCGAAACCGATGCAATACTCGGCAATGCTTCGCCTCGAAAGCCGAGACTGTTAATGGCTTCCAGATCCTCCAGTGTATGAATCTTGCTGGTCGCATGGCGAGACAGCGCAGTGGCCAGATCGTTGCGGGCAATGCCGGAGCCATTGTCACGGATGCGGATCAGTTTCATGCCACCGGCTTCGATCTCGATGTGAATGTCATCGGCACCGGCATCGAGCGCGTTTTCAACCAG
>JANTFI010000097.1 GCA_024763505.1 Gammaproteobacteria bacterium
AAACACTGCCTGTCGTGCAAATCCTGCACCGCGAAATGTCCGGTCAATGTCGATATTCCGGAATTGAAATCACGCTTTCTCGATCGATATTATCAACAACATCCTCGGCCCCGGTCATCATTGTTTAGCCGCTATTTCGAGCCGATGCAGACGGCGGGGCGGGTATTTCCTCGCTTTTCCAATTCGTTGCTGTCCATTGCGATGAAAACCGGCTTGTTTCAGCGATTAAGCAAGCTGGATCGCATTCCGAAATTTTCCGAGCAACCGTATCGGGATGTGAAATATTTTTCGAAAAAAATTAGGCACGATGGCGATGCAGTTATCCTTCTGCGTGATCATTATCTCGACAGTTTCGATCGTCCAACCTTGCAAGCCAGCGCCGATGTTTTGCAACTGTTGGGTTACCAGGTTTACCTCAGCCCGGTTATCGAGAATGGCAAGTTATTACATGTAAAAGGCTATCGAAAAGAGTTTGCAAAACGCGCCCGGGCGGTCGTACAGCAGTTGAACGAACTGACACAAACCGGATTGCCGCTGATCAGCTGCGAAACAGTCGCGAGACTGATGGTCGATCAGGAATATCCACAGATTCTGGGCGATCGGCCGGAGATAAAAATCACCAGCATTGAAGCATTTTGTTTGCAGGCATTACGGCAATCAAAACCTGTTCCAGCGCGAGCAACACCAACGGCCGTCACCCTGCTACCGCACTGCATGGAACAAACCGCTGCACGCGACGCCGCCGAAAACTGGCAAGAAATTTTCAAGCAACTGGGCATACCCTGCAACAGCCAGTCGATCGGATGTTGTGGTATGTCCGGACAGTTCGGGCATGAGGTGGATAACCTGGAGCTGTCTGAAAAAATTTATCGGCTACGCTGGAAACCGACACTGGAAAACACCGACAGCGTACTGCTTGCCAGCGGGTTTTCCTGTCGTTGTCAGGGTGAGAATCACGACCAGGAATTATTGCACCCGATGGTTTATCTCAAGCAGATTCTTTCGGCCTGATCAGGGGCGGGGTGGTTGCTTCTTCCACTGCAACAGCAATAAAAATCCAAACAGCATACCGCCCAGATGTGCGAAATGTGTGACGCCAGACTGGGTACCGGTGATGCCAAACAGCAACTCGACCAGACCATAGATCAAAACAAAATACTTGGCCTTGATCGGCATGGGAGGAATCAGCAAAATCAATTTCTGGTTGGGAAACAACATGCCGAAAGCCAACAGTACGCCGAACACACCACCGCTCGCACCCAGCGTCGGGAAGTAACCACCCTGCTCCACGCTGAGGCTGGTCACCTGCAATTGCGTCAACCCGGCACCGATCACGCAAACCAGATAATACATGGCGAAATTTTTCGAGCCCCAGCGGTTTTCCAGCGCCACACCAAACAGCCACAGGGCGTACATATTCAGCAGCAAGTGCATCCAGTTGCCATGCAAAAAGGCGTAACTGAGCAATTGCCACAGATGAAATCGATAGATTTCTCCGCCAACCATTTCACGCCAGTATTCAGTGACATAGGGCCACAGTGCAAAATTGCCCACCAGATATTCAAAATACCAGCTTTCAAAAAGAAAAATGACGACATTGGTAATCAGCAAAAACTTGATCACCGGCGGCATCAGTGAGTAATGTTGGCGCAGGCTTGGCATTTATAAAATCAAACTGGATTCCTCGTTACTACAGCTTGCCGCTGAAGCTGAGAATCTGGCGCCGTTCTTTCTTGTTGGGACGATGATCGAGCACCGGACGCTGCAGACTGGCGAGTTTTCTTTGCTCTGCCTCTTTTTCTCGACGCACGATACTTTTGTCGGTTTCGGTATACAGTGTTTGCGCAATGGTGGCCGAGCCGCGCCGACTGGCGAGTTGCTCGACGATCACTTCCAGACGATCATATCCGCGATGGATTTCATAACAGTCGCCGACCTTGACGGCGCGCGCCGCCTTGATGCGCTGGCCATTCAAATGCACCTTGCCACCATTGACCGCGGCACTGGCCAGCGCGCGCGTCTTGTAAAAACGCGCCGCCCACAGCCATTTATCGATACGAACCTTTTCGTCCGTTTCAGCCATATTGGCGCGCCCAGTTGAGCAAATCGCTGAGCCCCATCGCTCCGGGCTGGCGAATGACTTCCTGGCCATTTTTATAAATTGCCAGTGTCGGAATCGACTGAATGCGCAAGCGTCCGGCGAGGTTTTGTTCCTGTTCGGTATTGACCTTGATCAGTCGAAACTGCGGCTCCAGTTGCGCAGCAGCTTGCGCGAATACCGGCGCCATCATTTTGCACGGGCCGCACCACGGCGCCCAGAAATCGACCAGTAACGGTTGATCACTTTTTGCCACAAAACGGTTGAAACCAGCTTCATTCAATTCCAACGGCTGGCCACTGAAAAGCGGTTGTTTGCACTTGCCACAAACGGGGTTGTCGCCCAGCCGTGACATTGGCACGTTATTGATCGCGCCACAGTGGGCGCATACAACATAGTTTTTTTCTGACATGATTGTTTCTCCAGATATTCAAGAAATTTTGATCAATCAAGCCATGCTTTCATTGAGAAAAATTCCTCAGGTAGTTCTTAACAGTTTATTCATTTCCTCAATTTGCTCGCCAGCCTTGTCCATAAAAAAATGGCCGTCTTCATCAAACTCCAGTAAGTGTAATTTCTGAATCACCGGCAAGCTGGAAAGGCGCTCTACCGGTAAAGCATCACGCTCCTGCAAAAAAAGTAATCGAGCAGCGATGATAATATCGCAGTAATCCACCTGATCGCCGCTGTCACGTTCCCAGTTTTCTGCGTTTTCCACGATCTGGATAAATTCCGGATCGAAGTTCCATTCATTAAAAATCAGTGTCGTTACCGGCAGTTGCAGATTTTCGATAGTTGAGCCAAGCATTTTTTCAGTCTGCATCATAGATGGGTGCTCATCGATATATTTCAATATCGGAATCAGTCCGAGATTCTGAATCAGACCACTGAGCAACGCTTGCTCCGGATCGAGCTCGCTGGCCTGTGACTGGGTGATGGCGTAGGCGATCGCTGCGATCGAAGTGCTCTCGTTATAGATGTTCTGTACCATTTTTCTGACCAGACTGGTGCGGGCAGAAAATAATTGTTTGACCGACAGACTGAAACTGAGATTCTTGGTGGTTTCCAGCCCCAGCCGTCGCACTGCATCGCGCACCGTCTTGATTTCGCGCCAGGTGCCGTACAGCGGGCTGTTGGCGACACGAACCAGACGCGCACTGAGTACGGGGTCGGTCTGCACAATCTGGATGATTTCCTGTGTGCCAACCTGTGAATTATGGATCGCCTGGCGGATTTTCAGCGCGGCTTCCGGCAGTGCGGGTAAAGCCAGCTTTTTATGCATGAAAGCCTTGAGCAGGCTGTTAAAAAGATTGCTTTCGGATTCGTTTAGATCCAGTTCTGTGCTTTCCATCAGTGCCGCCTGGGCTTGCGAGTACAAACCTTCAAACAGGTTTTTTTCGACCAGCAACAAACTGCCATGACTGGTCAGCACGGCCGAATCCTCATCCAGTGAATCATTAAATAAAGGGGTCAATGCGCGCGCATCCAGATGCGTGAAGGTTTCAGTCACAAAACCACCCGATAACAGCGAAACTTCGCCTTCCAGCAGATAGGCTAACGAATCCTCTTCCCGGGTAATCAGCGTGCGCGGCGCTAAATGATGCAATTGTGACTCGGTCAGCAGGTAATTCAGGTCATCCGGATGCAACTCATTAAGCAGGTCGAATCTGGCAATTTTCGGATACTCGTTGGCCAGTTCATTCATGTCTATCTATCACCGGATTGCTTTCATGATGCGGTCAGCCATCGAGAAGCCACTTAAAACCGCACCCTCGATTCGCGGAGCAGTACACCAGTCGCCGCAAGCACCTATAGCGGTTTGATCATCGAACAGGCAGTCCTGCCCGAGTGTGTTGATGGGCAACGCATGTTTCCAGCAATGCACACTGGAGGTCAGTGGTTTTTGCGCATCGATATCGCAAGCTTCGAAAAAGGCATCAAGCAAGGCATGCATGATACGGCCGCGAAAGCTTGCGGCATATTGCATTGACCATTCCGGCGATGCATGCATGACCCAGCATTCATCATCCCGGTGGGTTCCTTCCACGCCCTGAAAACGCGAAATCCAGGACAGAGGGGAATTCAGTACAAAGGCACTGTCAAAAGGAAGTTTGAGCGGTTGTTCGAAACTGAAGAGGGCACTCCAGCAAAGCGTCATGTCGATTCGGGCAGCAGCATCGGCGATCACCGCCGGTACGCCACTGAATCCACCAATCTGGTGTGCGGCTGTTGCCAGAACAACCAGATCAAAATGCCCCTGATAAGCACCCCGGTCATCAAAAAGACGCCAACCACCGGACGCTTGTGGCTCGACTTCCGCAATCTGGGTCGAAAGCCGAACCTTGCAATGATGCGCCATTTGATCGCTGATTGCCTGCATGTGTGGATAGCCGGTGTAGCGCTGGGTCGATTTGTCATCCAGCGTCACCACCTTGCCGTGGTCGAGTTCTACAATCCAGCCCTCCCAGGGACGCACGATACCGCTGTCCAGCCAGGCTTTGACCAGATTCAAAAACAATGGGTTGGAAACGGTTAGATATTGTTCCCCGTGGTTGAAGCGATATTCACCAAACTGGTAGCGGCTGATGCGACCACCGACAAAAACTGATTTTTCAAACAGTTGAACATCGGCAAAGCCGCGTAACGCAGTCGCACAGGTCAAACCGGCCAGCCCTGCGCCGATAATCGCCACTCTTGGCTGAGAAGATTCAGTCATCGTCACGGATTGCGGGAAAATCGCTGGCAAAACGTGCGATCCATTCGCTGGCGGCTTGTTCACGGCTAAGCTTGCGCCCCTCTAGCCGTTCGACTTCATCGCGATAATGCTGGATATGGCAGATTTGCTCAATCATGCGGCATTGATAGAGTTCATCCGGATCATCGAATTGCAGACCAATTTCATAGGCATCACCGGATTGTCGGTTCCACACGACTTTTCCGCTCAGGCTTTGCTGCGGGTCAAGTAAGGGAAAACTGATGCGGACGGTTTGCCCGATCAGCAGGGCGCGGGGGGATTTGAAAGCGAGCCCGCCCAGTCCCACGTTGTCGAGACTGTCGCAGGGATGGGGGCTGTCATCATCCGCCACCCAGTCCAATGTGATGCGGATGGGCACATCGGCCGGATGGCGGATAAATTTTCGTAAGGTCGCTTTACTCTGCAATGGATACCAGCATTTGATTCAACTTATGAACGAAGCTGGCCGGATCTTCCAGTTGACCACCATCGGCCAGCACAGCCTGATCGTACAGGATTTCGCTCCAATCGTTAAATTTTTCGCCGGCTTCTTCCTTATCCAGTCGCTTGACGATCGGGTGATCAGTGTTAATTTCAAGAATCGGCTTACTGCCCGGCAGTGCATGGCCGGCTTCTTTCATCAAACGCTGCATGTGCATCGCCATGTCGTTTTCATTAAGCACGATACAGGCTGGTGAATCGGTCAGACGGGTGGATACGCGCACGTCTTCGACCTTGTCGCCGAGCGCTTCCTTCATCCGCTTGATCAGTTTCTTCGACTTCTTGGCTTTCTTTTCCTTCTCTTTCTTGATTTCTTCATCGTCCAGATCGAGCTCGCCCTTGGCTACCGATTGCAATTGCTTGCCATCGTATTCGGTCAGGTGAGACACCAGCCATTCATCGACACGGTCAGACAACAGCAGCACTTCGATACCTTTCTTGCGGAAGATTTCCAGCTGCGGGCTGTTTTTCGCTGCAGTGAAACTGTCGGCCGATACGTAGTAGATCTTGTCCTGACCTTCCTGCATGCGGCTGATGTAATCATCCAGCGATACGGTTTGCTCTTCGCTGTCGTTATGGGTCGAGGCAAAGCGCAACAGCTTGGCGATGTTCTCGCGGTTGCCGAAATCTTCGCCCGGGCCTTCTTTCATCACCTGGCCGAATTCTTTCCAGAATTTCTGGTATTTTTCCGGATCGTTTTTGGCCATTTTCTCCAGCAGGCCGAGAATCTTCTTGACCGAACCACTGCGGATGCTGTCGATAATTTTGCTGTGTTGCAGAATTTCACGCGATACATTCAACGGCAGCGATTTGGAATCGACCAGACCGCGCACGAAACGCAGGTATTTGGGTAACAGTTTTTCCGAATCTTCCATGATGAAAACGCGCTGCACATACAGCTTGATGCCATGTTTGGCATCGCGGTCGTACAGATCGAACGGCGCACGCTGCGGAATATACAGCAGCGAAGTGTATTCATTGGCGCCTTCGACATGGTTGTGCGACCACGCCAGCGGGTCTTCGAAGTCGTGCGCGACGTGCTTGTAGAATTCCTTATATTCTTCGTCCGAGATTTCTTTCTTCGGCAAGGTCCACAGCGCGGATGCCTGGTTGACGGTTTCTTCCTCGATTTTGGTTTCACCGCCTTCTTCTTCCGGCTCGATGACTTTATCCATGACCACCGGGAAACTGATGTGATCGCTGTACTGAGTGATAATCGAACGCAGTTTCCAGTCGCTCAAAAATTCATCTTCGCCTTCGCGCAGATGCAGGGTGATTTCGGTACCATGTTTATCGCGCTCGATGGTTTCGATTTCGTATTCACCCTTGCCTTCGGAGGTCCAGCACACGCCTTGTTCGGCACTTTCGCCAGCCTTGCGGGTTTTCAGCGTAACCTTGTCGGCAACGATGAAAGAAGAATAAAAGCCCACGCCGAACTGGCCGATCAGCTTGGCGTCCGAGGTTTCGTCACCGGTCAGGTTATCGAGAAAAGCACGCGTGCCGGACTTGGCGATGGTGCCGATATGCTCGATCACTTCATCACGGTTCATGCCAATGCCATTGTCGCTGATGGTTATGGTGCGCGCATCCTTGTCGAAGGCGACCTTGATCTTGAGTTCGCTGTCACCTTCGTACAGGCTGTCGTCCTGCACCGCCAGAAAGCGCAGCTTGTCGCAGGCGTCAGAGGCGTTGGAAATCAATTCGCGCAGGAAGATTTCCTTGTTGGAATACAGGCTGTGGATCATCAGATCCAGCAGTTGATTGACTTCGGTTTCAAAACCGCGTTTTTCGGCTTTTGCTTCTACACTCATCGTGCTCTCCTTTATAAATTCAATGGGTCAGCGCGGCAGCGCCGGTACAGGTTTGCACTTAATATGAGGATTCAAAAAGTCAATTCAAGACGGGATTCGTGATTGAGCAGCCATTTTTTTCGATCCAGACGCGGGCCATCGGTGCTGCCCTCGTAACCGCCAATATCGCGCTGGCCAACAATGCGATGACAAGGAATCAAAACCGGTATCGGATTGCGCTTGCAGGCCTGACCGACCGCCCGTGCGGCGGAACCGAGCTGGCTAGCCGCTTCACCGTAACTCAGGGTTTGACCGTAGGGAATCTGCAGTAGCAGGCGATACACCGAGCGCTGGAAAACCGTACCGGGAATCTCCAGCATGCTCGGCGCGGGCGGTCGATCTCCGGCGAAATAGCGATCGAGCCAATGCCTGATTTCACCATCCGGCAACACCGCTGAAAAATCTTGCGGGTTTTCCGGCTCGTATTCCACAGCGCAGCAACGATCCTGCACAAAGATCAGGTGCAGCCGCCCCAGTGGAGCCTGATAAAAATAATGCGCATCAGTTGGCATTTTGCGTCAGCCACAGTTGTTGAATGCTGCGCCGTAAAAACGAGCGACGGCCGGGTTCTTTGGTCACCTTGAGCAGCGATTGATAGATGCGCCGCGCATCGTCCACCAATCCGGCCTTGGCCAGACTTTCTGCTGCATTCACTCGCGCGGTTTGCGCCCACGGGTCCATCGTCTCCGGCCCCGGAAACATCGCCGATTGCAGATACAGCAGTGCCGCTTTTTCATATTTTTTCAGGGATTTGAAGGAGTCAGCCATCCAGAACAGGATTTCACGTTTTTGCCGCGGATCGATGGATAAACGCATCAATTGACGGAAATGACGAATCGCCTGTTCATCCGCATGCAGGGTTTGCAAGTCGAACAGAATTTGCAGCAGGCGGTCGGTATCTTCTTTGTTCGGTTCACTGTAACCGACGAGTAATTGATCCAGCCTGGCATCGCCCTGTTGCAGTTTTCCACCGAGCAACAATACTCGTGCCTGACGCAATAGCCAGTCGAATTCACGCGTATCGGCCGGCACCTTGTCGAGCCCGCTCATCAGCCGAGTCGCCTCGGGAATGTCGGCTTTTTTCAGCGCCAGATCGACCAGCACGAATCGGATTTCAACCGGGATTTGTGATGCGTCGGAGAATTTCTGGCTGCGGTTGAATAATTGATCGATCAGGGTTTTGTTGGATTCTTTTGCCAAATCCAGCGTTTGCAGAAAATCCTTGGCCGCCTGCTGGCGGAAGTCGGCTTGCTGGCTTTGAGTCATCAGATACGCAAGCAGGCTGCGTGCCTTGACTGGCGCAACCTGCTGCGATTTTTCGGCCAGCCGCAACCAGTTTGCATCGTCACCGACCAGTAATTCGCTGCGATTACCGACCAGCCGGGCATAGCGCAGATAGGCTTGCCACAGTTGATCGGCATCCACAGGGTACAGATTGATGCTGTCGCCCAAGTCCAGACTCAGGCGCTGTTCCAGCGCAACTACTTCATGGCTTGGACCGATATCGCGGGCCGCAATATAGGCTAGCGACCAGTAACTGGCGAGTTGTTTCGGGTCATCCTTGATCAATTCGATGCGCTGTTGGGTCAAGTCCCATAGTGTTTGTGCGTTGTATTCCTGATTTCGATATTCAGCCAGTAATTTCATCGACAATGATTGCCAGTCGATGCGCTTGTCGAGTAATTGAATCACTTCTTCATAACGCTTTGACTGCATCAATACGCGTGCGCGCAGCATGATCCAGGCTTTGTCCTGTTGTTCAAAATCCTGCTGGTAACGCAACATTGCGATGCGTGCATCATCGATGCGTTTATCCTGCAGATAGGTTTCAATGACCAGACGCCGCCAGGTTTGATATTCACGCGAGGCAGCCGCATCCGGTTTCCACAATTGCTGGCGCAACAGTTTACGTGCCGTGGCGGTCTGCTCGAGCGCGATATAGGCGCGAATCTGGTAAGTCGCCGCCTGTTTCCGAAACGGTTCGGGCAAGTCTTTCGGCAATCCTTCAATGCGGATCAGCAAGTCGTTCCACTGTTTCCACTCAGACAGAATCTTATAGCGTTCCTGCTCCCACAGGATCCACTCATACAAGTCTTCATCGACACCAGGCTGTGCCTGTTCGATCATTTTCAGGGTCAGAAACGGAGCGCCGGCGGCTGAAATATTTTTCAGGGAATCGAGCTGGGCATTGGCGCTGGCCGGCCCGACAGGCAGTACAAAGAGAAGCGCCAGCACGACGATCGTAATTCGGGGGTGGGTCATTTATCTGGAACAAAAAAAGCTGTGACGCGAGAGCATACACAGCTTTTCGGGCTAAATCTAATCAAGATTCAGCAATATCCGGCCCCGGGATTGTTACCGGGTCTACCGCCTGCGGTGCCGGCCGAAGAACAGACTGGTATCGACCTGAACGCAAAAGTCAGCGGAGCCGGACGATTATAACTTTTCCTTGATACGAGCAGCCTTTCCGGTCAGACCACGCAGATAATACAACTTGGAGCGACGAACCTTACCACGTCGCTTGACCTTGATTTCGGCAACCAGCGGGCTGTGGGTCTGGAAAACACGTTCGACACCTTCACCATTGGAAATCTTGCGTACGGTAAAAGCAGAATTGATACCGCGGTTACGCTTGCCAATGACTACGCCCTCGAAAGCCTGTAAACGCTCACGATCACCTTCCTTGACTCGAACCTGCACGATTACCGTGTCGCCAGGACCAAACGCTGGAACATCTGACTTCATCTGTTCCGCTTCCAGTTGTGCAATTATGTTACTCATCTCACTAGTTCCTCAAATAAACTCAATTTTGATCGCCGTCCCGGGTTTGCCCGTATTCCGCGATAAATTCTTTCAGTAATCGTTGCTGCCGCTGTTCCAGCTTTTTTTGCTGCAATAAATCCGGTCGCTTGAGCCAGGTTTTCCCCAGCGCCTGCTTGTCTCTCCAATCCTGTATCTTCTGGTGATGCCCTTCGAGTAACACCGCTGGCACTTGCATGCCGTTAATCTGTTCCGGCCGCGTGTAGTGCGGGCAATCCAACAAGCCATCGCTGAAAGAATCCTGCTGCGCCGAGGCATCGCTACCCAGCGCGCCCGGTAGTTGCCGGGTGATGGCGTCGATGCAAACCATCGCAGCCAGTTCGCCGCCGCTTAGCACGTAATCGCCGATCGACCATTCTTCATCCACTTGTTGCTGGATAAGGCGTTCATCGATGCCTTCGTAACGACCACATAACAGAATCAAATTCTGTTCGGTTGCCGCCTGATTCAGTATTTGCTGATTCAGCAAATCGCCCTGCGGACTCAGGTACACCAGTTTCGCCTGCGGCGATTGCGCCTTCACCGCTTCGATGCAGGCCAGCAACGGTTCTACCTTCATCAGCATGCCGGGGCCGCCGCCGTAAGGGCGGTCATCCACCGTGCGATGCCGGTCCGTGGTGTAATCCCGCGGGTTCCAGCACCGTAGCTGTAACAAGCCCTGCTTTTCGGCACGGCTGACGACGCCATGCTTGACAACGCTGTTGACCAGGTCCGGAAACAGCGTAATTACGTCAATGCGCATGTTTGATAGACCGATTAAAACTCGGCATCCCAGTCTACAATGATCTGCTGCTTTTCCAGATCGATAT
>JANTFI010000098.1 GCA_024763505.1 Gammaproteobacteria bacterium
ACCACATGCGCATCTGGCGACCAAAACCTACAAGGTCGGCAAGTGGGCTTCGACCAATCTGAACCTCGGCTCGGCCAATTGTCCGGTCGTAGTCAATACTGATGCACTGAATGCGCTCAGTGCCAAAAATCGTGCCGCATTGCTGGGCTCGGTCGATCAGGCGCTGGATTACTATGTCGATAATTACGACAACAATGTGTTCGGCAAATATGAAAAGGCGATCAAGGAAGCCGGTCTCGATCTGGTGACCTTTACCCCGGCGCAGACCGCGGAATTGAATCGCCTGTCTGCATCGGTGCGCGATGAGTGGGTCAAGAAATATGCGGGTAAATTTGATTCCCGCAGCTTGTACGACTTCACCGAAAAACTGTTCAATCAGTAATCACGATTGATCGATCGCCCGTCGTCCCGCCCGGGGCGACGGGCTTTTTTTATCTGGAGGTCAGATCATGGCCGGTTCTCATACCGTTTTGCAGGACGACTCCCTGCTCAGTCGACTGGATCGCTGGTTTTTCAAGCTGGAATCTGCGCTCACGCTGGCCGGCGGTATCGTCATTTTTCTGCTGGTTTTACTGGCCACCACCAATGTGCTCGGCCGCTGGATATTTTCCCTGCCGGTTTCCGGTTATATCGACTGGGTTGAGCAATCGATGGCTTTTTTCGCCTTTCTCGGGCTCGCCTATACGCAACGCGAAGGCGGGCATATCCGCATGGATGTCGTGGTCGGACATCTTCACGGCCGGGTGCTGTGGCTGATCGAGTTACTATCCACATTGCTGATGCTGGCGGTAACGCTGATTCTGGTTACCGGTTCCTTTCTTCATTTCCAGCGTGCCTACCAGATCGGTGATTCATCGCTCGATATCAATCTGCCGGTGTGGCCGGCCAAGCTGGTGGTGCCGGTCGCGCTATCGATCCTGGCGCTTCGACTGTTGTTGCAAATCTGGGGTTATGTGCGGGCATTGATACAGGGTAACGACAACCCGGTCGCAGTCCCACTGATTGAAGATGCCGCCGCCGCAGCGGCAGCAGAAGCCGAAGCACTGATGGGAGATGACTTGCCGCCGCAGAGGACACCGCGATGAGTCTGATCGACACCATGGGGCAAATGGATTCCACCAGTATCGGGCTGTGGGTCACCGGCTTGATGCTGCTGTTCGTGGTGATGGGCGTGCGCGTGGCGTTTGCCGCTGCGGCGGCCGGTTTTCTCGGACTGCTATGGATCTTCAGCGCCAAGCTGGGCTTTGAAAAAGGCTTTCTGGTGGCGATGAAAATGGCTGGTACGATTCCGCATTCCAAGGTATCCACGCTGGCGTTGTCCCTGATTCCGACCTTCATCCTGATCGGCTTTCTGGCGTATCACGCCGGGTTGACCAAAGCGCTGTTTGAAGCGGCCAAACGCTGGGTCGGCTGGTTGCCGGGCGGTATGGGCGTGGCCACCGTATTTTCCGCCGCCGGTTTTGCTGCAGTGTCGGGTGCCTCGGTGGCGACCTCGGCCGTGTTCGCGCGCATCGCGGTGCCGGAAATGCTCAAGCTCGGCTATGACAAACGCTTTGCCGCCGGGGTGGTGGCGGCCAGCGGCACGCTGGCATCACTGATTCCGCCATCGGCGATTCTGGTCATTTACGCCATCATCGTGGAACAGGATGTCGGCGCATTGTTGATGGCTGGGTTTCTGCCGGGTGCATTCTCTGCACTGGTGTATGGCGGACTGGTCATCGTTCTGGCCCGGGTGCGCAAGAATTTCGGCCCGCCGGTACGCGGCTATAGCTGGAAACAACGCTTCGAAACCCTGCCGGGCGCGATGCCGATCTTCTTCGTCGTCGGCATCATCGTCGTCTGTATCTATGGTGGAGTCGGTACGCCGACCGAAGCGGGGTCGCTCGGTGCATTCGTCATTTTACTGATGGCGATATACAAGGGCATGAAACTGAAGGAATTCAAGGGCGCGCTGATGGAAACCGCCAAGCTGACGGTGATGATCTTCACCATTATCTGGGGAGTGCTATTGTATGTGCGCTTTCTCGGTTTTGCCGATTTACCCAGCGCGTTTGCCGACTGGATTTCAGGCCTGCACCAGCCACCGATGATGACCCTGATACTGATTTTGCTCGCCTATGCTGTGCTCGGCATGTTCATGGATGCCATTGGCATGTTATTGCTGACTCTGCCGGTGGTATATCCCGCGGTGATCGCGCTGAATGGTGGCGAAGGAGTCAGTGCAGCCGATTCTGCATTCGGCATGACCGCGGTTGGCTGTTCGATCTGGTTTGGCATCATTGTCGTCAAGATGGCTGAATTCTGTCTGATCACGCCACCGATCGGGTTGAATTGTTTCGTCGTCGCCGGTGTTCGCCCGGAATGTTCGGTGCAGGATGTTTTTCGTGGCGTCACCCCTTTCTTTATCGCCGATGCGCTGACCATCGCAGCGCTGGTCGCCATGCCCGGCATCGTGCTGTGGCTGCCGGGGATGATGGGGTTTGGCTGAGTTCAAAATAACGTTAAGGTCATCAATTTTCTGTTGTTGGAAGACAACGCTAACAGTCATGAATTTCTGAACACCGTGTTAGAAGGACAAGGCAGGCATGACATGGTTGCAGCTGTGGGTTTTTTGCAAACAACTATCTTTGAAAGTTTATCCACCGGATGTGATTTTACTCAAGTTTGACATGCCGGGCATGAGTGGCCCGGAGGTATCGGCCGGCTGCATGAAATGGAGCAACGAGAGCTTGTTCCGGCCCTCATGATCATCGATCTCAATCAGCGCGAGGAGGTTCAGGCCTGCACCAAGGCGGGGGCTGGCCAGTTTACTGTCAAGCCGAGTGATAAAGAAACCTTCCGGTCGCACCTTTCAAAAGCACTTCACCCTGGTCATTTATCCAGTCCTTGATCGTAGTTTCATCCCAACGCGACCTGCTCTGCTGTTGACCAGTACCGATTATAACTGCTCTCTATTTGCGAAATAATTGATGCCAAGTATTTGATTTACAAGCATTTCATAATCTCGTCAGATTTCAGTCAAGTTTCAGTATCGGGGATTTTGCATAATCCTGTTGAACGCGAAGGCTTGATGCTTACGACCGTCTTCGCAATTGATAGCCGGTTTCAAGGCAGTACAGAACCGGATCCAATCGGTTTCTTGCAGAATGATATAAAAGGATAAATCTCATGAAGATAAAATATTGTATTGCACTGGTATTACTTTCCATTTCCACGCTCTCACAGGCAATTCCTGTGTATAACCCGGACGGGCATATAGCGACTTCTTTGGAAATCGACGTTGCTTACATTACAGCCTCGGTCAAGGATGAAGGTTTGATCACCTTTCCGCAAAATGGTGATGCCGTGACCACTTCAGTTAGCTATAACAATGGCGGAAACGCGTCAATAGGCCAGGCATCCGCGTTTGGCAGCGCGACCATTACTGCGCAAGCCGGCCATATTACCGGCGTTTCCAATTGGCAGGGGCATCAACCTCAACCTTGGTTTGGACATGGTGGTACAGGGTCTACGATTGAGAGTCTGGCTTCTTTTACTATTCCGGATATTACGATTGATTACAGAGGCATTGACACAGAGGAAAAAAATGTACCCGGCAAACTGCATGTAACTACTAATCTGCATGGATTTGGATGGCATACAGTGGATATGTTCGCCTTGATATCCGGTAATTACAATAGCGGATCATTAAAGAGAGTTGTCGATGCAGTGGAAGGCGATATCGCGATTTCAGGGCTTGTGAGCGAGTTCTCGGGCTGGAATCTGCCCGTGGACGAGATGTTTGACTTGTCCCTGCAGACCACTGTGGCCAGTGGATCAAGACAGGTACCTTTGCTGATTCATGAAGTCGGCGTGAAAACCCGAAGTCACCTGAACTGGAGCGTGGTACTGGGTGGTTCACCGGCTTTTATTTTGCCCACAGGATATTATGCCAACTCGGCCGATGGCAGTATTGTGGATAATTATTTCGTGGGTAATATGCCTTCTGCCAGCACTGGTAATATACCGTCCGCCAGCGTGCCGTCTCCAGGTACTCTGATTTTATTCTCGGCAGGGTTGCTAGGGCTCGGTTTCTACCGTTGGCGACGTAAGATTTAGAGTAAAGCCCTGCATTATTTATCTCTGGCCGCCGTGCGAGCCGTTTTCTGCCCGCACGACGACCAGAGTCTGTAGTAACAGGTTGCTTGAGTCCTCCAGCGGATAAAGCCGCTTTTGTTTACAAACAGCTAAAGGCAGGCCATTACGTCTGAATCATCCTTCCACTTCCCGGCAGGCCGTCCTGCCAAATAAAATTGAGCCGAGAAAAACATTAATCTTTGAGGAATATGGCTTACCTCAGACTTCTGTCAGCAGCGGCTTGACAAAATTTTCGATACGCTTTTCCAGCCAGTATTCGGGGCGCCACCAGCGTCCACCGATAAACCCGACATGGCCGCCGTGTTTGGACAGTTCCAGCGTGACCTGGTCGGATAATTCCTCGGCAGCCGGAATCACTTGCGGAGTCATGAACGGGTCGTCTTCGCTGTGCAGGATCAGGGTCGGTTTGTCGATGTTTTTCAGAAACTGGCGCGAACTGCATCGTTGATAATAATCTTCGGCGCTGGCAAAGCCGTGGGTCGGCGCGGTGAAGCGATTATCAAATTCAACAAAGGTTTTCAGCGGGGTGGGGTCCTGATAACCCCCGGTTTCTTGCAGGATTGCCTTCTTGCTTTGTACCTTGCTCTTCAGACGGCGCATCAAGTCATACTGGTATAGCTTTGAAAATCCCTGATTCATGCGCCGGGCGCAGATATCCAGACGCAGTGGCACCGAGGTCGCGGTGGCACAGACGATGGCGTCATCGGTGGCGGCTTCGCCCATGTATTTCAGTGTCACATTCCCGCCCAGAGAATAGCCTACCAGCGCGATGCGTCGTATACCGTTTTGTTTGAGGTGATCAATAACGACCTTTACATCCTCTGTTTCGCCCGAGTGATAACTGCGTATCGCGTGGTTGGGTTTGCCGTTACATCCGCGAAAATACAGGAATACGGCCGGGATACCGAGGTGATTGAGATGGTTCATCATGCGCTGCGCATAAGCTGAGCGCAGCGAGCCTTCCAGCCCGTGCAGGATCAGCACGGCGTGATCGCCTTGCGCCGTGCCGTGTGCCAGATCGAGGCTGTCGCCATCCGGCAGGGTCAGAGTGTCGATACGGACTTGCGGTTCCGGCGGGTGGATCAGATTGGCCAGCAGGGTTTGCGCGTGCGGATTTCTCAGATACCACGGTGGATCGAAGGTGCTTTGCTGAATCATAACGGGATTAACGAGATAAAAAACGGCTTTGCTGGTCTCATGTTATTGCGCTTGCCGCCTTTTTTAGCTAGCCTTCCGTGTCCTTTTTAAAGAGCCGAATCATATCGCATGACTGCGCTGTTAGAAACCCGGGAATTGACTTGTGTCAAGGATGATCGCATGTTGTTCGAAGGATTGAATCTGGCGTTGAAACCGGGGCAGATTTTGCTGGTCGAAGGACGCAATGGCAGTGGTAAAACCAGTCTGCTGAGGATTTTGACCGGGCTCAATCTGCCGGAAAGCGGCGAAGTGCTGTGGCAGGGCAAATCGATTTCAGATGTTGGGGCGGATTTTTATGAGCAGGTCAATTACATCGGCCATCACGATGGGATCAAGCGGGATTTGACTTGTCTGGAAAATCTGCGGCTGGTGCAGGCCATGGGCAAGCCCTTGCCAATCAGCCTGGATGACGCGCTGGAGCAGGTCAACCTGCTGCGCTTTGGCGACAACTTCGTGGCCACTTTGTCGGCCGGACAAAAACGCCGTCTGGCGCTGGCGCGTCTGGTGGTGACCGAGGCCAGCCTTTGGATTATGGATGAACCCTTTACCTCGTTGGACAAGGCTAGCATGGTACTGTTTCAGCGAATGTTTGAACAACATCTGGCCGCCGGCGGAATTATCGTAATGACATCGCACCACGATATTGAAATGCCCGACAGTGATGTGCAGCGGCTGGATTTGTCGGCATGAAGCGTTTGTCGCTGAGTCAGGCTTTCTGGTTTTTGTTGCGCCGCGACTTGCTGCTGGCGATGCGCAATCGGGCCGAACTGGCCAATCCGTTACTGTTTTTCGTGATGGTGATTACCTTGTTTCCGCTGGCTGTTGGTGCGGACCCGAATCTGTTGTCGCGCATCGCCGCCGGTATTATCTGGGTGGCGGCATTGCTGGCGTCGATGTTGTCGCTGGACAGTATCTTTCGCTCGGATTTTGAAGACGGCACGCTGGAGCAATTATTGCTCAGTGCCCATCCACTACCGGTGCTGGTGTTGGCCAAGGTCAGTGCGCACTGGCTGGTGTCCGGCCTGCCACTGTTGTTGATCGCGCCGCTGCTGGCGATGATGCTGGGGCTGGATAGCGATGCCTACGGCGTGCTGTTGCTGACGATTTTACTGGGTACGCCGGTGCTTAGCCTGATCGGTTCGATCGGTGTCGCACTGACCATCGGTCTGCCCAAAGGTGGTATCATCCTGTCGCTGCTGGTATTGCCGCTGTATGTGCCGGTACTGATTTTCGCCGCCAGTGCGATCGAAGTCGTCAGCAGCGGTCTGCCTGCCACCGCGCAATTATCAATGATGCTGGCATTTTTGTTTCTTGCATTATCGTTGTCACCGGTTGCCACGGCGGCGGCATTGAAAATGAGTATGAGTTGACGCTGAGAGTTTGATGCATGTTTAAATGGTTTGTTACCTGGTTTCACCGATTTGGTTCACCCCCGCATTTTTATCGTCTGGCCGGGCGCTGGCTGCCATGGTTGACCACGCTGTTTGTGGTTACCGTGATTGCCGGACTGTACGGTGGGTTGGTACTGGCGCCGGCCGATTACCAGCAGGGTGAGAGTTTTCGCATTATCTATGTGCATGTGCCGGCGGCGTGGATGTCCATGTTTATTTATGTGGTTATGGCTTTCTGCGGCATTGTTATACTGGTGTGGCGGATGAAAATGGCTGAGATCGTGCTCAGTTGCTCGGCGCCGATCGGAGCGAGTTTCACCTTTCTGGCGCTGGTCACCGGGTCATTATGGGGCAAGCCGATGTGGGGCACCTACTGGGTGTGGGATGCACGCCTGACTTCGGAATTGATTCTGCTGTTTTTGTATCTTGGCGTGATCGGTCTGTATGGCGCGATCGATGACAAGCGAGTTGCCGCGCGGGCAGTAGCGATTTTATCGATCGTCGGCGTGGTCAATATTCCGATTATTCATTTTTCGGTGGAATGGTGGAACAGCCTGCATCAGGGGCCAACGGTGACCAAGTTCGACAAGCCATCGATCGATATACGAATGCTGATTCCATTGTTACTGATGGCGCTGGCATTCCAGATTTATTACGTCATCGCGCTGTTTCAGGCTGCGCGCGCCGCGATTTTACAGCGCGAAAGAAATAGTCGATGGGTTGAGGAACTGGTGAAGCCATGAGTGTGTCAGAATTCTTCAACATGGGCGGTTATGCCGTCTTTGTCTGGTCATCTTTTGGCCTGACTTTTGTGGTTTTGCTGTTGAACTGGTGGTTACCTTTTCGACAGCACAAACAGTATCTGGCCAAGTTGAAGCGCCAGGAAATGATTAAAAGCAGAGAGGAAAAACAGTCTCATGACGCCAGCTCGTAAGAAAAGATTGTCGCTGATTTTACTGATGGTGGTCGGTGTCGCCGTCGGTGTCGGTTTTGCCCTGAATGCACTCAATGAAAACATCATGTTTTTCTTTTCACCAGCCGATATCAAAGCCGGAAAAGCGCCTGCCAACAAGGACTTCCGGGTCGGTGGCATGGTGGTCGAAGGCACGGTCAAACGGCCCGGCGACGGTTTGACGGTCGAGTTCGATCTGACCGATAACGATTCGGTGGTGACGGTCAAATATACCGGCATACTGCCAGATCTATTCCGCGAAGGGCAGGGCATTATCGCCAATGGCAAGCTCGATGCCGATGGTGAATTTATCGCTCAGGAAGTACTGGCCAAGCATGATGAAAACTACATGCCGCCGGAAGTTATGGAAGCCATGAAAAAATCCGGTCAGCCGATGCCAGGCATGGACAAGAAAGGCATTTAGTATGTCAGCAAGTTGTCTGTCAGAAAGCGCTTTCAAGCCAGCCTGTTTCTGTCAGACCCCGTTTTCCACGTTCCACATCAAACCGAGAGGGTAGGACATGATTCCTGAAATTGGACATTTTGCGTTGATTCTGGCGCTGTGCATTGCCATTGTACAAACTGTTTTTCCGATTGCAGGTGCGCAACTGGGTTATGCCCGCTGGGTAGCGATCGCACGTCCGGCTGCCTACGCGCAACTGTTCTTCATGATAATTTCCTACGCGGCGCTGACGATGGTGTTCATCAACCATGATTTCTCGGTGCTGTATGCGGCGACCAATTCCAATACCCAATTGCCGATGTTGTATTTGATCTCGGGGGTTTGGGGCGCGCATGAGGGTTCGCTGCTGCTGTGGGCGCTGATCCTGTCGATCTGGACCGCCGCGGTGGCTTTTTTCAGCCGCAGCGTGCCTCGAGTCATGCTGGCACGCGTCATCGGAGTGATGGGTTTTGTGGCGGTCGGGTTCATGCTGTTTATATTGGTCACCTCGAACCCCTTTGAACGACTGATTCCGGCGGTGATGGAAGGCCGTGATCTCAACCCGCTGCTGCAGGATCCGGGGCTGGCGATTCATCCGCCGATGCTGTATCTCGGCTATGTCGGATTTTCGGTTGCTTTTGCCTTTGCAATTGCGGCATTGATGTCCGGTCAGGTCGATTCGGCCTGGGCGCGCTGGGCGCGTCCGTGGACCAATTTTGCCTGGCTGTTTCTGACTCTGGGCATCACCCTCGGTAGCTGGTGGGCCTATTACGAACTGGGCTGGGGCGGCTGGTGGTTCTGGGATCCGGTGGAAAACGCTTCCTTCATGCCATGGCTGGTCGGTACTGCACTGATGCATTCGCTGGCGATTACCGAAAAGCGTGGCACCTTCAAGCCGTGGACGGCCTTGCTCGCAATCTTTGCCTTTTCACTCAGCCTGCTCGGTACTTTTCTGGTGCGTTCAGGCGTATTGACTTCGGTTCATGCATTTGCGACAGACCCCGAGCGTGGCGTGTTTATTCTGATCTTTCTGTGCGTGGTGGTGGGTGCATCCCTGCTGTTGTATGCCTGGCGGGCACCGACGCTGAAAAATGCTGCGGTTACCAATCTGTTGTCTCGCGATATGGCGCTGCTGCTGAATAATATTTTCCTGTCGGTGGCGACAGCGGCGATTTTACTCGGCACAGTTTACCCGATCTTTGTCGATGCGCTCGGCGGCAAGATTTCGGTCGGACCTCCCTATTTCAATGTGGTTTTCCTGACCCTGACCGCACCCATCGGCTTTCTGATCGGTGTCGGCATGCTGATCCGCTGGAAGAATGATAGCTGGCAGCGGCTGATTGCATTACTACGCATTCCGCTGATCGTCGCCATCGTGGTCGGATTGCTGCTGAGTCTGATGACACCGTTCTGGAGCTGGCAGACCGCTGCCGGTCTGATGATGGCGAGCTGGATCACGATCACTTCGGTGATGGCGATTCTGGAACGCTTCAAAGGACGGTCGATTCTGTCCGGTTTACGCTCCACCCCGCGTGGCTTCTGGGGCATGATTCTGGGCCATGTCGGAATTGCGCTGTTCATCATCGGTGTCACCATGGTCAGCATTTACAATCTGGAAAAGGATTTGCGCATGAAGCCGGGAGATACCTTCGAGCTGTCCGGCTATACCTTTACCTTTAACGGAGTCGAAATGGCCCGGGTGGATAATTATCAGGCGGCGAGAGGACATTTTGTGGTCACGGATGACAGCGGCTTCAAGGCGGTATTGGAGCCTGAAAAACGTATCTATCTGGTGCAGCAAAGCCCGATGACCGAGGCAGCAATCGATGCATCGCTGTCACGCGATTTGTTTATCGCATTGGGAGAAGAGATTGCCGATGATGGCAGCTGGGCGATCCGGATTTATTACAAGCCATTTATCCGCTTTATCTGGCTGGGCGGTATCATCATGGCACTGGGTGGGTTGCTGGCCGGCACCGACAAACGCTATCGACTGATGGCGAAGCGCGATATGAAAATGCCGCAGCAAGCAGTCGGGAGCGCGGCCTGATGAGGTTTGTTTTACCGCTGGGTATTTTCATCATACTGGTTGTGTTGCTGGCAGTGGGTCTGACCATGGATCCAAAACGCGTGCCTTCACCGTTGATTGACAAGCCCGCGCCGGATTTTACCCTGAAGTTGTTGCATAACCCGGCGCAAACCTTTACACCGAAGCAGAATCTGGGCAAGGTCTGGGTGCTGAATGTGTGGGCTTCCTGGTGTGTATCCTGCCGCGCCGAACACCCGGTCATCAAGCGTCTGGCGCGGATGAATCTGGTGGATGTGATCGGGCTGGATTACAAGGACAAGCCGGAGGACGGACGGAACTGGCTGCGCCAGCTGGGCGATCCTTATACTCTCAGCCTGATCGACCTTGATGGCAAGGTCGGTATCGACTGGGGCGTATATGGCGTTCCCGAAACCTTTATCATCGGCAAAGATGGCCGCATCAAATACAAGCATATCGGGCCGGTCAGCG
>JANTFI010000099.1 GCA_024763505.1 Gammaproteobacteria bacterium
AGCTTTCAAGCCTTTTTCAAACAGCCCCTGCCACTGCTGTTTCCCAAAATCAGCTACAGCTTTTACCCGGTTTACTGCGGCTTATATCAAATTGAATATGAAGCCTTGCCACTGGCGGCAGATTTCTCTCTGGATGTCCAGGCCTTCGAGCAACCGCACGGCGGGATCATCTTTCCCAATCCGAATGCGCCGACCGGCTTGCTGTTGCCACTGCAACAGGTGGAACAGATCTGCCAGCGCAGCCAGTCAGTCGTGATTGTTGATGAAGCCTATATCGATTTTGGTGGACAATCGGCGATCGAACTGACCCGGCGCTACGACAACCTGCTGGTGATCCAGACCTTTTCCAAGTCTCGAAGCCTGGCTGGTTTGCGGCTTGGCTATGCGATCGGTCATGTTGATTTGATCGAAGCGCTGAACCGAATCAAGAATTCTTTCAATTCCTACCCGGTTGATGCGTTGGCGCAGGTTGCGGCGCAGGCTTCCATCGCCGATGAAATCAGCTTCAGGCAGGGTTGCCAGAATATTATCACGACCCGACAGCGTCTGAGCGAAGCACTGGTGGCACTCGGTTTCCGGGCCTTGCCATCGCATGCCAATTTTGTGTTTACCAGCCATCCGTCGCATGACGCGAAGACGCTGTATCACGCGTTAAAGAAAGCGGGGATTCTGGTGAGATATTTTGACCAGCCCGGCATCGATCAATTCTTGCGCATTACGGTGGGCAGCGATGATGAAATCGATCAATTGCTGACCCGGCTGGGTGATATTCTGGCGGCCTGATTACAGTATTTCGAAGGGCTGACCACCCTGTTTGGACAGGTACATCGCCTTGTCGGCGCGATCGAGCAGGCTGTATTCACTCTGGTCTGTCTCCAGCAGACTACTGAGCCCGATGGCGATCATGACCGGCACGTTTTTATCCTTCAATTGCATCGGTTTGACCAGCATGTCTTCATGCAGGCGACGGGCAAACTGGCTGGCTTGCTCTCGATTCAGTCCGGGCAGAATGAACAGAAACTCATCTCCGGACAGACGCCCGAATATCGTGCTCGGGGAAGCATGTGATTTCATCGTCGCCGCGACATGGCGCAGCAAATTATCCCCCATCAAATGACCGAGTTCATCGTTCACCTTTTTGAAATGGTTGATATCAAAATAAATGATGCTGAGTTCTCCTCCATTCGCCTGACAATGCATGAAACTGTGATGCAATTCATCCATTAAGGCGCGACGATTCGGCAATGCGGTCAAGCTGTCGGTCAATGCCAGTTTTTCGAGCTTTTGTTCCAACTCCTTTTGCCGGGTGACATCGCGCGCGATACCTTCCACACTGACCGCTTCACCCTGTTCGTTTTTCTTGATGTAGGCATTGGTCGAAATCCAGACCGGGCTGTCGTCCTTGCGCCGCAAGATCGCTTCGACGTTAGTGACGACACCATTATTGGCTACGATGGCATCGACTATTTTTTGCCGCTCTTCGGGCGACCAGTAAAAATCCGCAAGTTTGCGCCCGATCATTTCATCTGGAGTATATCCGAGCAAGGCTTCAACACAGCTGGAGATCAACGTCACATCGCCTTCCATGTTAGTCTGGTAAACCGTATCGGACATATTATCGAGTATGGTGGTCAACTGCTGGCGGGCCTGATTCAATTCTTCCTTTAGTGAATTATAAGAACTGATATCGCGAACGGTTCCGGCCACCGCCATTTGCCCTTCGTCATCCATTACAACATCCACTTCTATCCAGACATCCAGCGGGGTCTTCTTATCAAATTTCAGAATTCGGGCTTCGTAGTGTTTTTTCACCGCTTCGCCGGAAATCCGTCTTTCATACCGGTTAAAGATAGTTTCCCTGTAATCGGGGTGTACAAATTGCTCAAACCCGAGACCGATCAATGCATTCGGATGCGCGCCGAGCAAACGTTCGAAACTGTCGTTAACATAAACAAACCGGTAATCCTGCACGACAAAAAAGCCGTCTGACATCAATGATGTCAATAATTCCCAACGCGTGTGATCACTAAAACTCATATCATAATCGCTGTTACTGGTGGTTACCTGTTCGGTCAGGAAAAACTCTGTCGGTGCCGGATCTGCCGGACGGTTGCTCGTTATATGAAAACCAAAGCCACTTTGCGCTCACTTGCAACCTATCGGAGGCAAAACGCTGCAGCACCGGTTTCTGACGAACATGCCTTGCTTAGCCCTGACACCCTGATTTTTGGATGGCAAAAACCCGGCTATTGCGGATCCTGAGGTGACAAATCGAGCGGGTACAACTCGATCCGCTCCGCCTGTTGCTGCATCTGTTGCCATAATTGCCGATAACTCGACTGTTGTACCGGGTGCACACCTTCCGGATATAGATCACTCAGCGGTTTCAACACAAACGCATTATGCAGAATTTCATCGCGCGGAATCTGGATTCCATCCTGATCGATCACCCGTTCATCGTAGGTTAGCAGGTCCAGATCGATCACCCTGGCCGAAAACCGGGCCGCCTTGCGATCCCGGCCAATCTGGTCTTCCATCGATTTTAGCTCGCCCACCACCGCTTGCACGGAAAATTCCGTCGAAAAGCCTGCCACCAGATTGAGGAAGTCATCCCCATCGAATCCGACCGCCTCGGTTTGATAAACCGGCGACAACTGGATATCACCGAAAACCTGGCGCAGCAATTCAACCGAACGGCGGATATTGCGCTCCGCATCGATATTGCTGCCGATGCTGACGGTGACAATAGCAGCCATCAGAACTTTTCACCACGCTCGATCATCACCCCGACCGACTTCGAGCCACTGACCGCGCCCGGCTTGTGCAGGGTAAGACGCACCCAGGCGACATCAAATTCCGTGCGGATGATTTCGCAGATTTTTTCAGCCAGCGTTTCGACCAGTTCGTAGTGGCTGTCGCGGACAAAAGCGATCAACCTTTTCGCCACCGCCTTGTAATTCAGCGTATCTTCAATCGCATCGCTGACCGCCGCCTGACAAATATCGGTCGCCATGTCGATATCCAGGCTGATGGTCTGTCGTATCTTGCGTTCCCAGTCATAAATGCCGATTACAGTGTCAATTTCCAGTTCTCTGATAAATACTATATCCATTACTCTTTTCAAACAGTTGAAGTTAACCGGCTCCGGGCCGAAATCATGAAGTTATGCCCGAAAATTCAGGCTTTGCCAATCTATCACAGTTGCCACCTAAAAAATCATAATCCCCAAATGGATGCTGATCGGCCTGGGCTGTCCGGCCTTGGAAACGAACGAGGGTGAATCCCGTCGCGCCAACTATCGGCGAGATAGCCGAAAAAGCGGGATTCCAAAGCGCCTGAGAAGCGAACGGGACGCCGGATTTACACAGTCAAAAAGGACGAATCGACGGTTGAATCGCGCTGCCGCTTCTGGTAGAGTTCGCGCCCTTGTGCAATCTGACCAAATTTTTTCGGAGTTTACCATGTCCCGAGTATGCCAAGTTACAGGCAAAAAACCTGTTACTGGAAACAATGTATCCCACGCTCATAACAAGACGCGTCGCCGTTTTCTGCCTAATTTGCATACCCACAAATTCTGGGTCGAGTCTGAAAACCGCTGGGTAAAACTGCGCGTTTCGACTAAAGGCATGCGTATTATCGACAAGAACGGTATCGAAGCCGTGATTAACGATATGCGTAAACGTGGCGAAAAGGTTTAAGAGGTCAATACGATGAGAGATAAAATCAAACTGGTTTCATCCGCTGGCACCGGCCATTACTACACCACCGACAAAAACAAGAAAACCACTCCGGACAAACTGGTCATAAAGAAATACGACCCGGTCGTTCGCAAGCACGTCGATTACAAGGAAGCCAAGATCAAGTAATCAGACCGTTACGAACTCCGAATCAAAACCCGCCACGGCGGGTTTTTTTATGCCCGCAAGCAGGCTTCCACAAAAATCCAGCCGCCTGCATTACTCGCAAGCCTGCGTCTTTCTCTGCGCTGGCCTGTTCACCGCATCAGTCGTCGCAAGTATCCGGCAATAAAAATCTGACGAATGCATAAACCATTTTCAGACGCCGCCAACCTCAGGTAAAATCCAGCCTCGCAAAATCCCGGAAATCACTGCGCATCGATGACACAAACAAGCTCGCCCACCCCACTGGTTCAGATCACCGATTTATCTCGCCATTTCGGCGCAAACCAGGCCGTGAAAAATATCAGCTTTACCCTCAACCCGGGCGAAGTGCTGGGCTTTCTCGGCCCCAATGGCGCCGGTAAATCGACCACCATGCAAATGATTTGCGGCAACCTCGCGCCGACCACAGGGCAAATCATCATCAATGGTCATGACTTGATGGATGAACCGATTGCCGCCCGGTCGAACATCGGTTACCTGCCGGAGAATCCGCCACTGTACCGGGAGCTGACGGTGGATGAATATCTCGATTACTGCGCCCGCCTGCACCGTATTCCTTACGGCGAAGTCGCGCAAGCGATTGATTTTGCCAAAGCCCACTGCGGCCTGGAACAAGTCGGCAAGCGCCTGATCGGCAACCTGTCGAAAGGCTATCAACAACGCACTGGCATCGCGCAGGCGATCATCCACCAACCGGCAGTGGTGGTGCTGGACGAGCCAACAGTCGGGCTGGATCCGATCCAGATCCGTGAAATTCGCGAATTGATCAAAAACCTGGGACAGGATCGCGGGGTGATTTTATCCACCCATATTCTGCCCGAAGTACAAGCGACCTGTAATCGCGTGCAAATCATCCGGCAGGGTGAATTGATATTTTCCGGCAGCATCGAAACACTCAACCGGCAAGGTCAGGGCAAACAGATGCGGGTCGCGTTTGCGCGTCCGCCAAACCCGGCTCAGTTACAGCAACAACTCGCCACTGAACAAATTTCGCAGATCGACCCTCAGCGCTTCCAGATCCAGCTTGATCAAGCACTGCTGGCTGAAAAGCTGGTGCGGATCTCGGTCGACCAGGACTGGGGATTGTTCGAGCTGGTGCCGGACAACAGCTCGCTGGAAGATATTTTTGTCGAACTGACCCGCTCGGACAGCGCCAGCCAAAATCGCGAGGAAGCCGCGTGATCCGGACCATTGCGTGGCGTGAATTTACCCGCATGTTTCTGTCCCCGCTGGCCTGGGTCATACTGGCTGTGATACAAGTCATACTCGGCTGGATGTTTCTCGTGAACATCGAAACCTTTTATCAATTGCAGCCGCAATTGGTGCATTTACAAGTCCAGCCCGGCGTCAGTGACTTGATCATCGCGCCGTTGTTTTCACTGGCTGCAATTATGCTGTTGATGATCATGCCACTGATCACCATGCGCAGCCTGGCCGAGGAAAAGAAGAATAAAACCATCCAGCTATTGTTTGCCGCGCCGATCTCGATTACCGAACTGGTGCTGGGGAAATTTCTCGGGCTGTTTTACTTCGTTTTGATTGTGTGCAGCTTGTTGATGCTGATGCCGCTTTCACTGATGTTTGGCACCACGCTCGATGTCGGCAAATTACTGTCTATGTTCATCGGCATGTTATTGCTGCTATCGAGTTTCGCCGCCATCGGACTTTATCTGTCGAGCCTGACCGATAACCAGACCATCGCCGCCGTCAGCACTTTTGGCGCCTTGCTGATGCTATGGATTATCGAATGGAGCAGCAATGCGCAGGCGCTGTTCCATTATCTGTCGTTACTGGCGCATCACCAACCTCTGCTGGCCGGAGAATTCAGCTCCGCCGACGTCAGTTATTTTCTGTTGATCATGCTGCTGTTTATCGGACTCACCATCCGCCAGCTCGATGGCGACCGGCTTAACGCATGAAGATCAACCGCAAGATTCACCTGCAGTTAAAGGCACAATCGGCCATGTTCGTGCTGTTGTATATCGCCTTGATCGGCGTACTCGGCTGGCTCAGCACACAATACAAATTCAGCATTGACCTGAGCGCCAATCACAGCAACAGCCTGACCCCGCAGACGCTGCGCCTGCTCGACAAGGTTACGCAGGAAATCAGCATCACCGCATTTGTTTCACCGATCAATGAACAAAAAGAGATGCTCGACACGCTGTTCCGGCGCTACGTCGAAGCCCTGCCGTCCATCCACTATCAAAGCCTGAACCCCGATCTGGTGCCTGAAAAACTGCGCGAATACAACATCGAGCAGGATGGCCAGGTCGTAATCGAAAGCAACGGAAGGCGCGAAATCCTGCAGGGTGTTAGCGAATCGAATGTCACCAATGCGATCGCTCGAATCTTGCGTCAGGGCGAACGTTGGGCAGTTTTCCTGCAAGGACATGGAGAGCGCGATCCGTTTGGCCGCGCCAATTTCGATTACCAGAGTTTGGCCGCGCGGCTGGCGCAAAAAGGCTTTCAGGTCGAAACCGTGACGCTGGCTGCGACCACCGGCATACCGGACAACACTTCCGTGCTGGTCATCGCCGACCCGAAAACCGCGCTGCTACCCGGCGAGCAGAAACTGATCGAGCGCTATATCGCAGCCGGTGGCAATCTGCTATGGCTGGGCGAACCGGGCGAAGACAACCCGATGCTCTCGCTGATAGAGCCATTCGAGGTCGAGATGCTTCCCGGCGTGATCGTCGACCCGAGCACCCAGCTACTCGGTCTGGACCGGGTCGATTTTGCATTGGCAGCCGACTATCCGCACCACGCCATCACCACCGGTCTCAGCAGTATCACATTATTTCCGGATGCCGCCGCACTGGATTTTATCGGCGACGAAAACATTGACTGGCAAGCCGACGCCATCGTCCAGACACAGCCACGAAGCTGGAATGAAACCGGCCCACTGGCTGGCGAGATTCGACCCGGTGACCAGCCCGGCGAGCAAACCGGACCGCTCGATATCGTGCTGGCCTTATCCCGCAGCGTGCAGCAGGAGGATGGCAAACTACTCACCCAGCGGGTGGTACTGAGCGGCGACAGCGATTTCCTGTCCAACCAGTTTATCGGCAATGGAGACAATCTGAACCTGGGACTCAACCTGCTTGACTGGCTCAGCCACGATGATGACTTGATCGCGGTCACCCCGCAAAGCGCGGTCGATACCCGGCTCGATCTGGATGAAACCAGTCAGGTCGTCATTGCCGTGCTGTTCCTGCTGGTTCTGCCATTGCTGTTGCTCGGTGCAGGCTTGCGCATCTGGCTGCTGCGTCGCCGCCGATAATCCGGAGAACCCGCCATGTCCAAACGCATGCTGATCAATTACCTGCTGCTGATATTGATCGTGATTTTCACCTGGATCGGCATCGAGTACCCCATCCGCGAAGACCAGATGATCGACCGCGATGCCATTACCACATTGAAGCCGCAGAATATCGAGCGCATCAAGATCGAAACCGCCGATGCCAATATAGAACTGGTGAAACAGCAACTGGTGTGGAAGATCAGCCAACCGATCCAGTGGTTTGCCAATAATATTGCCGCCGAACGCCTCGCTTCACTGGCATCGATGCACCCGCAATCCAAACTGCCGCGCAGCGAAATCGACCTCTCGACGCTCGGCCTGCGCATTCCCAAAGCCGTTGTGACGCTCAACGATACGGCGATTTATTTCGGCAACACCAATCGCATCGGCAATCGGCGCTATGTAATGGTCGATCCAAATGTATTTCTGGTCAGCGACATTCACTACCCGTTTATCAGCCAGGGTCTCAACGGCCTGGTGGATGAACGGCTGCTGCCTTCGTCGCTGCCGCTGCAATCGCTGCAATCGCCATCTTTCAACATCATTCGGTATGAACAGGGCTTTATCGAGCAGTCCTCGCAAAACCGCAAGCAGGCCGCCGCCCTGATCGACAACTGGCAACGCCTGGCCGCCAGCCGCATCACTGCCTACACAGGCCAAAGCACGCCACAGCAAAAGATCACAGCCAGTCTGCTGGATGGCCGCGAGGCGGAATTTTATGTGCTGTCGATCAAGCCCGAAATCATCATCGCCCGGCCCGATCTGAAACTGGCTTATCACTTCCCCGAACATCAGTATTACAACCTGCTGGCACTGGAGAAACCGGATGCGTAAGCACTCCATCATCGCCCTGCTGCTGTGCGCCCAACTGCTAACCGGCCAGATGGCCCGGGCCGACCATCAACCCGGCCACCCCAAGATTGAATGGGGGCCGGCACTGGCATTGATTCATACGCCGGACTACCTCGGCTCGAGCCACAGCCAGACCCTGCTGGTGCCCTTTCCCTATCTCAAATATCGCGGTGATATTCTGCGCATCGACGATGGCATCGAAGCGAGGCTGTTCAAAAAACCGGGGCTGGTACTTTCGGTCAGCGGCAACGGCAGCCTGCCCAGCACATCACAGGACAACGAGCGTAGTGGCATGGCAGACCTCGACGCACTGGTCGAATTCGGGCCTTCGCTGGAATACCGGTTGTTAGACGAAGCCGAACACTCGCTGTGGCTGGAATTGCCGCTGCGCCAGGCGATCAGCCTCGGTCAATCCATTTCCACGGTCGGGCGCGTGCTCACCCCCAGACTGGCCTGGCGCAAGGCCGATCCGGGGAAGTTTGACTGGAAACTGCGCCTCGCGTTGGGGCCGATTTACGCCGACCGCAATTACCTCAATCATTTTTATGCCGTCGGCGCAGAAGATGTCACCGCCACCCGCGCCGAATATCAAGCCGATTCTGGCGGGTATCACGGCTTTCGCATCGACTTCACCTACAGCCGTCGCATTGGCACCTTTTGGCTCGGCGGCTTCATCCGTCAGGATAGCCTCTCCGGCAGCGTCATCGAAAACAGCCCGCTGGTCTCGCAACATGAAAATCTGACCGCCGGGATTTCACTGGCCTGGGTGATTTCGGAACACTGAGATGCCAGAATTACCCGAAGTTGAAACCACCGTGCGCGGCCTGCGGCCGCATTGTCTGGATCAGCGTCTGGCCAAAATCGAGATTTTCCAGCCTCGCCTGCGCTGGCCGATTCCCGACGCCATCCGCCAATTGACCGATGCGCGCATCGAGTCGATCGAACGACGTGCCAAATATATCCTGATGCAAACCTCGAAAGGCTACATGATCTGGCATCTGGGTATGTCGGGCAGCATGAGAATACTCGATGCCGCCGATCCATCACCGGCCCATGAGCACGTCAAACTGCATTTTTCCAATGGCCAGTCCCTGCGCTATATCGACCCGCGGCGCTTCGGCGCACTGCTGTTCAGTGATGGAGATCCGCTTCAGCATAAATTGATTGCAACACTCGGGCCTGAGCCATTGAGTGACGATTTCAACACAGACTATCTGCAACAACAGTGTAAAAAAAGAGCCACAGCGATCAAGCAAGTCATCATGGATGCGCATTGCGTGGTTGGCATCGGTAATATCTATGCCTGTGAAAGCCTGTTTTTATCCGGCATCAACCCAAAAACCCGCGCCAACCGTATCCGTAAGGTGCGCTTGCAGCGGCTGGTTGACAGCATCAAGCAAGTGCTGGCGCAGGCGATTTTGCAGGGCGGCACAACCCTGCAGGATTTCACCCGCACCGATGGCCAGCCTGGCTACTTCGCCCAATCTCTCAATGTGTATGGCAATCAGGGCGAATGTCCGAATTGTGCACGGCCGGTAAAACGGTTCACCCAGGCGCAGCGCTCTACTTATTATTGCAGCCGCTGCCAACGTTAACCACATAATCCGACTCGAGTTTGATCTGACTCAAACGCGAAATAATCCAGATCGACTACACTTACTTGTTTCAGTCAAACATCAGGATAATGGCATGAGCAAAAAACCCAAGAAAATAAATAAGCGATTGTATGAACAGGAACTCGCCCGCCTGCAGATCGAGTTGGTCAAACTGCAAGCCTGGGTCGCGGAGCAGAAACTCAAGGTCGTCGTATTGTTTGAAGGCCGCGATGCCGCCGGCAAGGGTGGAGTCATCAAGCGCATCACCCAGCACCTCAATCCACGCATTTGCCGTGTTGCCGCGCTGCCCGCACCGACCGAGCGCGAAACCACGCAATGGTATTTCCAGCGCTATGTTTCACATCTGCCGGCAGCTGGAGAAATCGTATTGTTCGATCGAAGCTGGTACAACCGTGCCGGAGTCGAAAAAGTCATGGGCTTTTGCACCGATGAAGAATACCAGGAATTTCTGCGCTCCTGCCCCGAATTCGAGCGCATGTTGGTACGTTCCGGCATCATCCTCATCAAGTACTGGTTTTCGGTTTCTGATGAAGAACAGGAAGCCCGTTTTCAAAGCCGCCTGACCGACCCGCTGAAACGCTGGAAGTTGAGCCCGATGGATCTTGAATCGCGTAAACGCTGGGTCGAGTATTCCAAGGCAAAAGACCAGATGTTTGCTCACACGGATATCAAACAGGCACCTTGGTGGGTGGTCAAATCCGATGTCAAGCGCCATGCCCGGCTGAATTGCATTTCACATTTTCTCAACCAGATTCCGTATCATGATTTGACGCCGGAGCAGATCAAACTGCCCAAGCGCGAAGAAGGCATCGGTTATGTGCGCCCACCGATGTCGGATCAAACCTTCGTGCCCGAAGTGTATCCGGAAAAACAGCATTGACCTGTATCAAGCAAGTGGCAGATTGCGCTGC
>JANTFI010000100.1 GCA_024763505.1 Gammaproteobacteria bacterium
CTCGGCGGCAAGGATCCGGCCTATGTGCGCGCCGATGCCGATCTCGCTCAGGCGGTCGATACCACGATGGATGGTGCGTTTTTCAATTCCGGCCAATCCTGCTGCGGCATCGAACGCATTTATGTACATCAAGCGGTTTATGACGACTACCTGAAGCAAGCGGTTGAATGGGTCAAGGCGCTGAAACTCGGACGCTCGGATGACGAAATCACCACTCTGGGACCTTTAGTGCGCAGCAGCGCTGCCGATTTCGTGCGCGGACAAATCAGTGATGCCATCGATCAGGGTGCGACTGCACAGATTGACCGCTCGCATGAACTCGATCAACCCGGCAGCGCCTATCTGTCACCGCAGATTCTGACCGAAGTCGATCACTCGATGCGCGTGATGACCGAAGAAAGTTTCGGCCCGGTGGTCGGCATCATGAAAGTAGAGTCGGATGAACAGGCGATTGAGTTGATGAACGACAGTGAATTCGGCCTGACCGCTTCCATCTTTACGCTGGATTTCGATCGCGGCGTGGAACTCGGGCAGCAACTTGACACCGGCACCTTTTTTATCAACCGCTGCGATTATCTCGACCCGGAACTGGCCTGGACTGGCGTCAAGCATTCCGGCCACGGTTGTACCCTGTCGGTGCTGGGTTATGAATCCATCACTCGACCAAAATCCTTTCACATCAAAACCAAACTCTGAGATCGCTGACATGACGCTCACTGCAAACTGGAACTATCCAACCAATATCCGCGTCGGCGCCGGCCGCATCAATGAATTGCCCGAACTTTGCAAGATGCTCGGCATGACCGCCCCGCTGCTGATTACCGACCCCGGTATTGCCGCCCTGCCGATGCTGCAACCGATTATCGATCACCTCAACGCCAGTGGTTTGCGCAGCGCTGTATTTTCAGACATCAAAGCCAACCCGACTGGTGAAAATGTGCAGGCCGGTGTCGATTGCTATCGAGACCAGGCTCACGATGGCGTCATCGCCTTTGGTGGTGGTTCGGCGCTGGATGCCGCCAAGGCCGTGGCCCTGATGGTCGGACAGGACAAACCGATCTGGGACTTTGAAGACGTGGGCGACAATTGGCTGGCCGTCGAGCGCGAAGGCATGGCAGCGGTGATCGCCGTGCCAACCACGGCCGGAACCGGTTCGGAAGTCGGTCGCGCATCGGTGATTACCGATGACGCCGCGCATATCAAAAAGATTATTTTCCACCCCGACATGTTGCCAGCGCAGGTTATTCTAGACCCGGAACTGACCGTAGGGCTGCCGCCCAAGATCACGGCGGCCACCGGCATGGATGCGTTGTCGCATAATCTCGAAGCCTTTTGTTCACCGTTTTATCATCCAATGGCTGAAGGGATAGCTGTCGAGGGCATTCGTCTGGTGCAACAGTATCTGCCCGTCGCAGTGGCCGACGGTAACAATATTGAGGCGCGCACCCAGATGCTGGTTTGTTCCAGCATGGGCGCGACTGCATTCCAGAAAGGTCTGGGCGCGATGCACGCGCTGGCGCATCCGCTCGGCGCGCTTTACGATGCGCATCATGGCACACTGAATGCGATCCTGATGCCTTATGTGCTGCAGGCCAACCGCAGCGCAATCGAGTCGCGAATCCAGAGACTGGCCCAATACATGAACTTATCCCAGCCCGGCTTTGACAGCTTTTTGCAATGGGTGCTTGATCTGCGGCAACAACTGGGCATTGCCCACAGTCTTGCCGAAATCGGCATCGGCGATGAACAGGCAGACAAAATCGCCGACATGGCTGTGGCCGACCCTTCCGCAGGTGGCAACCCGATTGCTTTTGACGCGAACGAATACCGGCAGATTTTTCTGGCCGCGGTGCATGGAAAGATGGCCCCGGAATGAAGGTCGCCCTGTTGCAATGCGATGATGTACGGGAAAATTTCCTGCCGCAATTCGGTAATTACCCGGAGATGATTTCGCGGCTGGTGCATCGCAGCTACCCGGATGCGGTAATCGATGTTTTCGATTGCCGCGATCAGCACTATCCGGAGCAAATTGATGACTACGATTTTTATATCAGCACCGGCAGTCGGCACAGTGTGTACGAGCCATTGCCGTGGATTGAGCCATTGATTAAATTCGTGCAAAACCTCGACCGACAAAACAAGAAAATGTTCGGCATTTGTTTCGGGCATCAGATAATCGCGCGCGCATTGCAACAGCCTGTACAAAAATCGCCGAAAGGCTGGGGCATCGGTATTGCACAAAATCGGGTAGCGGCAAAACCAGCATGGATGACTGAGTCGCGTTCGACACTGGGTATTCTCGTCAGCCACCAGGATCAGGTCATGACCATACCCAAAAGTGCCACAGTCATTGCAGAAAGCGATTTTTGTCCGTATTTCATGGTGCAATGGAATGATAATCTGTTGAGCATTCAAGGACACCCGGAATGGCAGAACGACTATGCCGCGGCATTGATTCATGACCGGCGTTCCATCATTCCTGCAGAACGCGTCAACGCCGGATTGTTTTCCTTGCGTCTAAAACCGGACAACGATCTGTTCGCGGGCTGGATCAGGGATTTTGTTTCAGCCGAATGAAAGATATTGAAAAAGGTACCGCAGCTAGTTTTTGTTTTCGGTACGCTAAAACGCGGCTATCCGAATGCGGCTGCGAACCAGGGTAAATTGCTCGATGGCAAAGTCGCTACGCGCATCCCCTACCCCCTGTATTTGACCGGAGTGCGACATTCACCCTGGCTGATGGATATGCCCGGCGAGGGGTTTCGAGTCCGCGGGGAATTGTATCTGGTAGATGCAGAACAACTCGAACGCATGGACCAACTGGAGCGCATTGATCTAGCCGATGGTTATCGTCGGCAGCGCATCGAAATCATCATGTCCGATTATTCACTGAATTCTGCCTGGGCCTACCTGAAACCGGTCAGTCAACTCCGTAACACTTCGATTATGTCCGGACCGCTACGCAGTTACACACCCGCACACGCCAGCCTGTATCGTTCACGCTGCTCTGGCTAGGGCTGATTATTCTCCTGTTCAGATTGAGGCAACTCCAGTTCGATATAGAACGTACTGCCCTTACCCGGCGCGGAATCGACCGAGATACTACCATGCATCAGTTCTACCTGTTTACGGGTAATCGCTAGCCCCAGCCCGGTACCGCCGTACTGTCGGGTGATCGCCTGATCGGCCTGGGTGAATTCATCGAAAAGGTAGGCCTGAGCCTGCTCATCAATACCAATCCCACTGTCTGCGATTTCGATGCGTAAGTGCGCCACGTTTAGCTTCATTTCGATCAACTCGACTTTCAACCGAACAAACCCCTGTTCGGTAAACTTGATCGCATTGCCGAGCAGATTGATCAATACCTGACGTAATATCATCGGGTCCCCATTGAGATGTCGCGGGCAATCGGGGTCAAAGTCAAAAAACAGTTCCAGATCCTTGCGGGTAGCCAGAATACTGACCGTGTTGATACTGTCCTGACAAAGTTGTTGAAAATCGAATGAGATATTTTCCAGCGGCAATTTTCGAGCGTCCAACTTGCTGTAATCCAGTATATTATTGATGATGTGGAGCAGATTTTTTCCGGATTGCTGAATAATCGACAGGTACTGTTGCTGTTCTTCGTTCAGCGGAGTTTCCTCCAGCAGTTGCACCATTCCGATAATGCCATTCATCGGTGTGCGTATTTCATGACTCATGGTTGCCAGAAACCGGCTCTTTGCCTGATTGGCTTGATCGGCATCCTGCAATGCCTGATAAAACTCAGTGACATCCAGCCGGTATCCGACAATGTACCCGGTCGATGTCTTGTGTTCGCGTACATTCAGCCAGCGTCCATTACTCATCGGTTGCAAAACTTCCGAATCTTTCTGATGATGAATTTCCAGTCGCTTTTTGATCCACTGTTCTTCATCCCCGATCGCATCGAGAAAATAGCCTTGCGCACAGCCATGCCGCAAAATCTGTTCGAAGCTGGTTCCGACCTGGATCAATCCCTCTGCTTCGCTGTACATCTTCCGGTAATGATCGTTATACAAAATCAACCGGTCTTGCGGGTCGAAAATGGCAAAGGAACCATCCAGCACTTCGATCGACGATCGCAACAGTTTTTCCGACCGTGCTATCTCTTGCCGGGCATGAATTTGCTCACTGATGTCGGTCGATACGCCAAGTAACGCATACACTTCGCCATCCGGTTTTTTGAGTGGAATCTTGGTGGCGATAAAGGTCGCGTTTTCATTCACGCCGGTTACATTGCCCCGGGTTTCAAATCGCCTGGCCTGTCCCGATTTCCAAACTTGCTGGTCTCTCTCGCGGATACGGCCGGCCACGGCCGGGCCAAACAAATCTGCATCAGTCATGCCGAGGATTTGTTGCGGTGTCAGTGCCAGCGATTCACAGGCCAGTTGGTTGGCGAATATATAACGACCATCCTGATCTTTCAGGTAGACATAAACATCGATGTTATTGATGATGGACTCCAGCAATTGCTGGCTTTGCGCGCGCGCCTGCTCAAGCCTTCGAAACCGGAACATGTAAAAAGCAAAGACCGCCACCAACAGTACCAGTAACAAAAACAGGTCGATAAAAATTGGCTGGCTGAGTATGTTTTCGGGTTCTTTTGGAACAGTCTCGCGAGGTACTGATAGCCCAACCGAAGAGTTGGATAAAGCCGAATCTCCGGCCGACATCAGCAATAATTGATGCGAGGAGGCTTCGGGCATTGGACCCAGCGTTGGCGAAATTTCAACCGCCTGTAAAAACGGAGAGATCAGCGTCAACAAAAACAGCAAAGGCCAACGACTGCCGGATCGAAAAAGCGTTGCAGAAAAAGCTGGTACAGTAAAGCGATCAATCAAGGGACAACCTGCAGTTTCAATCTGAAACTCAAGTATAGATCAACGCTGGAAATTTGAATGCCGTCCGGGCGAGTGGCGGGAAACGGGCACAAAAAAGCCGCTGCTGATGATCAGCAACGGCGGGTATGATTGCAGCAGAAATTTGCAGAAATCTCTGGCTAGGCAACCGCTTTTTGTATCAAAGGTATCAATGGCTCGGGGAGCTTGATGTTGCCCGCCAGCGCAAATTCCTGACCTTGCGGCGACATCTTCTGCCAGGTCTTGCGGATGATGTCGAGCCATTTCTCTTCATCATATTCCGGATGCTTTTGCGCAAAAGCCAGCATGTAATGCTCTATGAATACCAGATCGGTCACATCTTCCAGCAACTGAGTATCCTTGTTTACCTTGATGCCTTTCTTGCCGATGGCTTTTTTCACCCGCTCGATACTGTCTTCGTCATAGCCTACCTGCTGCATCAACTCGGCTGTGGTATTGGCGTGAAACTTGTACAACCGGGTACGCCATTGCAAATAACCCTGACGGTCCATCGGAAACGCATCCCGCGGTGAAGTCCAACGTTTGATGTGTTGGCCACGCATCGAAATCTGGGCGACTTCATCGGCATCTGGGCAGTACCGATCGAGCATGTCGCTCATGCGCACAGAATACAGGTATTCTTTAGGCCATTCCTTGCCATCTTCATCTTTTTCAATATTCGGATCCTGCTTGTTTTCGGTATCGATCAACTCGATAACTTGCACCAGTCTGGATTGCTGAGTCATTTATCATCCTCAAAAACTGTAATTATAAATCTGTTTTATGCCAATTTGCCATTCAAAAAAATGTATCTATTGCACCGTTTACCCTCATTACCTTGCTGATATTCGTCTGGCTTGCCAGAACCCGGAGATGTCAGTATCCAATTACTTGCTGAAGTAGTTCGGAATATCCCTGATAAATGGTTGCATCGGCCGGTTCAAAGCCGCTGAAATTGATCTGCTCGAGCATGGCGCGGCCTTCTTCGGTATCGCGGGCAGAAAGCAGTGCCTGTTGCACCGATTTTTTGACTTCATCAGAAACCCCGGGGGCAGCAGAAAAACCCATATGCGGCATCGACTCGGTCACCATCACCGTGTTCAAAGCCTCGAATGAAGAGACTAGCGCACTGGGTATGATCGCCGCAAAGGCCCGCCGCTCCAGCACCATTTGCGCGGCATCCAGCGAATCTTGGGCATACAGGATGCGCGGCTGACGCATCGGGTCAGGAAATAACTGATTCAACCGCAATGCACCCACCGAGGGACTGACCATAGTCGCTACTTTTTTCAGAACCAGTTCTTCGATATCAAAAACCAGATCGTCTTCATGCGTCACGACTGAGAAACTGACGCGATCTGGCAGCTTGGCCAACACTTCGTACCCTTTCTTGCGAATTCGGTAATCGGTGAAATGTGCCGCATCGAGCACCAGGTCGAATCCTCTGCCTGATCGCATCGCTGACCAGTAGGTCAGGAAGTTGCTATGCGCCTTGATCTTGATTTCTTGTCCGGTTTTTTCCGACAGATAATCGGCCAGCGGTTGATAGGCTTGAATGATTTGGTCTTTCGGCAAAATCGGTTGAATCGATAGCATCAGCGTTTCGGCTTGCAGATCGGCTGTCGCCGTTAGCAAAGCGAACGCAAATAACAATGCGCTTGGTGACATGGTTCCCCCAAAAAATTCAAGTGTCCGGGTTTGTTTTTATTATTGATTCGCGGTGCAGAATCTCCGCATCCGTCGCCTCTGCGGCAGTATGCCACGAAGTAAACGAATTTTCCTTCCTGTACTGAAATTAGCCTATAAAAACCGAGCTTATAGATCTGGAGAAGCGGATCGAGTTCCAGTGATAGCATCGCGGCCTGAGCGAAATCAGACCTCGTCGGCTATGGATGAAAAAAATTTTTGGGGCAAATTTTACGGGTGCGGACAGACTCGCCCGCGATCAGGCAAAAAAATCGATCACATTGCGGCCACCAACCAAACTCACGTTTTGCGGTGACCAGACTTCGGCCGCATTGCCGGAATCTTCTGGCCCTTGCTGCCTGCCGGTACCAGTGTCGGCCGATTGCTGATGGAATTGCTGTTGCGCCTGTGAAGGATCCTGATGCGAGACATTGACATCGACTGCGCTATAGCCACTTTCCTGCAGAAAATCACGCAACCGGAAACTGGCTGCATCGACCAGATCGCGGGTGGCAGCCTGATGAGTCTGAATGTGAATGCTGGCGACGTCATCCTTGAGTTGAATCTGGATATCGAGCTTGCCCAGATGTGGTGGGTCGATGCGGATTTCAGCACGGTCGAGCTTTTGGTTGATCAACAGTGACACCTTTTCTCCGATCGCCTGCCCCCATTGTGACGGAGTCGCGTTGCTGGCCAGTTGCAGACTGTGCTGACTGGCATTCACCGAACTGGCTGCGCTGGCCAAATGGACTGCCTGCAAGGCGGGTGCAACGGTCGAAGCCAGATCGACCCGGCTGTTGCTGCCTTCGTGGGTGCTGGCAGCAGCGGTCTGCTGCTGTGCCACTTCCTGTCTGGCCAGCAGATAATCGATCCGTGCAGCCTTTTCCTGCTGTGCGGTCTGCTTTGTTTTATCTTCAGCCTGATTGGGCAAGCGAGCGCTCAAATCATCCGCAGCGGGTTCGTCCTGCCCGGCTTTCTTCGCCAGCGATTCGGCCAGTTCACCACCCACTACAACTGCGGAAGGAGCCGCTCCCCGGGTTGAGGCCGACGTGGCTGCCGGATCAGACAACGCAGCGGTAATCCGGCCACGGTCGGCGGAAAACGCTTGCCATGTCCGCGGCAAGTCTTCTCCGTCTGTGGCGGCACCGTACAAACCGGGCGACATCTCAGATGGCATATCCAAGAAACCATCATTTCTGTTCTGATCGGTCGCGCCGATGCCTGCCGGATCATCGAGCAGGTTTGCTCTGGCAGTATTCCCGTCTGCCACCTCTTCGGCGTCTGGCCGCGTCCGCGCCTCGGCATTCCGGGCGGACTCGTCAGACTCGCCATCGGCATCATCCGGGGCAGCGCCGACTGCCAGCGCGAGCCAGTCCGACTGTTGCGAATCATCCACCGGCAATTCGCCAGCCAGCATCGGGTATAGCCCGGCCAATGGTTCGTCCTGGTCACCTTCCCCGCCTTGCAGTGACAGGTCGGTAACGGTTTCCAGGGATTCTATCGGCAACACCTGAAATTCATTTTTCTGGCCTTGCAACAGGCTGAAAAAACTGTCCGGCAGCGGTTCGCCAGGCATGGCCAGTTCGCCATTTGGCAGCCCCTCGGTGATCGCAGATTGTGCGCCGTTTTGCAGATTGAGGCTGGCCAGTGGTAATGCGTTTGCGCTTGTTATGCTCATTGTCTTGTCCTGTTTTTCAGCCAGAGAGCCGATTCGTCCAGCGGATTTTCCTGATGTTTTGGCAAAGCTGATTTGCAAGATATTTGCAAGATATCTGCAAGATAGCCGCCAAAACATCGAAGATTACTGAATCGGGTTAAGGATTTGATATAAGAATGCAGATTCTGTGCCAGAAATATCAACGGGTACTTGAGGTTTTCGACCCGATCCGCAAACCGGCCGGAGAAAAGCTGTCTTGGCTGGATTGCCCGGAATTAGGATCAACTGGTTTTGAGTGTGCTTCGCAGGGCTACTTCATCCATAAGTTTCTGTTCGCTTTTTTCCGCTTTCCTTTGCTCATGGCTGTGGATCCGGTCGACCACTTTGTGCATGGCGTCTGACTTGGAGCGACTGGCTTTCCAGCGTTCGCGCTTGAGGTCAAGTTCACGCTGCGCCAGTTGCACCACATCGCGCTGACCGGCGATGGTTTCTTCCAGTTGTGCCATAAACCGCTGGTATTCCTGCATTTGCAAAGAACTGCAACTGTGCGGCATGGCGCGCTGGGCAATGTATTCCTGTTTGTATTCGATCAATTGCTGCAGCCGCAATTGCTGTTGGCGTAATTGCTGCTGGCTGTGCGCGACCGCCTGCAACGCGGTCTGCTCGCGTTTATCGACGTGTTGGACGACTGGCTGTAATTTTTGGCTGCGTGTCATGCCTTTCTCGTTCAAACATTATGGGATGCATTTGTGTTGATGCCCGGCGCGGCCGCCTGCGGCGCAACCTGGCCGCTCTGCTGCGGCGGTGTCTGGGCCGATTGCTGCGCGGCTTCAATCAATTGCTGCAATTCATTATAGCTTTGCGACAGCGACACCGCCTGATTCATATCCTGCGCCAGAAATTTCATCAGCAACGGCTGCAGGCGAATCGCCAGATCGATTTGCGGATCGGAGCCCGGCTGATAGGCACCGACGTTGATCAAATCGCGGTTTTGCTGATACAGGCTATAGTGCTGGCGAAAATACTGCACTTGCTGTTGCTGCTCGGCCGACATGATTTGCGGCGCCAACCGGCTGATCGAGGCTTCGATATCAATGGCCGGATACTGGCCGGATTCGGCCAGCGCGCGCGACAATACGATATGACCATCGAGGATCGCGCGGGCGGAATCGGCAATCGGGTCATTCTGATCATCGCCCTCGACCAGCACGGTGTAAAATGCGGTAATCGAGCCGCCCTCGGTTTCGCCATTGCCGGCGCGTTCTACCAGTTGCGGCAGGCGCGCAAAGACCGAGGGTGGATATCCCTTGGTGGCCGGTGGCTCACCAATCGCCAGACTGATTTCGCGCTGCGCCTGGGCAAAGCGGGTCAGCGAATCCATCAGTAACAATACATTCTTGCCCTGGTCTCGATAATACTCCGCGATACTGGTCGCCTGCATTGCGCCGTGGATGCGCATCAGCGGCGATGAGTCGGCGGGTGCAGCGACTACCACCGATTTTTTCAGCCCTTCGGGGCCGAGGATCTCTTGCACGAATTCGCGCACTTCGCGACCACGTTCGCCAATCAGTCCGACCACCACCACATCGGCCGCGGTGTATTTGGTCATCATCCCGAGCAGCACCGATTTTCCGACGCCGGAACCGGCGAACAGACCCATGCGCTGGCCGCGTCCGATCGAAGTCAACGCATTGATCGCGCGCACCCCGACATCCAGCGGCTGACGGATCGGGGTGCGGCTGAGTGGATTGATTTCGCGCCCTTCCAGTGGCATCAGCAAGCGGCTTTTGATCGGCCCCTTGCCGTCCAGCGGTCGTCCGCGGCCATCGACCACACGGCCGAGTAATTCCGGCCCGACCTTGACCCCGGAGGAATGACTGGTTGGAATGACGCGTGAATTCGGCACCAGCCCGCGGATATCACTGGTCGGCATCAAATAGAGTTTTTCACCGGCAAAACCGACCACTTCGGTTTCGACGGTTTGTCCGCCCGGCGTAACGACATCGCAGCGCGCACCGATCGGCGCCTGACAACCGGCGGCTTCCAGTGTCAACCCGACCATACGGGTCAAAATGCCTTCCACTCGCGACTTGCCGCAGACATTGTCACAACTCTGACTGGTACGCTGCAGCGCGCTGACCCAACTTTGTTGCGCTTTTTCAATGATCGGATGTGTCATCGTACTGATCTTCGATTCTTTCACCACCGAGCACCGAAGCCGCCAGCGCCTGCAGGCGGTTCTCCAGCGTTGCATTGATAGTCGATTGTTCGGATTTGATTTCGCAGCCGCCGCGCGTGATCATCGGATCTTCCATCAGTTTCCAGTTCATTTCTTCATCCTTGTCGT
>JANTFI010000101.1 GCA_024763505.1 Gammaproteobacteria bacterium
AAAGACAGTGCGGAGTGGGCATCCGGAAAATCCAGCGCGACGATTACAGGTGATTTTGTCATGTATCTTATACCGGTTTAATAGTGGACCATCGATTACAGGTCGGACAATGCCATTGCATGGTCTGGCTGCCGTAGCCACAATTCTGGCACACGAAAGCATTTGAATAAGCCGTGACAGAACCAATGCCCAGCCCGAGTCCGGGCATCAATTGTTGCTGAAATTGAGGCCTGGATTGCAGGTAACGAAAGGCAAAATCATACAAGGAAAGGGATGGAGTTTTTTGCAGGGCTTGCGACAAAAATGCTACCAGTTCCGAATGCTTTTCTACCGTGAGCAAACAATCCAGAATTTCCTGTGCAATGGCTGGCTTACCGTTACTGCTGTATTGTTGATGCAAAAAATCGAGAAATTGATTAAGTGAACCGTTCTGCAAGTAAATTTCTCTGGCCGGTAGCAGGTAGAGCTCGATAAATTCGGGGCTGGTTTTTACCAGTTGATCGAGCAACTTTCGGGCTCGCGAAATCGCATGATTACGTAGATGAAGGTCTATCAGAAGCAACAATGCACGAATGCATTTTTCATCCACCTTGAGTGCTTGATTGAGGTAAATCTGCGCCTGTTTGAGGCTGCCTTTCGTAATTTCAGACTGGGCGATTTCACACAAACTGTGTGTCAAAATAATTTTACTTTCAACATCACCAAGGTCGACCAGTTTTTGCGCTACTGTCAAGGCTTCGCGCCAGGACTTCTCCAGACTGTACAATTCGAACAGTTTTTTCAGCGCAGTCTTGTTTTTGGGGTTGATTTCAATCAGCTCACGATACAGGTTTTCCGCGCGGTCGAGTAAACCCGCCTTGAGGTAGTCTTCAGCCAGCTCTTTAATAGCCATGACCCTTTGCGTTTGATCCAGGTTCGGCTTGGCCAGCAGGTTCTGGTGAATCTTGATGGCCCGATCCACTTCACCTCGAGATCGAAACAAGTTACCCAGTGCCAGATGTGTTTCAATAGTGTCACCATCCACCTTGATCAATTCGACAAATAGTTCGATTGCCTTGTCTGCCTTGTTGGCCAACAAGTAATTCAAACCCTGGATATAGGATTCTGAACAATTGACACTATCATATTGTGAATTTGAGCCGGTTTGATCCGGGCGACGCAGCTTGCCGATGACATAGCCAATCAACAGCGCCAGCACCGCAATCGAAAGAAATTCAATATCCATCAGAGTGCAGAATTCTATCGGGGTACGCGCGTTCTGCCAGAAGAATTGAACGATTCAATCGATTTTGTTGGCGCGGTCGCGTAATTCTTTTCCAGGCTTGAAGTGCGGTACATATTTACCAGGTAATTCAACCTTGTCACCAGACTTGGGATTGCGACCGACACGGGGAGGACGATAATGCAGGCTGAAACTGCCGAAACCGCGTATCTCGATGCGTTCGCCCTGCGACAATGCGCTGCTCATCATTTCGATCAGGCTCTTGACCGCCAGTTCTACATCTTTATAAGCCAGGTGGCCTTGACTACGAGTCAGGTTATCAATCAAATCTGATTTTGTCAGCGATGGTACATAGTCTTGTTCTTTCATCACATAGCCCCTGGTCTACCGGATCCATGAAAGGAACCTTTAAAAAACCGTTTCGATATCCGTAAGTGCCGGCGCTGGAAACGGGTTTTAGAGATTCTCTCTAAGTTTCTGTCTTTCTCCTTACATCCGGGGGCAAGGAAAACCTTGCCCCCGATTGTTGTTTCCTAGAACTCCAACTAATCCTTGCTGTCGGACCCCATTTTTTCTTTCAGAAGATCGCCGAAGCTGGTGGTGGCCGAACCGGAATCCGCACTGGCGGCATAATCGCGTAACGCTTCGGATTCTTCATCCTGATCCTTCGCCTTGATCGACAGGAACACGCTACGGCTCTTGCGATCCATACCGGTGATCTTGGCTTCCACTTCGTCACCCTCACTGAGGAAGGTACGCGCATCTTCCACTCGATCCTTGGCCATTTCAGAAGCCCGCAGAATTCCTTCGATATTCTCACCCAGATCAACAATCGCTGCTTTCGCATCGACTGAGGTAACTGTGCCTTTGACGATGCTGCCTTTCGGATACTGCGCAATGAAGTTAGCGAACGGATCTTTATCGAGTTGCTTGATGCCGAGAGAGATACGCTCACGCTCTGGGTCAATCGCCAATACCATGGCTTCCACTTCCTGACCTTTCTGGTAGTCGCGAACGGCTTCGTCGCCGGATTTGTTCCAGGACAAGTCGGTCAGGTGGATCAAACCATCGATGTTGCCGTCCAGACCGATGAAGATACCGAAATCGGTAATCGACTTGATCTTGCCATGGATAATGTCGCCCTTGTTGTGGGTAGCCGAGAATTCATCCCATGGGTTCGGTTTACATTGTTTCATACCGAGCGAAATACGACGACGTTCTTCGTCGATTTCGAGGATCATGACTTCAACTTCGTCACCGAGGTTGACCATCTTGTTGGGGTTGACGTTCTTGTTGGTCCAGTCCATTTCAGAAACGTGTACCAGACCTTCGACACCATCTTCGATCTCGACGAAACAGCCGTAATCGGTGATGTTGCTGACCTTGCCATACAGACGAGAACCTTCCGGATAACGACGCATCAGGTTAGACCATGGGTCATCACCCATTTGCTTCAGACCCAGAGAAACGCGAACTTTCTCGCGGTCAAACTTAAGGACGACGACATCGATTTCCTGGCCGATTTCAACCACTTCAGACGGATGCTTGACGCGCTTCCACGCCATGTCGGTAATGTGCAACAGGCCATCGATACCGCCGAGGTCGAGGAAAGCACCGTAATCGGTCAGATTCTTGACCACCGCGCGAACCTTTTCGCCTTCCTTCAGTGATTCCAGCAGCTTTTCACGCTCTTCACTGAATTCCTGCTCAACCACGGCACGGCGAGAAACCACGACATTGTTGCGCTTCTGGTCGAGTTTGATGATCTTGAATTCGAGATCTTTTTCTTCCAGGTATGCGGTATCGCGTACCGGACGAACATCAACCAGAGAGCCTGGCAGGAAGGCACGTATATCACCGATATCGACAGTAAAGCCACCTTTGACCTTGCCAGTGAAGCGGCCAGTGACGATTTCGTCGTTTTCCAGCGCTTCTTCGAGACGAGCCCAGGCGCGGGCGCGTTTTGCTTTTTCTCGAGACAGACGGGTTTCACCGTATCCGTCCTCGAATGATTCCAGCGCGACTTCGACTTTATCGCCGACCTTAACGTCGATTTCGCCGCTTTCATTTAAAAATTGTTCTACCGGGATAACGCCCTCGGACTTGAGTCCGGCGTTGACGATTACAACGTCACGATTAATATCGACGACTTCGCCGGTAATGATTTCACCAACACGCATGTTTGTTTGAGCAACACTTTCCTCAAACAATTCTGCAAAAGATTCTGACATGGAAGACAACCTAAATTAAAGAAGATGTGTAAATGCGCCGAAGAAGAAGCCTTCAGGCTTTACAGTTAAGTTAAACAATATTCAAACGCCTTGCAGCGATTAAACCCGATGATTGTTGACATCCTCGATGTGGCTCATGACCAGAGTAAAGACCTGGTCCAGCGCCAGCATGCTGCTATCAACAACCACTGCATCCGAAGCTGGCACCAGTGGAGAAACAGACCGATTGCGATCACGTTCATCTCTGGCTTCAATTTCATTTTGCAGATCGGCAATATTAGCGGATAACCCCATACCAATCAACTGCTTATAACGCCTTTTTGCCCTGATTTCGCTCGATGCATGCAAATAAATCTTGATTTTCGCATCGGGAAACACGGTGGTACCCATATCGCGCCCATCGGCGACCAGTCCGGGTGGCTGGAAAAAGTTACGCTGCACATCGAGTAACTGGGCTCGGATGGAAGGATAGACCGCGATCACCGAAGCCGCAGAGGCTGTTTGCTCGGTGCGGATTTGTTCGCGAACATCGACTCCATCCAGAAAGGGAATGGTCAATTCCGTGCCGGTTTCAAAGCGAATATCCATGTCTTTGATGGTATTCAGCACTTCGGTTTCATGTTGAAGATCAACGCCTTCGTTCAGCGATTTGAGTGCCGCCAGCCGATATATCGCGCCACTGTCGAGCAAATGAAAGCCCATCTCTTTAGCAACCTTGAGGGCGAGGCTGCCTTTGCCTGAGCCGCTAGGGCCGTCGATGGTGATTACATAAGGTTCCATATTGAATGATTATCCAGCCGATTCGGGCAACTAGAGGAAATTTTCAGGCAAATAAATCAACAAGATACCGTACTTTATTCAATCAGATTATAACGAAGAGATCAAAGTTTGCGCAACTGGTCACGGGTATGTTTTGAGTCCCGGAACAGTTCGAACAGAGCGTCCGGATCTTTATGTTCTATGGCAAGCGCAATTTCATCCAGTTGCGTCTTGAACCCTTCGATTAACTCGAGCAACGCATCGCCATTGGCCAGGCAGATATCACGCCACATCACCGGATCACTGGATGCGATTCGGGTAAAATCGCGAAAGCCGCCCGCTGCATAGTTGAAGATTTCATCTTGATCGCTCATCTTCGACAAATGCGATACCAGCGCAAAAGCCAGCATGTGCGGTAGATGCGAAGTTGCAGCGAGCACACGGTCATGGTGTTCGACATCCATGCTTTCGACCTCTGCTCCGGTTTGCAACCACATTTGCCGAACGACTTCGAGCGCATCTGGATCGGTTTGCTCTAGCGGGGTCAAAATAATTTTTCGTTGTTGATACAGATCGGCGACGCCAGCCTCTACACCACTGTTTTCGGATCCGGCAATCGGATGCCCTGGCACGAAGTGATGGAAATGCTCGCCCAGTGATACTCGCGCATCGTCCACTACGGTCGCCTTGGCGCTGCCGACATCGGTAATCACAGAATGTTCCGACAATACACCGCACATTTGCCCGAATACCGATTTCATCGCGCCCAGCGGCACCGCCACAACGACAAGATCGGCTTCCTTCACAGCGTCAGCAATTGACAAACTGTAATCATCGAGCACGCCCAACTGGATGGCCTTTTGCAGGTTTTCTTTGTTGCGACCGCAACCGGTTACTCGCTCGACAAAACCTCGCTGCTTCAGTGCCAGTGACAGAGAAGCACCAATCAACCCGACCCCGATGATGGTCAAATGCCTGATCACGCGATTACAGCTCGACCTTGGGATAAGAACCCAGAATCTTGAATAAGGCCGCCTTGTCAGCCAATTGATCGAGCGCGATCGCGACTTTTTCATCCTGCTGGTGGCCATCGATATCGATGAAGAAAACATATTCCCACAATCGATCCGGCGATGGTCTTGATTCGATCTTGTTCATGCTGATACCGTGATCAGCCAGTGGCTGCAGCAATTCAAGTAATGCTCCGGGGTGATTATGCGCCGACAGCAAAATCGAGGTTTTATCCATGCCACTGGGGGCGACTTCCATTTCACCGATAACCATGAAGCGCGTGGTATTGTTGGCCAGATCCTCGATATTTTTGTGGCAAACGTTCAGACCAAAGATATCCACCGCCTGAATACCGCAGATAGCAGCGGATGTTTCATCTTCTGACGCCAGACGTGCGGCTTCGGCATTGCTGCTGACCGGAATGCGCTCCAGCGTCGGTAAATTCTGGTCCAGCCAGTTGCGGCACTGTGCTAAAGATTGCTGATGCGAATAGATCTTCTGGATGTCGTCCGGATTACCGGAGCGGTTGGCCAATTGATGATGAATGCGTACTTCGACTTCGCCGCACACCTTGAGATCACTTTGAATAAACATATCCAGCGTATGACTGATCACGCCTTCGGTGGAATTTTCCACCGGCACCAGGCCGAAATCGGCATGACCAGACTGCACCGCGGCAAACACATCGGGAATGCAACTGAGTGCGACAGTGTCGACCGAGTTGCCGAAATGTTTGAGCGCGGCGGCCTGGGTGAACGTACCTTCCGGCCCCAGATAAGCGATCTTGAGCGGTTGCTCCAAAGCGAGGCAAGCTGACATCACTTCGCGAATCAATCGCCCCGCTTCCTTGTCCGATAACGGCCCCGGGTTCAATTCCTTAATGCGTTGAATCACTTGCGCTTCACGGTCGGGCTTGAAAAATTCCAGCGATTCGCCATCCTTGAGCGACTGTTTTTTTACTTCCGCGACCTGAATCGCGCATTGCGCGCGCTCATTGAACAGTTTCAACAATTGCTCATCGATAGCATCGATTTGCTGGCGAATCTGCTGCAGGTCGAGCATACTCATTACAATGTACGCGCCGCCAGCACGCCCTTGATTTGCCGGATTGTATCCACTGCCTCTTGATCGATAGCCTTATCCAGATCCATCAATGTATAGCCGATTTTATTACGCGATTCATTGACCATGTGATGAATATTCAAGTCATGCTCGCCGAGCACGCTGGAAATCTGCCCGACCATGTCCGGCATGTTTTCATTGACCACCGACAGGCGAAATTCAGTCGCTCGCGGCAGACTGATTTCAGGAAAATTTACTGAATGTATTACATTACCGTTTTCCAGATAATCCTTGACCTGATCAGCGACCATCACTGCGCAATTTTGCTCGGCCTCATGGGTGGAAGCTCCCAGATGTGGCAAACTGATCACGCCCGGTTTGCCCATCAGCAAGTTGGATGGAAAATCGGTGACATAGGCGTGCAAATGTCCTGAATGGAGCGCAGCCAGTGCAGCTTCGTCATCGACGATGCCGTCACGCGCAAAATTCATCACGACACCACCGGCCTTCATTCTGGCAAGACGATCTGCATTGATCAGGTTCTTGGTCGCATCCATCAAAGGTACATGCAGGGAAATGAAATCGACCCGGGTCATCATGTCTTCGACACTGCTGCAGGATTGCACATCGGCTGAAAGATTCCACGCACTCTTGACACTGATGCCGGGGTCGAAACCGACCACATTCATGCCCAGTGCGCGTGCGGCATTGGCCACCTTGACGCCGATGGCCCCGAGACCGATCACACCCAGTGTGCGACCCGGCAATTCGAAACCGACATATTTTTTCTTGCCTTCCTCAACCGCTTTGGAGATTTCCGCATCGTTACCCGAGAGCCTGCCGGTATACTCCCAGGCCTGACACAGGTTGCGACAGGCCAACAACATGCCGGCGATCACCAACTCTTTCACCGCATTGGCATTGGCACCCGGCGCATTGAAAACGCACACCCCCTTTTCATTCATCCGATCCAGTGGAATATTATTGACGCCGGCACCGGCGCGACCGACCGCCAGCAGTGAATCGGGGATTTCCATATCGTGCATCTTGAACGAGCGCAGCAAAATCGCATCCGGCGCCGAGCATTCGGAAGAAACTTCGAAGTCTTCGCGCGGCAAGCGCTCCAGCCCTTGCGCCGAGATATTATTCAAAGTCAGTATTTTTTTCATGATGCGTCCAGCCTAGCCCTTTTTGGCCGCGAAATCATTCATGTAATTGATCAGCGCATCGACACCGGCTTCCGGCATGGCATTGTAAATACTGGCGCGCATGCCACCCACGCTGCGATGACCTTTCAAGGTAACCAGTCCGGCTTGTTTGGCGCCGGCCAGAAATTCGGCATCGAGCTCGGCATTCTTCAGAATAAACGGTACATTCATCCACGAACGATTATTCACCGCCACCGGATTCGAGTAAAAATCGTTACCGTCTATCGCAGCGTATAGTTTACTCGCCTTGCGTTGATTGGTTTCAGCCATCGCTTGCAAGCCGCCTTTATCCTTCAACCACTTGAATACCAGACCGGCCAGATACCAACTATAGGTCGGCGGCGTATTGGCCATCGAATCAGCCTTGGAATGGGTTTCATAATTAAGCATGGCCGGACAGGAATCTGCCGCGTGGCCAATCAAATCCTCACGCACGATGGCAATGGTGAGTCCGGCCGGGCCGATATTCTTTTGCGCACCGGCGTAGATAATACCGTAATCGCTGACATTGATCGGCCGCGACAGGATGGTCGACGACATGTCGGCCACCAGTGGAATTTCACCGCTGTCCGGCAAACCGGGGAATTCGACCCCTCCGATGGTTTCATTCGGGGTGACGTGAACATAAGAAGCGTCGCCAGACAGATTCCAGTCATTGAAGTCCGGCACCGAATTGAAGCCGTCGGCTTCCGAGCTAGCGCAAACATTGACTTCACCATAACGCTTGGCTTCGGTAATCGCTTTTTTTGACCAGGCGCCGGTGTTGGAATAATCGGCCTTGCCGGTTTTACCGATCAGGTTCAGCGGCAGCATGGCGAATTGCAGGCTGGCTCCACCCTGCAAAAACAGCACCTTGTAATTGTCCGGAATCGACAGCAGATCGCGCAAGTCCTGCTCAGCGTTCGAAGCAATTTCAATAAATTCCTTACCACGATGCGACATTTCCATCACCGACATACCACTGCCGTGCCAATCCAGCATTTCCTGCTGAGCGAGTTGCATGACTTCGGTCGGCAGCATTGCCGGACCTGCACTGAAATTAAAAACGCGTGACATCGTTCACCTACATGATTGGTTTCAAAATTTGATTACCGGCACAGTAGAGCCGGAGGTTAGGGAGAGGGTCGGGCAAGAGATATCAACCGGAAACGAAATCCAGCACCTACTTCCTTACTAGACGCTCATCGCAGAGTTCAAAACCTGCAGACCTGGAGTGGCTTAGGGCAACCCTATGGCCACATTGGTTACATATTTATTCCTCGGCTTCCTCTTCTGCTTCATCGCTGTCATCGGTTGCGACGGTTTCGATCTGCACCAGTTTTTCGCCTTCACCCAGACGAATCAGCGTGACACCCTGGGTATTTCGCGACATCACGGTAATATCCTTCACCGGTGTGCGAACCAGCGTGCCGGCATTGGTGATAAGCATCACTTCATCGTCATCCCCCGCTTTGATCGCGCCGATCACCTGACCATTACGTTCGCTGGTCTGAATCGAGATTACGCCCTGCCCGCCTCGTCCCTGACGTGAAAATTCGCTGACGCGGGTGCGCTTGCCAAAGCCGTTTTCGGTCGCGAACAGAATGATTTCTTCATCCGAATCGATCGCCAGCAACGAAATCACCTGGTCGTCATCCTTGATCCGAATCCCGCGTACACCGGCGGCGGTGCGGCCCATTGCGCGCACATTTTGCTCGTCGAAGCGAATACCTTTGCCGGAGGCGGCGAACATCATCAAATCATTATTGCCATTGGTCAGTTGCACGCCGATCAGGCTATCGTCGTCGCGCAGATCGATGGCGATGATGCCATTGCTGCGCGGTCTTGAGAAATCGGATAGCGGCGTGCGCTTGACCCGACCAGTCGAGGTCGCGAAGAAGATAAATTCATTCTCTGGGTATTCACGCACCGGCAAAATCGCAGTGATGCGCTCATTCTCTTCCAATGGCAACAGATTCACCATCGGGCGGCCGCGAGCGGTGCGCGATCCGATCGGTAATTGGTAGACTTTTTGCCAATACACCTTGCCGCGGGTAGAAAAGCACAACAGCGTGTCGTGAGTCGAGGCGATGAACATCTTTTCAACAAAATCTTCATCTTTTACTTTAGTAGCCGCCTTGCCACGACCACCGCGTTTCTGCGCGCTGTAGCTTTCCAGCGGTTGCGCCTTGGCGTAGCCAAGATGACTCAGCGTGACCACGACTTCTTCATCGTTGATCAAGTCTTCAACCGTCAAGTCTTGCTGGTTGACGACGATTTCAGTGCGGCGCGAATCGGCGAACAGTTCTTTGGCTTCGAGCAATTCGCGGCGGATTTCCGACATCAGACGCTCTTCGCGCGTCAGAATATCCAGCAAGTCTTCGATTTTGTCGAGAATCTCGCGATACTCGTTGATGATTTTTTCCTGCTCTAGCCCGGTCAGTTTTTGCAGGCGCAGATCGAGGATTGATTGTGCCTGTTTTTCGGTCAGCCGATAGTTGTCATCGACCAGACCAAAGTCGCGACTCAAATCATCCGGTCGCGAGGCATCGGCACCGGCGCGTTCGAGCATATCGCTGACGATTCCGAGCTTCCAGGTGCGTTCCAGCAAGGCCGCCTTGGCCACTGCCGGGCTCGGCGATGTCTTGATCAATTCGATAATTTCATCGATGTTGGACAGCGCAATCGCGAGACCTTCCAGGATATGTGCTCGGTCACGTGCCTTGCGCAGGTCAAAAATCGTCCGGCGTGTAACGACTTCGCGTCGGTGGCGGATGAAAGCGGCGATAATCTGTTGCAGGTTCAACAGCTTGGGCTGACCATCGATCAGCGCCACCATATTGATGCCGAACACGTTTTGCATCTGTGTCTGCTGATACAGGTTGTTGAGAATGACATCAGCGATTTCGCCGCGGCGCAGCTCGATCACCATGCGCATGCCATCTTTGTCGGACTCATCACGCAGGCCAGTGATGCCTTCGATTTTCTTCAGTTTGACCAGCTCGGCG
>JANTFI010000102.1 GCA_024763505.1 Gammaproteobacteria bacterium
GGCCCCGGGCGTAGTCAGTTGCCGTCCATGACTGTCATTGGACCGATTTCATGAACCCACGCAAAATCATACACATCGATATGGATGCCTTCTTCGCATCGGTCGAGCAGCGCGATCACCCTGAGTTGCGCGGCAAGCCGGTTGCGGTGGGTGGTTCGCGCAAGCGCGGCGTGGTCGCCGCGGCCAGTTACGAGGCGCGCAAGTTCGGGGTACACTCGGCCATGCCATCGGTGATTGCCCGGCAGAAATGCCCGCAGTTGATCTTCGCCCGACCCAATTTTGAAGTGTACAAATCGGTGTCGGCGCAGATTCGTGACATTTTTCACCAGTACACCGATCTGGTTGAACCCTTGTCGCTGGATGAAGCCTTTCTCGATGTCACGCACAACCATAAAGGGATTCAGGTCGCGACCGAAATCGCCAGCCGCATCAAGCAGGATATTTTCAACGCTACCGGCCTGACTGCCTCGGCCGGCGTATCGATCAATAAATTTCTCGCCAAGATCGCCTCCGATGTCAACAAGCCGGATGGCCTGTTCGTAATCAAACCCCATCAGGTGAGCGCTTTTATCGAGCAATTACCAGTTGGTAAATTCTTTGGTGTTGGCAAGGTTACCGAACAGAAAATGAAGGCGCTGGGCATCCACCACGGTCGCGATTTACGACGCTGGTCGCTGCCGGATCTGGTGCAGAAATTCGGCAAGGCCGGGCGGTATTTTTATGACGTGGCGCAGGGAATCGACCAGCGTCCGGTGATGAGCCATCGCCAGCGCAAATCGATCGGCGCGGAAAGTACGTTTAGCGAAGACAAAACGACGTTGGCCGAGCTGCTGCAGAGTCTCGGTGAAATTGCCGAGCAGGTGGCCGCTCGAGTGCTAAAATCGGGCATGCAGGGGCGCACCATTACGCTCAAGATCAAGTTTGCCGACTTCCGGCAAATCACCCGCAGCCACAGTCTGACGGTGCCGGTCAACGATGAAGACTCCCTCAGAAATACCGCTGCCGCGCTGCTGCAACAGACCTATCAGGAAGGCCAGCAGGTGCGCTTGCTCGGCATCACCTTGTCCAATCTCGACACTGAAAAAAATGAATCGCAACAACTGTCACTGGGGCTTTGACCGGGTTATCGGTTAAATTTATACTGCCATAAAAAATGCGTTACCAGCCTTGTGGGTGTGACTACTACGGGCCGTTGACGAAACCATAATCAACCCCGATCACCCAGCCGTATGACTCGTACCCCTTTAAAACTGTCTCACTGGCGCAAAAAGATCCGCCAGGCACATCTGATGGATGAAAGCCGGGCTGTCTCGTCCCTGCAACGAGCGCTCAGTCTCGATGCTGCTGCGCGTCAGCAAATCGAACAGGATGCCACACAACTGGTCGAGCGTATCCGCGCCAGCCGACAAAGTGGCTTGATGGAAACCTTTCTGGCCGAGTATGGACTGTCCACCAAAGAAGGGATCGCACTAATGTGTCTGGCCGAAGCACTGCTGCGCGTGCCCGATGCGCCGACTATCGATGCACTGATTCAGGACAAGATCGTCGCCGCCGACTGGGGACGGCACCTGGGTCACTCGGCTTCGCCGCTGGTCAATGCCTCGACCTGGGCGCTGATGCTGACCGGCAAGGTGATTTCGCTGGATGACCGCCACGGCGCCGAGTTACTCGGCAGCCTGCAGGGCATGGTCAAACGGGTTGGCGATCCGGTGGTTCGGCAGGCGGTGAGACAGGCGATGCGTGTACTCGGCCAGCAGTTCGTGCTCGGTGAAACCATTGACCAGGCGCTGCAGCGTGGACGCGAAGATCGCGAACAGGGCTACACCCATTCTTACGACATGCTCGGTGAAGCCGCGCTGACGGCCGAAGATGCACGGCAGTATTTTCTGTCATATTCGAAGGCGATTAGTGAACTTTCCCAGCACTGTGAATCACAGGATATCCGTCTCAACCCAGGCATCTCGGTCAAATTTTCGGCGCTGCATCCGCGCTATGAATTCAGCCAGCGTGAACGTGTACTCGAAGAACTCGTCGCGCGCATAGGCAGTCTGGCCCTGCAGGCGAAAAACGCGCGTATGGGTTTTAATATCGATGCCGAAGAAGCCGACCGGCTGGACCTCTCGCTGGATATCATCGAGCAAGTGATCCGCCATCCCGATCTTGCTGGATGGGATGGTTTCGGGGTCGTGGTGCAAGCCTACAGTCCGCGTGCCATGGCTCTGATCGACTGGCTGCATCAACTGGCGATCCAGCTTGATCGCCGGATCATGGTGCGGCTGGTAAAAGGCGCCTACTGGGATAGCGAAATCAAGATCGCGCAACAACAGGGGCTGGCGGCTTACCCGGTGTTCACTCGCAAGGTCAGTACTGACCTCAGTTATCTGGCCTGCGCGAAAAAGTTGCTCGATTATTCGCCACATCTGTATCCACAATTCGCCACCCACAACGCGCACAGCGTGATGGCGGTGATACAGATGGCCGGCGAGCGTAGCGATTTTGAATTTCAGCGCCTGCATGGCATGGGGGAGAGCCTGTACCGCGAATTGAAAAAACAGCGGGATATTCGCTGCCGTGTGTATGCACCGGTCGGGGTGCATCGTGACTTGCTGGCCTATCTGGTCCGGCGCTTGCTGGAAAACGGAGCCAACAGTTCTTTTGTTAATCAGTTGATGGATGCTTCGGTCGCCGCAAGCGCTCTGGTGCGTGACCCGTTGCAAAAGGTGTCAGAGTTGGAGTCGATTCCAAACCCGCGTATCGTGCTGCCGGAAAAACTGTTTGAGCCGGTGCGAAAAAATTCTTCCGGCTGGAATCTGTCTGACCCGATCGAGCGAAAAAACCTGCTGGCGCAGCGCGATGCTTTTGCCGGGCAGCAGTGGCAGGCTGCGCCACCCGAATCGATCGGAGCACCAGAAAAGGAGGCAAAGCCCGTCTATAACCCTGGCGACTTCTCCGATCTGGTCGGGCAAGTGTTTGATACCCGTCCGGCACAGGTCGAATCCGCGATTGCGCGCGCGCGACAAGTGCAACCGGAATGGGCATCGCGGGCGGCCAACGAACGGGCCGCGTGTTTGCAAAACATAGCTGAAGCGATCAGTCAAAACGCACCGGAATTGATCATGCTGATGACCCGCGAAGCTGGTAAGACTCTGTTTGATGCGATTTCCGAAGTGCGTGAAGCGATCGATTTCTGTCATTATTACGGCGCCGAAATGAAGCGGATCGATGCCCTGCGTTCGCGCTCTGCTCGCGGTCTGTTTGTCTGTATTTCGCCGTGGAATTTTCCACTGGCCATTTTCACAGGGCAGATAGTCGCGGCCCTGGTCAGCGGCAATGCGGTGATCGCCAAACCCGCCGAGCAGACGTCATTGATCGCCCATCGAGTCGTGCACTGGATGCATCAGGCAGGTGTTCCCGAGGCGGTACTGCAATGCCTGCCCGGGGACGGCACGACAATCGGGGCGGCACTGGTGGCTGACCCGCGCATTGACGGGGTGTGCTTTACCGGCTCCACCGAAACCGCGCAATCGATCCACCGAGCGTTGGCATCTAGCGGCAATCCGCAAGCGGTGCTGATCGCCGAAACCGGCGGCATCAATGCAATGATTATCGATTCCAGCACGTTGTTGCAACAAGCGGTGCAGGATATCGTCAGTTCCGCTTTTCAAAGTGCCGGGCAACGCTGCTCGGCGCTGAGAATGCTGTTTGTGCAACAGGATATCGCTGATGACCTGATCAATCTGCTAAAGGGTGCGATGAATGAATTATCGGTTGGCGACCCGCACGATCTAACACAAGACATCGGCCCGCTGATCGATGCAGATGCTCGAGCTATGGTCGAGCAACATTGCGAATCATTAACTGCAAAGGGCTGTTTGCTTCATCAGATTTCTGTGAATGATGAACAGCGGCGGCAAGGCTTCTACGTCGCCCCCGGGCTGTTCGAACTGGACAGTTTCGAGCAACTGGAGCAGGAAATTTTCGGCCCGGTGCTACACTTGCAGCGCTATCGCGCCGAGCAGCTCGATGAAGTCATTGAAGTCATCAACCAACGAGGCTATGGCTTGACGATGGGCATACACAGCCGGGTCGATGAACGGGTGCAGCGGATTTCTGCCGCGGCGAAAATCGGCAATATCTATGTCAATCGAAACCAGATCGGTGCGGTAGTTGCGTCTCAGCCTTTCGGTGGAGAAGGCTTGTCCGGCACCGGCCCGAAAGCGGGCGGGCCGAATTATCTGTATCGTTTTCTGCGTTCAACCAAAATCTTGTCGAACACGACGCTACCGGCAGCACCGGGCAGCGGGCTGTCCGACTCGGCATCTTCGCTGGCAGCGCAGATTCGTGCTGCTGCCAAGGCGCAACCTGAATGGAATCAAGCGGAGCATCGCAGTTCGGTTTTCGAAAAGATGCTGGGGCATTGCGATGCCGGGATGCGCGAGCAATTCCAGCAGTTTCTGCAATCGCTACCAGAATTATCACTGCAAACCATCGATTTGCCCGGGCCAACTGGAGAAAGTAACCGGCTATCGATTTCCGGTCGAGGCGTGATGCTGTGTCTGGGTTCCGCCACCGATAACCAGCGCATACAACTGCAGATTCTAGCCTCGCTTTATCTCGGCAATGCGGTCGTAGCGGTAGATGATGGTCAGGGCGAGCTGGAAAAATTTTGCAGTCAATTGCTTGCCGGCGGCCTCTCTACCGGCCTGCTGCGACTGGTCGAGCACTGGCAGATGGAAGAATTACTCGACAGCGAGGGGTTGAGCGGGGTTATACTGGAAGATGTGGATAGCGAAACAGCCGAGTATCGTCAATTGCGGCAAACTCTGGCGCAACGGCCCGGCCGGATTGTCGGGGTGACGGATAACTTGAGTGACTGGCAAACCCTGATTGTTGAACGTGCACTGTGTATTGATACCACGGCCTCCGGCGGCAATACCGATTTACTGGCATCGTCCGGGTAACGAAATTTTTAAAGGATAAGGACGTAAGGAATAGGAATGAATGAAGCTCTTTTTGATATTTATTATCTGGATGGCTTGAAGCCTGGCGTATCTGCCAGTGCAGCGGCGCAGAGATTGTCCGGGTTAACCGGTCTCAGCGAGCAGCAATCCCAGCTGTTGATCGGGAGCCCTCAGCGCGTGGTCAAACATAACCTCAGCAAGGATCATGCGGTTCGGTATCTGACAGCTCTGGAAAAGGTCGGTATGCAGGTCGAGATCCGTCCGGCCGGCGGCAAGTCTGTGTCTCCGGCAGCGGTCAAATCCGCTCTTGACCTCGATGAAGAAATCTCGGAAGCAGTCAAGCGCAAGCAATTATCCGAAAGCACCCATAACTACGACCGTTCTCGCAAATAAGCGCTGACAGAAAAAGAGTGTCTGCCTGGATTTTTCGACTGGTTTGAATCCGGATTGGAAAAAAGGCGGCCGACCCGGTTTTTTAACCACGAATCCGGAACCCCGAAACCATCCCGCCATAATATCCCTGACAAAACCTGATTTATGTCATGGCGGGTACAGTAATTTTTTGAACGATCAAGCCTGTTGGTTTTTTTGTTTGGTAGGACATCCGGATGAAACCATTCCATACTTTAATCGTTTCGATTACTCTGGCTGTCGGGTTGCTGGCGCCGGTTTTGTCGTTGGCTTTTTCATTTGGTAGTTTCAACTTTGGTGATAGCTGGGGGGACAACCGGGGAGATCATTGGGGCGATGGCTGGCATAACAATTGGGGAGATCACTGGCAAACCTGTCCGCGCTGGGGTGATTACCCGCCACCTCGCTAGAATGACTCCAGTTGGAATGAACCTGGCGGGAATAGCCTCTGCTGGATTGATCCGCGTGGGGATAATGGCTGGGGCAGTGGTTTCCGCGGCTGCGATTCGGTTTTGGTGATGGTGACGGTTTCCACTGGGGCAAACGATTCAGGCCGTATCGCGGCTATGCGCTCGGCCGGGTTGCGCCACCGTGGGTGATTGCGCCCCTCGGGCCGGTGGGCAAAAGTTGCCGTCCTGGCCAGCACCGGATAATGGTCATTCAAGCCTAGCACCGCCTCCACAGACAGGCGCAGATCCCACCCCGGATTCGCCTTAGCAAAGTTTTTTCGGCGAACGAAACGGGCTATCTCAGGCGGCTTGAAAGTCCGTTTCCAGTAAATCCAGCAAGTGCTGTTTCAGTGTAGCCAGCAGATTTTCATCTCTAACCGCCTGATGGTTTTCATCACACAGATAAAATATATCCTCGACCCTTTCGCCGAGAGTGGCGATGCGGGCATTGGTAACTTGCAAGCCATACTGTGAAATGGCATCGGCTATGCTGTACAGCAGGCCGGGACGATCGACGGCCAGGATTACCATGATCGTGCGCCGGTTGACGATGTCCTGGTTGAATTCAATATCCGGCGGCATATTGAAGGCTTTCAATTGGCGAGGCATGCGCTGGGTGATAGCAAATTGTGGCGCTGTTTCACTTTGCAGGGCCTGTAATAACGTCGTTCGAATCTGTTCGATATCGTGGCGGTCGGTGATTGGCTCTCCGTGGGCATTCTGGATAATGAAGGTATCCAGTGTCTGGTCATCGCGGGTGGTGTAGATGTCGGCATGCAGAATATCGAGGTTGATACTGTTGAGCACGCCGACCACACGTGCGAATACTTGCTCAGTATTGCGGGAATACACGAAAAGTTCGGTGGAACGGGTATGCGCCGATTGGCGGATTTCCACGGTCGGGAGATTATCGTAATTTTGCAGAATCGAGAGGACATGCCAGGCAATCTGTTCCGCTTGGTGGTGCAGAAAGTAATCGCCGGGAAAATCGGTACACAATTGCTCGACTTCGTCATGCTCGACCTGTGTACGCGATACCACTTCACAGGCTGCTTCACGATTTTCCTGAATAATTTCATCGATATCCAGGCTATTCTCCAGCCCTTTCCGCAAGACTTTGCGCGTCTTCAGAAACAGGTCGCGCAGCAGTGCGTCCTTCCAGTTATTCCACTGTTTCGGATTGGTGGCGCGTATGTCGGCCACGGTCAACAAATACAGATAATCGAGCATGCTTTCGCTGCTGACATTGCGCGCAAATTCATGGATCACATCGGGGTCGCTGATATCCTTGCGTTGTGCCGTGGTCGACATCAATAAATGCATTCGCACCAGCTTGGACACCACCCGGGTGTCCTTGCGGTTCATACCGTGCTGCAGGCAAAAGGCTTCGGCTTCTTCAGCACCGAGTACCGAGTGATCGCCGCCGCGCCCCTTGGCGATATCGTGAAATAATCCGGCCAGATAGAGCAATACCGGTTTTTCCAACCCATCGTGAATCTGGTTGCAAAGAGGCAACTCGTGTCGGTGTTCTTCTACCGAAAAGCGACGCAGGTTGCGGATGACGAACAGCGTATGCTGATCCACTGTATAGGCGTGGAACAAGTCGTACTGCATTCGACCGACGATGGCTTCGAAAGCAGGGATGTACGCTGCCAGCACGCCGTAACTGTTCATTCGCCGTAACTGGTGAATTATGCCGACCGAGCTGCGTAAAAAACGCATGAATAATTCATTGATGGCCGGATCCGAACGGAAATCATCATCGATCAGGTACAGACTCTGGCGAATCAGGCGAATAGTCTGGGCATGCGGGCCATGAATATCGGGGCGCCCCTGCATCAGTATGAAAATTTCGATCAAGGCCCCCGGGTTGTTGATAAAAACATTTTCGCCGTTGGCTTCAACGTACCCGTTGAGTAAAGTAAAATCATCATTGAGTTGTTCTTTTTTATTAAAAAAACGTTTGTAGATGATTTCCTGGTTGAGCAGTTGCAATAGCATTTCATTGAGCCGTTCCAACTCCATGATGGTGCGGTAATAGCGCTGCATAAATTGCTCGATCGCCTGATTGTTTTCATCGCCCTGATATCCGAAGATTTCCGCCAGCTGACGCTGATACTCGAACAACAGGCGGTCTTCGCGCCGTCCGGTCAAACGGTGCAAGGCGAAACGAATACGCCACAGATGTGTCTGTCCGTCGATCAACGCCTGATACTCCTGCTCGGTCAAAAAGCCATGGTCCACCAATTCCTTGAGGTTTTTGGCTCCATAATGACGTTTCGCCACCCAGCCGATGACCTGGATATCGCGCAAGCCGCCCGGGCCTTCCTTGATGTTGGGTTCGAGATTGTAAGCGGTATCGTTGTAACGCAAATGGCGTACTTTTTGCTCTTCCATTTTTGCTGCGAAAAAGACGGGTGAAGCCCACATCTTTTTCGGTGAAATCGCATATTCGAATTTCTGGTACAGCTTTTCATCGCCGGTAATCAAGCGAGACTCGATCATATTCGTGATGACGGTGACATCATTTTTTCCTTCGCGTGCGCATTCTTTCAGGGTGCGCACGCTGGAACCGACTTCCAGCCCGATGTCCCACAAAAATGTCAAGAATCGGGAAATCTTTTCCTGCAGGGCTTTCGACGGAGGTTTGGCCAGCAACAGCAGCAGGTCGATATCTGAAGCCGGTAACAATTCAGCACGACCGTAACCGCCAACCGCCAGCAGCGAAACACTGTCCTGACAGGGGTTTCCGAAAAATTCATCAAAGCAGTGGGTCAGTACCTGATCGACGAAATCTGATTTTTGACGAACCAGCAAGTCAGCCGGAGCTTCCGGGGTAAATGATTGATACAGCAGGTCGGTTGCCTGCTGCAGTGCTTCGGCAATCGGTTTTACCTCGGTACCGGCTTGCTTTAGCAGGCGTTGCAAGTCTTGCGTTGAATGTAATGGCATACCGTTACCGCGATCAGAGCGGCCAGTCCGGGTGCTCGGTCAACACCTCGAAACCATCTTCCGTGACCAGATTGGTGTGTTCCCATTGCGCCGACAGGCTGCGGTCGCGAGTCACCACAGTCCAATCATCCGGCAGCAGACGTACCTGACGCTTGCCGAGATTGACCATCGGTTCGATGGTGAAAATCATCCCGGGCTTCAGTTCTACTCCGGTACCCGGTTTGCCATAATGCAACACTTGCGGGTCTTCATGGAAATTCTTGCCTATGCCGTGGCCGCAATACTCGCGCACAATACTGCAATGATTCTTTTCGGCATACTGCTGAATGGCTGCGCCAATATCGCCCAACCGGACGCCGGGCTTGATCATTTCGATGCCGATCTTCATGCAATCATACGCTACCTGATTGAGACGTTGTGCATGCGGCTTGATTTTGCCGACCGCAAACATGCGACTGGTATCACCATGATAGCCATCCTTGATCACAGTGATATCGATATTGATGACATCGCCCGATTTCAGCACTTTGTCAGAAGGAATTCCGTGACAAACCTGATGATTGACCGAGGTGCAGATCGATTTCGGAAAGCCTCGATAATTCAGCGGTGCCGGAATCGCCTGTTGCTCATTGACAATATAGTCATGGCAGATGCGGTCCAGCTCATTGGTGGTGACGCCGGGGACGACGTGCGGTTCAATCATTTTGAGCACGTCGGCAGCCAGTCGCCCGGCTACGCGCATTTTTTCGATTTCTTCTGCTGTTTTCAGCGTGATGGCCATGTCTGTTGTCGTCGCTCTCGTTGCGTGCCGAAATACGGATTCGGCTTGTTGAAAGGGTGCGATTATGGTATAAAGCGCGCGCCTTCGGCAATGGCCAAAGGACAATTAAAAATTTTTAACAGTATTTTGCAGTTAAAAATAAATTCACACACAGTCCGGCACATTGTTTCGGGTGCTGTAACTTTCCAGAGTTATGGTCTTAACAATGGGGGCTGTGGAGGCTCAACCCAAAGTGTACCGTTGCTGCTCACTGGAACAGCCGTACACTTTATATGACATCTGGAGATCACTATGTCTAACGTCACCATGCGTGAAATGTTGGAAGCGGGCGTGCATTTCGGCCACCAAACCCGTTTCTGGAATCCTAAAATGGCGCCTTATATTTTTGGCGAGCGCAACAAGATCCATATCATTAACCTCGAAAAATCCCTGCCACTGTGTCAGGAAGCCTGCAATTATCTCGGCAGCATCGCGGCCAGCAAAGGAAAAATTCTGTTCGTCGGCACCAAGCGAGCAGCCAGTAAGTCGGTCAAAGAAGCCGCTGAAAGCTGTGGCATGCCTTATGTCAACCACCGCTGGCTCGGCGGCATGCTGACCAATTTTCGCACTGTTCGTCAGTCGATTCGTCGCCTCAAGGAACTTGAGGAAATGGAAGAAAAGGGCAGCTACGATGCCAAGAACAAGAAAGAAGTGCTGAACCTCAAGCGTGAGCAGGAAAAACTCGAAAAAACGCTTGGTGGCATCAAGGACATGGGCGGTCTGCCGACAGCCCTGTTCGTGATTGACGTCGGTTATGAAAAGATCGCCATTCAGGAAGCCAACAAGTTGGGCATCCCGGTGGTCGGCGTGGTCGATACCAACAATTCACCCAGTGAAGTCGAATACATCATTCCCGGAAATGATGACT
>JANTFI010000103.1 GCA_024763505.1 Gammaproteobacteria bacterium
CGTCGATAATGGGTCGACCGCCAGAACGGCAGGCAACAACGGCAACGCCATAATCGCGATCAGCATCGCCAACACGACGCGAACCCGCACCGACACCATGCGCGTGCCGATCACCGGAATCGCCATCAACATCGCGCTGATCCGCATGAATGGCCAGATCAGGCTGGCGACAAAGGCATTCGTTTCACCGATACTGATTTGCAACATGGTCCATCACCCTATCAGCCCCGGAATACTCTGGTACAGATTGCGCGTGTAATTGAGCAACAGATTCAGCATCCACGGCCCGGAAATCATGATTGCTACCACCAGAATCAATAATTTGGGAATAAAACTGAGGGTTTGCTCATTGATCGAAGTAGCGGCCTGAAACATGCCGACCAGCAGGCCGATGGCCAGAGCAGACAACAACATCGGTGCGGCCAGCATGGTGATAACAAACAACGCCTGTTGGGAAAGATCGATTACGACATCGGCATCCATGATCGTCTCCTTAACTATTAATCAGAAAAGAGGATGCCAGTGTGCCCATGATCAGGCTCCAACCATCGACCAGCACGAATAGCATCAATTTGAAGGGCAGGGAAATAATCAACGGAGACAGCATCATCATGCCCATCGACATCAATACGCTGGCCACCACCAGATCGATCACCACAAATGGAATGAAGATCAGAAAACCGATCTGGAAAGCGGTTTTCAATTCACTGGTTACGAAGGCTGGCATCAACAATCGCAGAGGCGTTTCGGCAGGACTGGGAATGGAATCGACACCGGCAATATCGGCAAACATCTGGATATCGGTTTCGCGAGTTTGCGCCAACATGAAGGTCTTGAATGGTTCGGTCGCGATCTTCAGCGCTTCGAAAGCATTCACTTCTTCCTGCAGATACGGCTGCACCGCCTGGTCATTCACTTGCTGCAACACAGGAGTCATGATGAACAGCGTTAAAAAAAGTGCCAGACCGAGTAACACCTGGTTGGAAGGCGTTGATTGTGTGCCCAGCGCCTGACGTAAAATTCCCAGCACAATGATGATGCGAGTGAAGGATGTCATCATCAGCAGGATCGCTGGCAACACCGTCAGCACTGTCATCAATGCCAGAATTTCCAGCGTTACGCTGTAGCTCTGGCCATCGTTGGCTCCGCCGCTGACCGTCAATGCCGGAATACCGGCAGTCTGCGCTGCGGCCGGTAGGCTGAAAAACAAAAGTACCAGAGTCAGCACACTAATCACGCGCATGATTTTCTCCACGCTTCATCAGTTGCTGAAATCGATCACTGAAAGATGCTGTGCTGGAAGTTTCCGGCGCAACCGGCAACGGATTTTTCAAGGCATGCAGTTTTTCAATCTTGCCCGGAGTCAGACCGACCAGAATCTGTTCATCACCCACTTCGATCAAGGCAATGCGGTCGCGCTGGCCGACTGAAATAGCCGACACAATGCGGATCAACCCGTTTTGCGACTGCGGGGTTAATTGCATTTTTTTCATCATCCATGCCAGCGCGAAAATCAGCAGCAGAATAAATCCCATGACCGCAATCAGCTTGAACAGATACGATGCCGAGAAAGGATCTGGCGTAACCTTTTCCGCCGTTTCGGCGGCATAGCCTGACACAGAAAACAAAAACAGCAGTGGCAGCAGTTTGAGCACGACTATTTCAGGTTCTTGATACGCTCGGCAGGACTGATGACATCTGTCAGACGAATACCGAATTTTTCATTCACCACGACCACTTCACCATGCGCCACCAGCGTGCCATTGACCAGTACATCCATCGGCTCACCAGCCAGCCGGTCCAGCTCAACCACTGAGCCCTGATTCAATTGCAGCAGGTTGCGGATGCTGATGCGGGTGCGGCCGATTTCCATCGCAATAGTGACCGGAATATCCAGCACCACATCGAGGTTGACATCACCGTGCTGAAAGTTATCACTGTCATCCAGCTCAGTGGCTTCTACCTTTTCGTATTCACCTTCGGCGGCTGGCATCGCATCATCGACTGCTGCCTGCTCTTCCATCGCTGCGGCCCATTCATCAGCCATCGCCTGCTGATCTACATTTTCTTCGCTGTCGTCGCTCATATTAGCGTCTCCTGATTACTCTGGCTCTTTTTTACAGCCGCTTGTTGCTGGCCACCGGGGCTTGCTGCTGTTCATCATTCTGCCCTGGGATGGTAGGTTCTACCTGATCGACCAGTTCCAGAATGGTTTCCACCTTGATTGCCACCTTGCCGTCATGCTCGCCGAAACGACCGCGAACGATCGGCATATCTTCAGCCATCAACGTGACTTGCTCCGGCAATTCGAACGGGATGATGTCGCCCGCCTGAAAATTGATCAGGTCGGATACCTTTAATTCCTTCTCACCGAAAAATCCGGTCAATTCCACCTTGGCGTGCATCAATTCTTCTTTCATCAGAATAGCCCAGCGGTCATCGGTATCGCCCATATCACTTTGCACACCGGCATCGAGAATAGAGCGTATCGGTTCGATCATCGAATAAGGAAAAACCACATGAATATCCCCACCGCCGCCTTCCAGTTCAATATGAAAACTCGACACCACGATGACTTCCGACGGGCTAACGATATTCGCCAGATGCGGATTCACTTCATGGCTGTGATAGGTAAACTCGACTTCCAGAATCGGTTTCCATGCCTTGACCAGTTCTTCGAAACACATGTGCACGACCTTTTCGATCACGCGCAATTCGGTATGGGTAAATTCCCGACCCTCGATCTTGGCGTGAATGGTGCCGTCACCGCCGAAAAAATTATCGACAATAATGAACACCAGTTTCGGATCCATCATCACCATGCCGGTGCCGCGCAGTGGCTCCATCTTGAACAGGCTTAAACTGGTCGGCACGAACAGTGTATGAATATATTCCGAGAATTTGATCATCTGAATGCCGTTGACCGAAATCTCAGGCGTTTTACGCAACATATTGAAAAAGCTGACACGAAAATAACGCGAAAAGCGTTCATTGATCATTTCCAGTGTCGGCAGGCGACCGCGTACGATGCGTTCCTGATTGTTGAAATCAAATGGATGGGCTTCGCCATCGTTGAAGTCTTCATCGGCCGAGGTATCGACCGCGCCATCATCGACGCCATGTAACAGTGCGTCGACTTCGTCCTGGCTCAGGATATCGGTGCTCACCGTGAATACTCCGTGCTATTGCATGACAAAAGTAGTGAAGAAAACATTCTCGATCTCGCCACCGTTGCCGTATTTATCAATCACTTGCTGGATGCTTTGTTTGACATCCTGCTGCAATTTTTCCTTGCCTTCGGTCGAACGCAGTGCGGCCGAACTTTGTTGGCCAAACAACAGTGTCAGATTGTTGCGAATCAGCGGCTTGTTGGCCTCGACTTCTTCAGCCACTTCGGAAAAATACGTCAGCACCTGAATTTGCACCTGCAGGAATCCAACCGGATCATCCGGACCGAGATTTACGGTAAACGGCTTGAGTTCGACATAGGCCGGATCACCCCGCTCGGGCTTGGCCGGTTCGGCTGCGGCCTCTTCGGTGGCCGCCGATTGATCCCCCCCGACCAGAAACAGTGTGACACCCACAGCGATGCCCACCAGCAACAATGCGCCGACAATCATGAGGATGAGTTTTTTCTTGCCGCCTGAGGGCTGTTCTTCTTCTGCCTGTGGTTGTTCTTTGGCCATGGGGTTCTCCGGATGTAGTTAAAGGGTTAAGCAAACTTGATGCCATAAAAATATTATCTTTAAAATCAATAGAATAGATTCAAAAGATTCAGGTTCGCCGATAATTTGACGCCCTGCACAGGGAGCATAGCTCAACTAATTGACGGTTTGGGTTTGGCTCGGCACATTCATGCTGCAAGTTTGGCTGCCCGCGGCGCAAGCAGCCGGGTAGCGGTCGGTCGGAAGGCTATCGAACCGCCCGCTTGAAATCTGCTCGGGCAATGAATGCGCTCAGGCAAATTTCAGCCGGACACGGTGTTTTCAGCCAAGCCGGGATCAGGGAATGCGGTAATGATCCTGCGTGAGCAGATCGATGCCGCATTGCAGATTTTCGATGTAGTCGAGAAATTGACCCATCGCCTTGCCACTGAAGGCACGGCCATGCTGCGGCACGATCATGCTGATATCCAGCTGGCGCACCATGTGGACCCAGAAGCGGCACACCTTGTTACTGTTCATGTAGCGTTTATGAAAACCATCGAGATAAGGCAGAACCTGTGAAAAATCGGTCACCGGCGTATTCAGGTCGGCATCCGGGCTGAGGTTGGCCCCCATGTCGCCGGAGAACAGAATCTTGCTGATCGGGTCATAAAACTGGAAATTACCTTCGGCGTGCAAAAAATGTGCGGGCAGCGCCTTCAGGCTGATCGACCCGAGTTGCAGGTTCATCCCCTGATCCGGCATGGTGATAAGCCGACCGGAAATCTTGCCCGGCCGGGTAAAATGCGGAATAAAGCGTTGCCACAATTCCGGCACCACCACCTTGGCATCGGTGCCGACCAGCCATTTATTGAGTGAGGCCACGATATCCGGATCCTGATGCGAAGCGATGATGTAATCGAGATTCTTCACATTCATGTATTCACTGATCGCCATAAACAATCGCGAATATGTCAACTCGCCACCCGGGTCGATCAAGGCCGCATGTTCATTATCGTAGACCAGAAACTGATTGGCCTGCACTGCTTCTCCGCCGGTGACCAGATCACGAAAGACAAGGCAGATATGTTTGCCGTTATTGAATAATTCCATTAAAAGCCCCGCCATAGAACGATAGTAAACCTTCAGACCCGCAAGCCCGGGTTGGATTATAAACCATTCTCACGGCATGGATACTATAGATTGAATAGGACGAGACGGATGATGGCGTGAGGTTCAGGTACGTTTAATGCATCGGCGAATATTGCGCCAGCAAATCGGCAGCCTGCTGACGTGTCAGAAAACGCCAGGGCCGTGGAATCAGGGCCGGAACCCGCTGACGATACTGTCGATAGACATCGCCGTGATAGCGCAACAGCTTGCGTTCTTCAAAGAGCGAGCCGATGACGAAGTACAGCGTGATCATGACCGCATTGGTCAGCATGATCGGGTCGAGTTCGCGACTCCACACCAGAATAATGCCCATGCTGTACCACGGATGGCGCACGAAGCGATGAAAATCGCCGATGACGAAATGCTCCTGATCTTCCACCGCATCGATGCCTTCGCGCCATTGCTTGAAGCCCATGAATTCATCCATGTCGTAATAGCGCAGCGAAATGAAAAACGCGATCACGGTCGCGACCGAAATCATCATCATCAGCCACCATATCGGTGTACTCCAGTGCCACAGCGGCTCGCCCTGCCAGCGAAAACTGAGCCAAAGAATCGGCAGCAGCAGGATCGCCGACAGCGTATTAAACATCAACCGATACGCCGGCATCAGCGTGCTGAAATGACGCGCCACCCAGCTTTTCAGACGCAGCGAAGCCATCACCGAATGCAGCACGAAATAGACGAGCCACAGCGAAAAAAGAATGAAGATTTGCGTACTCATGCTGCTACTCATCACGGAATAACCTCATATTTTAATGATGCAGCCAGCGCATAAGTACGCATTCACCCACTACAGCGTAATCACTTGATCGGGCATGTTGCCTGCCAGTGCGCCATACAGGTTGGGAAAACAACCGATGGTCGCACCTTCGACAAGCTTGTCTTCGATTTCGCGCTCGTAGGCACATTGGTCACAAGCCATCAGCAGCATGCCGCTTGCGGCCGCCACCTTTGCCAGACGCTCTCCGATCGGGTTGCCCAGTTGCAGCACATAGGCATTGTCTTCAAAGAAAAACATGCCCACCACTTCAACGCCATGCGCGTCTTGTTCGAGCTGGGGCAAAATCATCTTGCCCAGTTTGTACGAAACCGAATGGCCCTGCGTTGAAAAAATATAGGCGACTTTCATGATGATTGCTCTCTTTGGTTTTGGTGAAAAACCGATGATACCTGTTAGATTCAAATCAGCCCAGCTTTCTGGCCTTGGCGAAAGCATCGGCAAATGCATTGGGTGCAGCAGACGATGCTTTGCGCTTCTGGTGCGAAGAAGCCCGACGCTGTTGCGGCGATTTGCCCTTATCGCCCGCCGTTTTATCTTTCGCAGCGGGACGCGCTTCATCGTTCAAGCGCATCGACAGCGCGATACGCTTGCGCTTGAGATCGACTTCCATCACCTTGACCTTGACGATGTCGCCGGTTTTGACCACTTCGTGCGGATCCTTGACGAAACGATCAGCCAGCGCCGAGATATGCACCAGACCATCCTGATGCACGCCGATATCGACGAAAGCGCCGAAGTTGGTGACATTGGTGACCGTGCCTTCCAGTGTCATGCCTTCGACCAGGTCGCTGAGTCTTTCCACCCCTTCCTTGAATTGCGCGGTTTTGAAGCCCGGACGCGGGTCGCGGCCCGGTTTGTTCAGTTCGCTGATGATGTCGGTCACGGTCGGCAACCCGAAACGCTCATCCACGTAATCGGCGGCATTGAGCGCTTGCAGCATGCGCCCATTACCGATGAGTTTATCCATTTCGAGTGCGTTGGCATCGATGATTTTCTGCACCACGCCGTAACTTTCCGGGTGCACGGCTGAATTATCCAGCGGGTTGTTGGCTCCGCGGATGCGCAGAAAACCCGCCGCCTGCTCGAACGCCTTGTCGCCGAGACGCGCCACCTTCTTCAACGCCTTGCGCTCTTTGAACGGTCCATTCTGATTGCGAAATTCGACGATATTCTCTGCGATGCTCTGACTCAGCCCGGCCACTCGGCGCAGCAAAGCCGCCGATGCAGTATTGATTTCGACGCCGACGCCGTTGACGCAATCTTCGATCACATCGTCGAGCTTGCGTGCCAGTTCGAATTGATTGACATCATGCTGATACTGACCGACGCCGATCGATTTCGGGTCAATCTTGACCAGCTCGGCCAGCGGGTCCTGCAACCGGCGCGCAATCGAAATCGCACCACGGATGGTCACATCCAGCTCGGGGAATTCCTGCGCCGCCAGCTCCGACGCCGAATACACCGAAGCGCCCGCTTCGCTGACCATAACCTTTTGCAGCTTCAGCTCGGGGTAGCGTTTGATCAAATCCACGCACAGCTTTTCGGTTTCGCGCGAAGCCGTGCCATTGCCGATGGCGAGTAATTCGGCATCGTATTTTTTCGCCAGTCTGGCGAGGATATCGATCGATTCATCCCACTGGTTACGCGGCGCATGCGGGAAGATCGCAGTGGAATCGAGAAATTGCCCGGTGCTGTCGATGACGGCGATCTTGACCCCGGTACGCAAGCCTGGGTCCAGCCCGATGGTGGCGCGCTGCCCGGCCGGTGCGGCCAGCAGTAAATCTTTCATGTTGCGTGCGAATACATCGATGGCATCGGCCTCGGCGCGTTCGTGCAGCGCGCTGAAAAGCTCCAGCTCGATGCGCATCTTCAATTTCACGCTCCAGGTCCAGCGCACCACTTCGGCCAGCCAGCCATCGGCCGCGCGGCCACGATTTTCGATGCCGCAATGGCGCGCGATAACGCGTTCGCTCGGATGCGCCTCGCCATCAGCGACTTCGACATCGATATTCAGATGCAGCATACCTTCCTTGCGGCCGCGAAACATCGCCAGAGCGCGATGCGAGGGTACGGCCGAGAGTTTTTCCTGATACTCGTAATAATCCTTGAACTTGACGCCTTCCTGCTCCTTGCCCGGTGCGACACGGGAAAACAGCACCGCCTTGCGGTTGAAAAACTGGCGCAGCTCCTCGACCAGATCGGCATTCTCGGTGAAGTGTTCCATCAGAATAAAGCGGGCGCCTTCCAGCACTTCCTTGACGGTGCCGAACTTGTCCTTGAATTCTTCGTCGTTGCAGATGAATTTTGCAGCTTCGTCTTCCGGCGACAGCTCGGGATTTTCCAGCAGGCTGTCCGCCAATGGCTGCAGCCCGGCTTCAATCGCAACCTGCCCTTTGGTTCTGCGCTTTTTCTTGTACGGCAGATATAAATCCTCGAGCCGCACCTTGCTGTCGGCGTCGTTGATTTGCCGGGCAAGTTCCGGCGTCAGTTTGCCCTGCTCGTCGATGGTTTTGAGAATGCTGGCACGGCGTTCGTCCAGTTCGCGCAGATAACCCAGACGTTCGTGTAACTGGCGCAACTGGATGTCATCCAGCGCGCCGGTGACTTCCTTGCGATAGCGCGCGATAAACGGCACGGTGGCGCCGTCATCCAGCAGTTCAATGGCGGCGGTCACCTGTTTTTCGGCGACATTGAGTTCTTCGGCAATTCGTTTTGACAGGCTTTGCATGGTGCGATCGAGTTTCGAGTGAGCGGCGCATTATGCAGAACATCCCGCGCGGAAAACAGTCTTGTTTATCGCCCCAATTTCTGGTTATTGGCGTGGCGGAATCAAAGCCGGGCGTTGGCGCTGTTTCTTTTCCGGCGCACGCGCCAGCCACTGCAAACCGTGATATTGCGCGTAACAGACATTACGCCAGTCGCGTGCATTGGGCACGATATCGTTGAAATAAATGCTACGCGGATATTCGCCGCTAAAACCTGGCAGTTTAAGAAAGTAAGTACCTCGCTCGCGCGCCTGCTCGATGCGCTGCAGGCGATCTTGCATGTAATCGCGATAAGGCCCGGCGCGCGCGGTCAAATCCTGCCACGCGCGCTGCATTTGCGGATGGATGAGGATGGCAGTGCCGAACAGCAACGCGCCAACCAGCAATAACCAGCGGGGCAGCTTCGAAAATTGTTGCGGCGCAAATCGCAGAGTCAGCGCGGTAATAAAAGCCAGCAGACTCAACAGAAAAACAAAGTAAATCGCATCGACCGTGCGCGGCGGCGGCCAGCCACCCATTGCCCACCAGGCCGGAAACTGCAACACGAAAGGCACTGCCAGCGTGATGCCGCCAAGTAGCCAAAGCACCGAATCAGCGATATGGAATTTGCGTGGCGAACGCTGTGCCAGCAGCGAGGCAGCCACCGGTGTCAGCAACAGCATAACGATCATCAAAGGATTGAATAGCCAGCTTTGCAGTATCCACCACCCCATTTCGAGGCTGCCATCGATGGAACGCTGCCATTGATGGCGCAGCGGGAAGGTTGCTTCGCGCACCGCGTTACCCGGCGCGAAATAGACGATGGCAAAACCGATCGCGGCGACCAGCAGGAAAAGCATCCACACCCACCGCGATTTTGTGGATGACTTTGCCTGCATAGCCGCCACGAACAGCAACAGCCCGGTCAGTACGATCATTGCAATCTCATTGCTGCCAACCGCCAGCACAATCACGATAATCAATAACAGCGATGGTAAGAATGATGGCCGATGCTCGAGCTGGCGATCACGAATCTCGATCATCAGCCCCAGTGCCAACAGCAGCAGGATATTACCGCTCTGGTAAGTCAGCGCCCCGGCCAGCCAGTACAGGCTGCTTGCTGTGTGTTTCATACCGAGCAAAAAAACCGCAACGAAACACAGAGAAACCAACAACACTGGCCAGGAAAAAACGGACAGTCGAAACAGCCGCGAAAGCAAAAAGGCCGGCGCAGAAAAAAGTCCCGCAATGAGGATGACCGGCAACCAGAAATAGCCTGCATACATGCCGAAAACCAGCGGAAAAATCGCATACAGCGCATTGCCGGTGTAGCGGCCACTCCAGCCCTGATAATGCTGCCACAGATGCGGCCACAGCCCCTCGCGCTGAACCCCGGCCGCCATGCAGAAATCATCGGCGGACGGGTAGGCATATTGCCCGAGAAGCAGAAAGAGAAGAATGACGAGCAGGCTGGCTAAGCCGAACAAGCCAGCCGACAACAAGGAAGAAATGCGCATCGCGCTATTCTACAACGACTTTCCTAAACCCGGGCAATTTTGCCATGCCATTCAGATGAGTATGGCGGTGAGTTTGCCGCTAATCCTTGAAACGGTTAATTGCCTGCTTGAGGGTTTCGATCTCCTGCGAAGAAGCCGAAAAATTTTCCGTCATGGTCTGGATACGCGCCATGCTGGTTTCGCTGATGCTTTCAACCGAATGGATGTTGTCGTTGACGAGGGATATTTTCTGGTTGATCTGCTCGATACTGTTCATGTTTTGCTGAAACGACTGGGTTGCAGAATCCAGCACATCGGCATTCTGGGTGATCTGAGCAGAAACCGAGCTGGAAGAATCGATCAGACCGGTCAGATTGCTAACCCCTTCTTTCATCTCCCGGTTGATCATCTGGATCTGGTTAATGACATCAGACACGGTATGATCAATTTCCTGCAATGAATCCTGCGTTCTCACCGCCAGCTCGCGAACCTCATCGGCGACGACCGCAAACCCCCTGCCCTGTTCACCGGCCCGGGCTGCCTCGATCGCAGCGTTCAGCGCCAGCAGATTGGTCTGCTCCGATACCGATTTGATTACATCCAGAAT
>JANTFI010000104.1 GCA_024763505.1 Gammaproteobacteria bacterium
GAATAATGGCGCGGCCATCGCCAAGTTGTCCGGCCCAGTTACCGAACTGGTGGCCGCCATAACACATGGCATAGGGTTGCATACCCGGCAGCAAGCGATTACCGGCAAAGATTTCGGCGAATAACTGCAAGTCCAGCGTGGCCGGATCGAGGTCGAGTTCGCGTAGCATTTCTTCAGACACTGCCACCAGCTCGGGCTGTTTTGCCGGGACCGGTTCAACAAAAGAATAACAGGCATTCTTGACTTGTCGGCGGCGATTGTCTCGCAGCGGGTCCGCTGGCAGGGATTTGACAAACCGGTTGTCGAACTGCCATGCCGACAGGCTTTGCAGGAAGGAATCGTTCATGCCGCCAGTGTAGTTGACGACGTTGCGCGCATGCCCGCGAAAGGATCAGGGCTAATGTGCCATCACCAGACGCTCGAGCAAGTCTTCGGTGAGGTCTTCAAAATCCAGCTCACTAAGACCGAGATAACCGAGCACCGATTCACTGACTCGCTGCCATTCGTAATCGGTTTCAATGCCCCGGTCGAGCTTGTCGACATGCTCGGCGATCTTGAGGACCGCCATCAAACCGTTTTCGATGTCGTCATCCTCGCTCAGCAACCGATCATCCAACTGAGCGTTCGGCTGGTGATGGTGTAAAATCACGTCACAGAGATATTTCGGAATGCCCCAGGAGTAAGCCAGCAGGCAGCCGAGATCGCCATGGTGATAGTTATAGCGCTGTTTTTCAGCCTCGGTAATGATTAGTTCGGGATGGTTTTCATACTCGGCCAGAAAGTCGGCATAATCCTCATGCCGGGAAGCGATCAGCATTTGTCCGCAATTCTGGAACAGGCCGAGCAGATAACCTTCATCGGCCGGACAATCGAGAAATTGCTGCACCAGCATGGAAACCAGCGTGGCGGTATTCATCTGCGACTGCCAAAGCTCGGCAGACAATCCGTCACTGCCACCGACCGATTGCTTCATCAGCAAACCGGTCACGATTTTACTGACGTAGGCAATGCCGAGCAGGTTAATGGCATGTTGAATCGAAAGGATTTCACGGCGTAAACCGAACAATGGTGAATTGACGGTTTTCAACACCAGTCCGGAGATTCCGGCATCGCGCTGGATAATTTCGGCCAGATTCGCCAGGTCGGGGTGCTGTTTGGACAATTCCTGATTCAGGTCGATCAAGGTTTGCGGCACCGGTGGCAGCTTGACACTATCGACCAGCTTTTGCAGTGCTGCGGAGTCCAGATCGACCTTTTCATTCATGCGGAGTCTCCTGCAGGCAGAGCTCCAGCCCCTGGCGATAATATTGGCTGGCCTGTGTCGGATTGTTCAATTCTTCCCGGCTCAGTAATTCAGCCAGTTCGAGACAATTCTCGACCGTCGGCTTTTGCCCGACGCTGGCTTCCAGATAGCTTTGTGCCTTGCCCCACAGCTTGAGACGGATGCAGATGCGTCCGAGCGCCAGTAATAATACGTCGCTGGTGCCGCAATCTTTCAGCCATTTTTCGGCGGTGGCCAATTGCGCATTGGCATCTTCCGGTTCGAGTTTGCCAAAACGTTCGATCAGGCGGGCATCCCATTGCTGGTTGATGGCCTTGACCAACAGGGTTTCGATCTGTTTTCGGTCACCCGGATACTGCTCAAGCAAGTCGATGTAGTGCAGTAACAGACCGACATCACCTTGCTTGTCTTTCGGAATGCGATTCCATGATTTTTCCAGCGAGCCATTCTGTTGCCGCGCCGAGTGATCTAGACAGCCTTTATAGGCAGCCGATTCCATTTGCGCTAAAAGCTCTGGCTTGACCAGTTGCTTCTTGCGAATTTCCGGCAGCAATTCGCACAGTGATGACCATTCGCCGGTTTTGAAATACACCCGCGCCAGCAGCTTCAGCACATAATCATGTTTTGGCGCGAGACTACGTAAATGGTTGAGTGTTGCCAGCGCCCGTTCGGCCTGACCGGCCGCGAGTTGTAATTCTGCCTGGGTCACGCCGATGGCGATTTCTGCATCCGGCCGGGCATCATGGGCGGCCTTGAGATAATTATCGCGCTCATCGTATTTGCCCAGATGCTGTGCCGCGCGCGCCGCCGCCAGATAATTGAGTAATGGATTTTCGGCATAATCGATGAGTTTTAACAGGTTGCGTTCGCTTTGCTCGAAACGCCCTTCTGCCAGATCGATCAAACCTTGTGCGGTGAGCTTCCGGCTTTTCTCGAGCCGACGGTTTTCCGCCTGGCGGGACAGCGTTTTGGGCAAGCGCCATAATATCAGTAACAGCCGAATCAGAATCTGGATGACGAAGCCGGCCAGCACAACAGCGACAATGCCGAATGCGAGGCTGGTTTCCAGCGAAAAGTCCGCATATTTGATCAATACGAAGCCGGGGTCATCCTTCACCAGCAAGACCGCCAGCAAAACCGCAATAACCAGAATCAGCAGGCTGATAGTCAGCTTAACCATGGTCAACCTCCGTTTCTTCTACCGGCTTTGGCGCACTTTCCCGCTGTTGCTGCAATTGCCGCAGCAATTGCAGCGAGCCGGTAATATCCGGTAGCTCCGGCCTGATTTGCGATTGCTGCAGTTGCAGCAGTTCATCCAGAAATTCCCGATTGGCGGCATTGTCCAGATCATAGTATTCGCGGAACAATTCGATATTGTTACGCATCAGTTGTGCATACTGAAAGGCATCACGCTCAAGCACCGCCCAGCGGGTTAGCTTCAGGTTTTCTTCGAGCTTTTGCGTCACATCGATGATGTCGGTCGGCAGTTGCTCGCCGCTTTGCGGCTGATCGGTCTTGATGGTGACCAGCGATTTGGCAAACTGTTCCAGCCGTTGCGGCCACGGCAGATTGTCATCCATTGGCTTCGGCGAATCGGCCGATGGCTCCGCCTGTTGCTTCTTGGCCTGTGTCTGATAACCCGGTTTCAGATGCCGGATCTGCCGCGCCAGCCGGGCCAGCGTCAGGGTCATGCCAACCAGATCGGGACGCTTGCGGGTTTTCAACCGAGCAATTTCCTCATTGATTTTCACCCGCACCGGCAGCAATCCCGGGTCGGCCAGTTCAGCAATCCGATCGCTGGCGGCACTGAGCGTTTTGGCGGCCCCGGCGAAATCATTTTCCAGCACCAGCTTGTGTTGCGCGATCGACATCAGATATTCGACTTCAGCCAGCTTCCAACCGTTTTCATCGCGGCCATACAATTCATAGAGTTTTTCGGTGGAATTTTGCAAGCCTTGCAGACTCTGTTCGAGTCGAGCGATTTTAGTGCTGACTTGCTGAGCGTTTTGCTGCATCGAACGAACCCGTTCATCCAGCTCAGCGCGGGTCGGGCGCTCGCCCAGTGACGACTGTAACTGATTGATTTGAGTAACCAGCTGCTGTTTTTGCTGCTGCAGCATTTGCCAGCCCTGATATGAACCAAGCACAGCGATGACGATCAGGCCCAAGAGCAGCAACAAAGTCACGAGCGGCAACCAGGCGCGCCCCGGCCGACCGGTCGGCGAGGCAGCAGGGCTTTCGGGTGATCGATCTGCGTCAGTGGGAGATTCCAGCGCTGGCGCGGGCTGTTCTGATTGTTTACTCATGGATGATGCTTTTTATTTGATTGCTGCCATTGCTCGATGGCTTCGACGATCCCTTCATCACTGGCGCTGACAGCAATGATGATGCTTGCATTATGTCCCAGATTACGGGCGGTTTCACGCATTCTTTCACTGATCAGCAACCAGGGAATCCGGCGTAATTGTTGCGCCATATTTTCACTGACCAGTTGCAGTGTATTGCGCAAACCCTCGGCACTGGTGAAGATCGCCAGTTGCGGGAACCGCTGTTGCGTTAACTGCTCCAGATATTGGTCGGGGTATTCTGGCAACGTACGCCGATAGACTTCCAGATAATCTACATGGGCGCCGCGCAGACGCAAGGTATCCCCGAGCAGATTGCGGCCGGGCTGACCTCGCAAAATGAGTATGCGTTTGTCGGCAACCTGTTGCAGAGCCTCGGCAGCCAGCAAGCCTTCACTGTTGTACTGGTCGGCCGGAAGCAATGCCGATTCCACTCCATGTCGTTGCAGAGCTTGCAAGCTGCCTTTGCCGATTACGCCCAGTTGGAGTTTATCGGGCAAATTGCCGGGCGGGAATTGTAAAAAACTGTAATCGACCGCGTTGCGGCTGACGAACAGCGCAATATCATAGTCGTGTATGCGCTCGGGCAATGATTCGGCTGCCGACGAGGCTATGATTTCGATACTCGGAAACAGCAGGGATTGCCAGCCTGCCTGATCCAGCAATTCGACCAGCCGGTCACTTTGATGACGCGGCCGGGTGACCAGACAGGTCGATTGGCAGGTGGCTAATGGTTCGGCCATTTAGCCTCAGTCATGTAATCGGGCGAGAATTTCACCGGCACCCTGATCAAGCAGGGCTTGTGCCAGCCGCACGCCCAACTCATTGGCATCACAGGCAGCACCGCGGATTTCTGCACGCAATACACGGCTGCCATCCGGCTCGCCGACCAGCCCGCGCAGGTATATCTGGTCGCCTTCGAGCACCGCATAACCTGCCAGCGGCACCTGACATCCTCCATTGAGGGTTTCATTCATCGCGCGCTCTGCGGTTACACGCAGCGTGGTATCGGTATCGGCCAGCGGCGCGATCAATTGTTTCACGGCTTCATCATCGCTGCGCGTTTCGATGCCGATTGCACCCTGCCCGATCGCCGGCAAGCTGTCTTCTGGCTCCAGATAACTGCGGATTCTATCTTCAAAACCGAGGCGTTTGAGCCCGGCGGCAGCAAGAATAATGGCGTCATATTCGCCATCGTCGAGTTTCTGCAAGCGGGTATTGACGTTGCCACGCAGCCAGTCGAGTGTAAGCGCCGGAAAGCGCTCGCGGATCTGCGTCTGCCGGCGCAGACTGGAGGTGCCGACGACCGCATCGGCGGATAAATCCCGCAGGTTGTTGTAATTGTTTGACACGAAAGCATCGCGCGGGTCTTCTCGCTGCATGATCAGTGCTAGCGATAAACCCTCGGGAAATTCGACCGGCACATCTTTCATCGAATGCACGGCAATATCGGCTTGCCCGGCCAGCATGCCGGCTTCCAGCTCTTTCACGAACAGACCTTTGCCGCCGACTTTGGCTAAAGGCGCATCGAGAATCTTGTCCCCTTTGGTTTTCATCTTGACCAGCTGGACGTCCAGTTCGGGGTAGAGTGCGAGCAAACGCCGTTTGACTTCTTCTGCCTGCCAAAGAGCAAGGGGGCTGCTGCGCGTTGCGATGCGCAGCGTTTCGAGTGATGTTTTCATGGGGCGCGATTATAAGTCACAGGGCGGCATAACGAAACGGGTGTTTACCAGGACCGCAATACAGAGAGCAAGCTATCCGCGTGAATGGGAGAAATTGCAAGCAATAGCTGGGTTTAACGTTGCCGAATACCGTGCAGTCTGCGGGTCGCCGACCGGCTTATAAGGCCTTCAGAATTTTGCGCACGCCGGGTAAATGGCGGCGGCTGATTTCCAGATGCTCGTCGATATCATTGAAAAACACTTGATGTCCATCGGCATTGTTTTTCATTCCGCCAACCTTGTCGATTCTCACCAGTGCGTTACGGTGGATGCGATGGAATACTTCGCTGAATTCTTGCTCCAGTGATTTCAGCGGCTCTTCGATCAAGACTTCCCCGCCGCTGTGCCGAACCGTGACATATTTTTGCTCGGCCTGAAAATAATAGATATCGCTCAACGGAATCAACACCAGATTACCACGCACACGGGCGCAGATATGCCGACGCACATCGTTCAGGCTCACTTGTTCCACCTGATCGCGTATCTGCGCTCGATTCATGCGTACGCAGGATGCCAGCGCATCTTGCAATCGATCGACCTTGACCGGCTTGAGCAGGTAATCAACGGCATGGGTTTCAAAGGCTTCCAGAGCATGATCTGAAAATGCCGTGGTAAAAACGATGGCGGGCGGCCTGTCATTCCTGACCAGATGCCGGGCCGCTTCCAGCCCATCCATCAACGGCATGCGGATATCGAGCAGCACGATATCCGGTTCCAGCTGCTCGGTCAGCTCCACTGCTTCATTGCCGTTGCGCGCCTCGCCGACGACTTGATAATCATTCAAGCCGTCTATCAGTCGGCGCAAGCGGTCGCGAGCCGGTTTTTCATCATCCACTATGAGTATTTTCATATCTTTTTGATGCGGTTATCGGGCTTCGTCATCGCCCTTGTCGTTTACAGGAATCTCGATTGCTACTTTATATAGATCATTTTCAGCCCGCTGTGTGATTTTTGCCCGCCCCTGATAGGCCAAATGCAAACGTTCGCGGATATTTTCCAACGCCATCTGGTTACCCGTGCGACGCGAGCTGGCATGTGCAGTGAGCGGGTTGGTAATTTCGATATACAGCAGCCGCTCTTGCAAGCGGATACTGATCTCTACGACACCTCCGTCAGGCTGAGGTTCGACACCGTGATAAATCGCATTCTCTACCAAAGGTTGTAACATCAGGGCCGGTAACGTGACATCATCCAGCGTTCCATGTATATCCCAAATTACCGTCAAACGGTCATCCAGGCGCAGTGATTCGAGATGGATATAATCGCGGGTCAGAGTGATTTCATCGGCCAGACTGATGCGCGCATCGGCCTTCATGCTGGCACGGAATAAATCAGCCAGTTCCTCAATGGCGCGTTCTGCCTTGTCCGGTTCTGCATGGGTCAGGCTGGCGATGGTATTCAGGCTGTTGAACAGAAAATGTGGCCGAATGCGCGCCTGCAGGGCTTGCAGCCTCGCCGAGGATTCAGTCTTCACCATCTTGCGCGTACTGAACTGGAAATAGAAATAACGCAAAGCCATGCCGAAAAGCACCAGACTAATGGCACTGAAACGCAGTACCAGCTCGACACTGCTGATACCGGCAAAATATCCGAGTTGCAACCCAGCGTCGATCTGATAAGCCAGCCAGCTGACCATCGCAGTCAGCAATACCACAATCAGCAGACTCCAAACGGTGGCTCGCAAGCTATCTTGCATCCAGCCGCGACGCCGGATCAGGCACAGCAAGGCCGCGCTGAACAGCCCGATCCATAGTATCAGTATCGAAACCAGTGCCAGTTGCAAGATCCAGCCAGCAGGCTGATGGACATCGGCGAGTGAAAAGACGATCGCCACCAGCTCTAGCACCAGCACCAGCCGCAAACTGGTTTCCGCGTCGCAGAAATTCGGCAAATAGCATTCATCGGCCTGGCTGGTTGTTATGGTAGAATTCCGGTTTTGCATTGGCGCTCGCACGGTGCTGGCTGTCCTAGCAAGCATAGTCGATTCTGCTGCGCACGCATTCCCCGATGCTGCGAAGCATTTACTTTTGGTTGGATTAATCTCATGACAAAAAATTCAGATGACCGCATGTGGGGCGGCCGTTTTCAGGAACAAACTGATGCTTTCGTGCAAGCCTTTACCGCTTCGGTCGAATTCGATCAGCGTCTGGCCATGGCCGATATCGAAGGTTCTTTCGCGCATGCCAAGATGCTGCAGAAAATCGGCGTGTTGTCGGGCGACGAACTGGCGCAAATCGAATCTGGCCTGTCGACTATCGAGCAGGAAATCGAAAATGGCACATTCGAATGGTCGGTGGCACTGGAAGATGTACACATGAATATCGAAGCGCGTCTGACCGCGTTGATAGGCGATGCCGGTAAGAAGCTGCACACCGGGCGTTCGCGTAACGATCAGGTGGCGACCGATATCCGTCTGTATCTGCGCGAGCAAATCCAGCTTTGCCAGCATTTCATCCGTGAATTTCAAACCGGCTTGTTGCAACTGGCCGAGCAACATGCCGACACCATCCTGCCCGGTTTTACCCATTTACAGGTAGCGCAGCCAATCACCTTTGGCCATCACTTGCTGGCCTGGTTTGAAATGCTGGAACGTGATCATGGCCGACTCGTCGGTTGCGTCAAAAGGATGAATATCTTGCCATTGGGTACTGCCGCGCTGGCTGGCACTTCGTATCCGCTGGATCGCGAATACAGCGCCGAGTTGCTCGGTTTCAGTGCGCCATCGCGCAATTCGCTGGACGCCGTCAGTGATCGCGATTTCGCTATCGAATTCTGTGCCGATGCCGCCATCATCATGACCCACCTGTCGCGCATGGCGGAAGAACTCATCATCTGGTCCACGGCACAATTCGATTTCATCGTGCTGCCCGATCGCTATTGCACCGGCTCGTCGATCATGCCACAAAAGAAAAACCCGGACGTACCTGAACTGGTGCGCGGCAAATCCGGCCGTGTGTTCGGCCATTTGATGAGCCTGCTGGCGCTGATGAAATCGCAGCCGCTGGCCTACAACAAGGATAATCAGGAAGACAAGGAGCCACTGTTCGACACCCTCGATACCCTGCAGGGCAGCCTGTGTGCATTTGCCGACATGGTGCCGAACCTGCAGGTGAAAAAAGACAATATGTATCAGGCGGCCAAACGGGGCTTCGCCACTGCCACCGATCTGGCCGATTATCTGGTTAACAAGGGCATGCCGTTTCGCGATGCGCATGAAGTGGTCGGCAGCGCAGTGGCTTATGCGATCGAACATGACAAGGATTTATCTGAATGCACGCTGGATGAAATGAAAGCCTTCGATGACTGCATCGAGGAAGATGTGTTCGATGTGTTGACGCTGGAAGGCTCGGTTAGCGCGCGCAATATCATCGGTGGCACGGCACCCGAACAGGTGCGTTTTCAAATCAGTGAATGCCGCAAACTGATCGCCACAGAAGACTAGCCCGAAAATAGCATCAAAATAGGTGGAAAAACGGCGGAAAATTCTTGAAAATCAATGTGCTATCAACGATTAGCGAGAACAATCCGCCGTGACAAAATGCTACCAGACTTCTTTTGAGTTTTCACCCGTCAAACGCCGTCAGATTGAAGCTGATTTTTCCGGCGGAAATATCACATCCAATGCCGGCGTATTATTGCTCAGGGAAGCGGACAGGAAACTGGGCTTGTGCCGATCCGTCGCGCGTGTGCTGGGTGATCAGCGGGTGCGCGGTCGTTGCGATTACTCGGTCAAGGAGCTGATCAAGCAACGTGTCTATGGACTGGCGCTGGGCTATGAAGGCCTGAACGATCATCTGCATTTACGTCATGATCTGGTGATGCAAACCGCCGTATCGAGAGATCGCTCGCTATCCAGCGCCGCCACCTTGAGTCGCTTTGAAAGTCGGGCGGATCGGGATGCCGCCATCGCGATCCACCAGGTTCTGTTTGATCAATTTATCGCGGCCCATGATCAAGCGCCTCGACGATTGATTCTGGACTTCGATGCCACCGACACGCCGCTGCATGGTGAGCAGGAGGGGCGTTTTTTTCACGGCTACTATGACCACTACTGTTTTCTGCCGCTGTATGTCTTCTGCGGTCGTCACTTGCTGGTCAGTTATCTGCGCCCGAGCAATATCGATGCGGCCAAACACAGCTGGGCGATTCTGGCATTACTGGTCAGGGCGATCCGGCAGCATTGGCCGCGCACGGAAATCATCTTTCGTGGCGACAGTGGCTTTTGTCGCTGGCGCATGCTGCGCTGGTGCGAGCGCCATGAGGTACGCTATATCGTGGGTATCGCACGCAATGCCCGTCTTGAACGGCTGGCGCAACCCTGGACGGATGAGGCCGAGCGGCAGTTCAATAACAGTGGCCAAAAGCAGCGCCTGTTTGCCAGCATTCTGTATGCGGCCAAAAGCTGGGACAAGCCGCGTCGTGTCATCGTCAAGGCCGAGCATACTCGCAAGGGCCGTAACCCACGATTTGTGATAACCAACCTGGCACAAACGGATCGTTATCTGTACGAAAAACTCTACTGCGCGCGCGGGGATATGGAGAATCGTATCAAGGATCAGCAGCCGGGTCTGTTTGCGCACCGGACATCGAGTCATTATTGGTGGAACAATCAGTTCCGGCAGTTGCTATCCGGCCTGGCCTATGTGTTGCTGGAAGGGATACGCCGACTGGCACTGGCGGATACCATCATCGCCCGCGCCGCGCCACAGACGATTCGTTTGACACTCCTCAAAATTGGCGCGGTCATCACTCGAAACACCCGTCGAATCAAAGTGATGATGAGCAGCGCCTGTCCCCATCAAGACTTATTCAAAACCGTTGCCTTGAGACTCAACACATCATAACCCCCTTCCGAGCGCTGCCCCGGCGTGTTGATAAAATGTGGGGTAAGGGGTCAGTGTGCCTGAAATATGACAATCAGCAGTAAATTCATGTGATACAGCTGAACAAATCAATGACGACTGGATAATGACCGGAAAATCACTTTTTGTTATTTTGGTGAAACATCCGGGCTAG
>JANTFI010000105.1 GCA_024763505.1 Gammaproteobacteria bacterium
CCACGCCCGAAGTTGCGTTCAAAACCGGCGAAAAAACCGCCGACCCGATCAGCATGTATCTGCAGGATATCTACACCATTTCGGTCAATCTGGCCGGACTGCCGGGGATGTCGATTCCAGCCGGATTCGTTGGCGGCAAACCGGTCGGCCTGCAATTGACCGGCAATTATTTCGACGAAAGCCGCCTGCTGAATGCGGCACATCAATTTCAGCAAGCCACCGACTGGCATCAGCAATCTGCGGAGGTGAAGTAATGCAGTGGGAAACCGTCATCGGGCTGGAAATCCACGCCCAGCTTGCCACCAAAAGCAAGATTTTCTCTGCCGCCTCGACCGCTTTTGGCGCGGAGCCGAACACCCAGGCCTGCGCGGTAGATCTCGGTCTGCCCGGCGTGCTGCCAGTGCTGAATGCCGAAGTGGTGCGTATGGCAATCAAGTTCGGCGTTGCGATAAATGCCGAAATCGGCCACGAATCGGTGTTCGCGCGCAAGAATTATTTTTACCCCGACTTGCCCAAGGGCTACCAGATCAGCCAGTTTGAATTGCCCATCGTCGGCAAAGGCGAGCTGCCGATTACGCTGGAAGATGGCTCGGTCAAGCTCATCGGTGTGACCCGTGCGCATCTGGAAGAAGATGCCGGCAAATCGCTGCACGACCAGTTTCCGGGGCAAACCGGCATCGACCTGAATCGCGCCGGTACGCCGCTGCTGGAAATCGTCTCCGAACCGGATATGTCCAGCGCCAGGGAAGCCGTTGCTTATGCGCGCAAGATTCACGCGCTGGTGCAATATCTCGAAATCTGCGATGGCAATATGCAGGAAGGCTCGTTCCGCTGCGATGCCAATGTCTCGGTGCGCCCGGTTGGGCAAAAAGAGCTGGGCACCCGTGCCGAGCTGAAGAACATCAATTCCTTCCGCTTTCTCGAGCGCGCGATCAATTACGAGATCGAACGCCAGATCGAATTGATCGAAGACGGCGGTGAAGTGGTGCAGGAAACCCGCTTGTACGATGCCGACAAGCATGAAACCCGCTCCATGCGCAGCAAGGAAGAAGCCAACGATTACCGCTACTTTCCCGACCCCGATCTGTTGCCGGTACGTGTGACCGATGATGATATCGATGCCATCCGCGCCAGCCTGCCCGAATTGCCGGAGCAAAAACGCCAGCGTTATATTGCCGAGTTGAAACTGTCGGAATACAACGCCGAATTACTGTCCGGTTCGCGTGAAATTTCGCAGTATTTCGAAGCGGCGCTGGAAGCCGCCAGCAATCAGGCAGCAGCTCTGGCGAACTGGATTCTCGGCGATCTGACCGGTGCCATGAACAAGTCCGAACAGGAGATGAGCTTCGCCGATGCGCCGATCGCGCCGCAGCAACTGGCCGGGCTGATCGCGCGCATCGCCGATAACACCATCTCCGGCAAGATTGCCAAGGAAGTGTTCGAAGCAATGTGGAATGGCGAAGGCGATGCCGATGCCATCATCGAAAGCAAGGGGTTGAAGCAGATTACCGACAGCGGCGAGATCGAAGCGATGATCGATGAAGTGATCGCTGCCAACCCGGGTCAGGTCGAGCAATTCCGTGCCGGCAAGGAAAAGGTGCTGGGCTTTTTCGTTGGCCAGATCATGAAGCAATCCAAAGGCAAGGCTAACCCCGGTCAGGTCAACCAGTTATTGCGCGAAAAGCTCAAGTCCTAACGCGCTTATCGGAGTGGGTTGATGAAAAGCAAAGACCGGTTGTTACGTTTCACCTTCGAGCACAGCCCGGTGCGTGGGCAAATCGTTTCGCTGGATGAAAGCTGGCGCGATTGCGCCAAAAACAGCGAAGCCAGCGATCAGGCGCGGCAATTGCTCGGTCAGGCGCTGGCTGCACTGACCCTGTTGGCCAGCACGCTGAAGATCAAGGGCAAGATGATTTTGCAGATTCGCGGGCAGGGTCCGGTGCATTTGCTGGTCGCCGAGGCACGGCATGACCGGGGTTTGCGCGGCATGGTGCGCCAGCAGGCAGACATCACCGACCCGGCGGCCCCGCTGTCGCAGATTTTCGGCGCCGATAAAATCGTCATTACGATCGATAATGGCAATGCCAAACCGTATCAGGGCATCGTGCCATTGACCGGACATACACTGGCCGAAGCACTGGAGCATTACTTTCAGCAATCTGATCAATTGCCGACTCGGCTGTGGCTGGCCAGCGATGAAATCTCTGCCGCCGGCCTGTTGTTGCAGCAGTTACCGCCCGCGCAGACGGATCAGGAACTCGATACCGACAGCTGGAACCGGGTCAATCATCTGGCCGCGACCGTGCGCGAGGAAGAATTGCTCAAGCTCGATGCCGGTGAAGTATTGCACCGGTTGTTCCACGAAGAATCAATGCGCCTGTTCGAGCAGCAACCAGTGCATTTCGATTGTAGTTGTTCACGCCAGCGCATCGCCGACATGATCAAATCGCTGGGGCTGGATGAAGCGCGTGATATTATTCGTGAGCAAGGCAACATCACGGTACATTGTGAATTCTGCAATGCCCGCTATGATTTCGATGCAGTCGATACCGAACAATTGTTTGCCACCACGTCCCCAATTGCAGCACAGCCGACACGGCATTGAAGCGTGAAGATTCATCGCCCTGTCGCCTATCAAATCCTGACCCGCGCAATGCGCAATCCGCAAACGGTTTTACTGTGTGTATTGAAAGAGGCGGATTCGCTGCAATGCACTGATCAGGCGGCCGAAGCCAGCGACTGGCTGCGACAGACACCCGATGCGGTGCTGGTATTCAATCAAATGGCCGATCAGCTTGGCTTGTCGGATGCGATCGATCGACCACAGGGGTTGCGAAGCATCGAGATATTTCAAGACACGGCAAGCGTTTTCGGGCTGCGGGGCTGGCATTTGCAGGGTAAACTGCAAGTTCCGATCGAATTGGAGTATTTTGATGGCTGAAGCGCAAACGGCGCAGGACCCAACCTCGAAAAAGGATGATCACGACATCATCTACGCGCTGCGAACGGCGCATCAAAACCAGACCCAGCTCAACCTGATGGCCGACCAGAAAGCCAATATCCTGCTCGGTACGATCGTTATTTTCCTGACCTTTCTGTTCACCCGTTACGGGGATATCAATTTATCTGACCGCAGGCTGGTGCTGGTGTTGGGTGCGATCGTCGTGTTTGAATCGTTGGCGCTGCTGTTCGGCATTCTGGTCATCAATCCGCGTGCGCGCTGGAGCAAGCATGATTACCGTATCGAGCAAATGCCGAACCCGCTGTTTTTCGGATTTTTCACCCGATTCCGGCAGCAGGATTACATCGACTACATGCAAAACAGATTGCAGCAAAACAGCGATGCCCGGGAATTGCTGCTGCAGGATATCTACCAGATAGGACAAGTGTTAAGACGCAAGTTCACATTGTTGAAATATGCCTATAACTTTGCGGTGGCCGGCATTCTGGTCGCACTCGGTGCGCTGCTGTTTCCGCTGTTGATGGCGTGAGTGTTGCGCACAGATGCTGTGGCAAATCGTCCAGATCATCTTTCCAGTGTTTGCCATCGTACTGGCCGGGTTTTTGTATGCGCGAAAATTCGCCCCCGATATGGCCGCAGCCAACAAACTCAACATCGATGTTTTCATTCCGGCGCTGATCTTTGATGCGCTGACCCGCAAGGGCATCGAACTGGCTGAATATCAGGCACTGGCAATAGGCGGGGTGAGCGTGATACTTGGTGCAGCGATCATCGCCTGGCCGGTGTCGCGGTTTTTTGGCTATTCGGTCAAAACCTTCGTGCCGCCGATGATGTTCAATAACTCGGGCAATCTCGGTTTGCCGTTAATGGTGTTTGCTTTCGGCGAGCAGGCGTTACCGGCGGCGGTGGTTCTGTTCGTAATCGAAAATACCCTGCATTTCAGTGTCGGCATGAAGATGATGAATAGTCGTGCATCGCTGCTTGGCCTGTTTCGGATACCGATGTTGCTGGCAGCATTAGCCGGAATACTCTTGTCACTGTCCGGTGGCAGCCTGCCTGATCTGCTGGCGACACCGATTCGCATGCTCGGGCAGGTTTCCATTCCATTACTGCTGTTTGCACTTGGTGTGCGTTTGATCGATGTTGACTGGCGTGACTGGAAGATCGGGCTGGTTGGCGCCATCGTCAGCCCACTGAGTGGACTGGCAATCGCGGTACCAGCCAGCTTGCTTTTGAATTTGCCACCCCAGCAAAGCGCTTTGCTGATATTATTCGGCGCACTGCCGCCAGCGGTGCTGAATTATCTGGTGGCCGAACGCTATCAGCAACAACCCCATCAGGTCGCCTCGATCGTAATGCTGGGAAATCTGGCTGCGCTGGTGGTGATACCACTGGTGCTGGCCTTTATCTTGTGAGGAAAAAATATGACATCGCGCTGGATTGAACCGATTGTGCTGCTGGGCAAACACGTCACTCTGGAGCCGATGGCTCGACAGCATGTTGCCGGGCTGCAGGCGGCCACGCGGGATGGACAACTATGGAAGCTTTGGTATACCGCCGTGCCTTCTCCGGAGCAGGTCGAAGCCTATGTCGAGGAAGCCTTGCAGCGGCGCGAAAATCTGGGCGAAATGCCTTTCGTCATCCACGAGCACAAAACCAACAAGGTAATCGGTTCGACGCGCTTTATGCATGTCGATGAAGACAGCCAGCGACTGGAAATCGGTCATAGCTGGTTTGCCGAAAGCCATCAGCGCACGGCCAAGAATAGCGAAACCAAACTGTTAATGCTAAGCCATGCCTTCGAGCAATTGTCCGCCATCGCGGTCGAGTTTCGCACCCACTGGATCAACCACCGTTCACGTCGAGCGATTGAACGGCTGGGCGCCAAACAGGATGGTGTATTGCGCAATCACAAACGGATGCCCGATGGCAGTCTGCGCGATACGGTGGTGTATTCCATCACCGATACGGAATGGCCGATGGTCAAAAAACATTTGCAATTCATTCTGCGCTAATGTCTGTCCGACCGGTTCTCGCCCTGCTGTGGCTGTACAGCTCCCTCGCGCTGGCCGAACCATCGATCAATATTGTCACCCGTTTTTACGCCTTGCCCGGTACCGATGCGGCCGCACTGCGGCAAAATATTCTGCGGCTGGGACCGTTGGGCAAGAATGGCAAGCGCTATCATGCCTACACCCAATGGAATGCAGCCTGGAGTTACCGCTGGGTACAAGGTCGCGGACAATGCAGCCTGCAACAAGTGACAGTGAGCATGGGCATCGAATACCTGCTGCCCAAACCAGAAGCCTATGACCAATTTGATCACGAACTGCAGCAACGCTGGGATCAATACTTCGACGCCTTGTTTCGTCACGAGCAGCACCACAAGGACATCGGCGTGGCCGCTGCGCGAGAAATGGATAGTCTGTTGCGACAAGTACCAGTACAGCCCGACTGTGCGATCCTGCAAACGAAACTGGATGAAACGGCCGAACAGGTGATCGAAAAATATACCGCGGAAGAAGTCGAATACGATCGCAAGACCGAGCATGGACTGCGGCAGGGTGTACGATTGCCCTGAACCGGGTGAAAAAAGACCCGCATTCGGTTGAGTGCGGGTCAACTGGATAAACCGGTTCGGCAAATCATGCCGACTTTGCCGAACTGGCTTCAGGGCCATCGTCAGTGCCTGGAGGCGACTGACCGCAGCAGTCTGCCTGATTTTCGGTGAACCGCAGATGAATCAAACTCAAAAACTGCCAATTCTTTGACTCTGGATCATCAAGGTATTATGCTTCCCTCATGGAATAAATCATTACAAAACAGGGAAGTATGAAGACTTTTTAAAATAATAATCATATTCACCTGTAATCTGCCGGGTTCGCATCTCGTAGAGAGTCCGGAAGCCAGACAGCAGAAGACTGTTCCAGCGGGTGAAGCTGACTGATGAATCACCAGATTCCGGAGAAAACCATGAAGAGGACTGCAGCTTCCCTGGCTTGCACGCTGACCCTGACGACCACAGCCCTGGCGCTACACCCGGCGGCTCTCGAAGCGGCAGAGGTGAGCTTTACCCCGCGAGCTTCCATCGCGTTTGCCAGTTACAAATTTTCCCAGACCGCCCGTCCGGGCGCGCTGAGCCCGACCAACCCGGCCGCCCCGGTCATCAACAATGGTGATTTTCCGGAGGTTACCTTCGATGTTACGTTCAAGATTCTGGGGGTGGGTGGCACCTTTTTCAAAGATGGCTATTACCTCGATCTTTCTGCCGCTCAGTCAGCCGATGAAGAAGACAGCTTCACTCTGGCCGATCCTGCCTTGCCGCAAACCTTCGTAGAAACCTTCAAGGGAGATCGCCGCGATTTCAGTATCACGCTGGGTAAAAAGATTCTCGATAACCGTGGCGGGATATATATCGGTTATAAATCCGGCAAGAGTCAGGCGGACGGGAATCAGGGACAGTCGCTGTCATTCGAGGAAAAAGGTCTGTTCATTGGAGCGAACTATGCATGGCGTATCACCGAGCGCGGGCTGGTTTCGGTTAACTTTGCCTATGCCAAACTGTCCGGTGATTTGATGGAGGAGGTCACCAACCCGGCATTCGCCAGCCCCGATTACCTGGCGGTACCGCTCGATATCAACGCCAGCAGCGATGCCCAGGGTCTAAGCTATGGCATCAGCTGGTCGTCCCGTATGACCGATAGCATCAGCTATTCCTTGTCGCTGGATGCCAAAAACTACACCTTTGACAATATCGAAGACGACAATCCGGACACCATCACTTCACGGGAGTTTGAAGAAAAATTCATCAGCACCAAACTGTCCCTGTACTTTCAGTTCTGAATTTGACGCATGAACATAGAAGGCTACCAACTGGGCCGTGAAATAGCCGTTGGTGAATACTGCTCGATCTATAATGCACTGGAAATCGACAGCAGTAAAACCGTCACTATCAAGTATCTGCATTCGGTTTTGTCCACCAGCGAAGAATTTTGCGACCAGTTCAAGGCCGCAACCGAAAAGCTGGTCAATCGGCCGATTGGTCAAATGGTGTTGTTGAAAAAGGCGGTATGGAATGAACAGGGCTGCTTTTTGATTACCGATTATTTTCCCGGCGGCAACACCCAGACGCCGCTGGAAACCGGCTTCACGATTGGCGAAGTTTTGAATTTCGGTCTGCAAATTTCCGCTTCACTGACCCGGTTGCACCAGTTGGGTCTGGTGCATGGCGATATCAGCCTGTCCAATATCATCTTTCCCAATCTGTCTGAAGTGATTTTCGGCCTACCGGCTTTTCAGCGCACACTGGAAACTGAAATCACCACCAGCGCCTTGCAGGTTCCGCTGCAAGAAGCCGGTTACCTCGCGCCGGAATATGAAGTCGGCTTGCAGAAAGAGTCGGACTTCTTTTCGCTGGGTGTGGTCATGTTTGAACTGATGTTCAAGCGTAAACCCTTCACGGCCGACGATCATGCTGGTTTGCAGCGGCAGAAAATCGAAAGGCAGTGGCAGATTCCCAAAGCCGCATACGAAAAACTGGCGCCGCTGTTCGAGCAATTGCTCAACCCCTCGCCGAGGCAACGCATTGCCTCAGTCGAAGAGTACATTTCGGCGGTTGAAGCCTGCAGCTTCAAACTGGATCGCGAAGCCATCCGCAAAGCACTGGATAACCCCGGCCAGCCGGAACCTGAACCGGCGGAGACGGGAAAGGCAGCAATCACAAAACCGGCGGTAAAAACCTGGGTGCTGGCCGCGGTGCTGCTGTTATTCATCAGCGCCGGATTGTTTTACCTGTTCACATCCGAAGATGCCGATCAACCGACTTCACCTGTAGCCGAGGCTGCGCCGGCAACACCGCGCGTTGGAGCGGAAGAGCAGGCTGCGGCAGCGGATCAGGCGCCCGTCGCCCGAAGCCCGGAAAAAGATCCGCGTACAACTGCACAGGCCTTGCTGCAACTGGGTCAGAAACAGTTTCGTGAAAAAAAATATGGTGCCGCGTTGATGACCGTCAACAAGGCGCTGGAAGAAGATAGCGGCCTGAAACCAGCACAGCAGTTAAAGCGGCAGATCGAGCGGGAATTCGAAACCCGGGCCGCGCTTGGTCGCGCACAAAAGCAAATCGCTGAGGGCAGAATTCTGTCACCCCCGGGTGATAACGCGGTGCAAACCTATCGACAATTGGCGGCGGCATTGCCTGCCAATGATTTACGGGCCAGAAATGCCTTGAGAAAACTGTCGGATCGTTACTACCGTGCCGCCGACCCGCTGGTGTTGAAACAAGAGTTTCCGGCGGCACGCCGTCAAATCGAAACCGGTTTGCTGATCGACCCGGACAATGACCGTTTGCAAAAACTGGCACTGTATCTGCGGCAACAGGAAACCCTGGCTGTTGAACGGCAGAAGCAGAAAATCCAGGCTGAGAAACAGGCGGAGGCGCGCAAAAAACAACAGTTGGCCGAGCGTGAACGACAGGCGCGCGAGGCACAAAAGCAGCAGTTGGCAGAACAGGAGAAGCAGCGCCGGTTGGCCTTGCAAAAGCAGCAGCAACAGCGTCAGCAGGCATTACAGCGACAACGCGAGCAACAACAGCAACAGGCGCGTCAGAAACAGATGGTTGAAGACCGCTTGGCGCGCGCGCGATTATTGCTCGCGCCGCAGCAACTTTCCCTGCAATCCTTGTCGCAGGCGCTGGCTGTGCATGGAGAATTAACCGATCAGCAGATTGCCGATCAACGCATCGTCATTCTGTATCAGCAAATTCTGGATGGCTATGGCCGCCTGGCGCGGCAACAGCAGGCACAGCAGCAATTGAAAGCCGCTTTGGAAACGGTGCGTCGCGGGCTTGCGATCGAGCGCAGCAACCCGGAACTACAGAATATCGAAAGCGAGATTACGGCCGAGATTGCGCGCGCAGAACAAAGAAAAAGCGTGCCGATCATAGGTACATTTTAAAGTCTGAGTTACCGCAGTAGCTTGGTATCGATAGGATGAAACGCATCGGCCGCCTCGATCAACGATTGTGCGGTCAGCGTCGGAACACCATAAACAGTGCAGTGAATGGCATGTTTTTCTCGCAGGTTCTCCAGCAATAGATCAAAGTCACCATCACCAGACAGCAGTACCAGCCGATCAATCTGAGTGGCTGCCTGCATCGCATCGACGGTAATACCCACATCCCAATCCCCTTTGGCGCTGCCATCGCTGCGCTGGATATAGGGTTTGAGTTTGATGTCGAACCCGATACAGCGCAGCGCCTGCTGAAATTTTTTCTGCCCCTCGTCTTCGCGTGCAATCGCATAGGCATTGGCGGTTACGATTTCGCCTGTTGATTCGATCTGCTGCCAGCATTTGGCATAGTCGAATTGCCGATGATAAGCCTGGCGCGTGGTGTAGTAGATGTTCTGTACATCGGCCAGCACCGCGATGCGCGGTTTCATTCAGCAGTTACCGCTGCGCGGGCGTGACGGGTTATTCGGGCGCTGGGCATTGTTGCCGCCACCGCGCCGTGCCTGCCCGGAAGCCTTTCCGCGTCCGCGCCCACCACCGGGTGGTTTGTGGCCGCGAGCAATCTCGCCAGAACGCTGGCCGTCTCGGTGTCCCGGTTTGGCCTTCTTCGGTTTTTTCGGTTTGAACGGGCGCGTATTCAGATTGGATACCGGCAGATCATGCACCGGCTCGAAGCCATCCTCGATGCGGCGGTCGAGAATCTGCCGGATCAAGCGTTCGATGTCGCTGAGTTGTTTGAATTCATCGGCGCTGACCAGCGATACCGCTTCGCCCTTGGCGCCGGCACGGCCGGTGCGTCCGATGCGATGCACATAATCTTCCGGCACATTGGGCAAGTCGAGATTGACCACCTGTGGCAGCAAGTCGATATCCAGTCCACGCGCCGCAATGTCGGTCGCTACCAGCACACGAATCTTGCCACTTTTGAAATCGGCCAGTGCCCGGGTGCGCGCGCCCTGACTCTTGTTGCCGTGAATCGCGGCGGCTTCAATGCCGTCGGCGATGAGGATTTTGGCCAGTTTGTTAGCGCCGTGTTTGGTGCGTGAAAAAACCAGTACCTGTTGCCAGTTTCGGTCATGAATCAAATGACAAAGTAACGCCGGCTTTTGCTTTTTATCGACCGGAATAATCGAGTGAGTCACCGTTTCGACGGTGGTGTTGCGGGCGGTCACGGAAAACTCGAATGGGTCCTGCACAATGCCCTTGGCAAGCTGTCGAATATCATCGGAAAAAGTGGCTGAAAACATCAGGTTTTGACGCTGCTTCGGCAGTAATTTCAAGATGCGCCGGATGTCGTGGATGAAGCCCATATCGAGCATGCG
>JANTFI010000106.1 GCA_024763505.1 Gammaproteobacteria bacterium
GGCCCTTGACCGGCCACGATAATTTCCCCTTGAGTCTGGAAAATTTCTGCGTCATCTGTTCACTCGGATTGTCGGTCAGAATTTCCGACAATGAGTTGATCAACTGACGCAGATTTTTTGCATTTTCTTCCAGCCGACTGAGGTATCGGCCCTGTTTTTTCAGTTCCTTTTCGAGTGTAGACAGAATCTGTTCCCGCTGTATTCGGTCGCGGCTGAGCCGGGTTTTCTGTTGACGCTTTTGCTGAAGTGCCTTTTCAAGTTGTTGCTGTGCGCTGGCGACTTCCTGCTCCTTTTCCGCAAGTGCATGAATCTGTAACTGGATGCCTGCGATCTGGCGTGCCCGTGAGTCGGAAAAATACCGATAATAGGTCAGGTTGCGTTGTAACTCTCCAGGGTCTTGCTGTGACAACAACAGCTTTATCTGTTCTTGTTGTCCCAGCGTATAGGCGGTATAGATCTGGCTGGCGAGCAAGCTGTTTTGCCGGGCCAGCTGCTGGCGCAACTGGCTGGTCTGTTGTTTGAGCTTTTTCACTTGCTTCTTTTGCTGCTGAATGTTTTCACCTGTTTTCCTGATTTGCCGGCCGAGCGTACCAATCTTTTTTTCGATGTCTCTGAGTTGGCGAATATAGCTTGAACGGCTGTTTTCCTTCACTTCGATGGTTTTTCGAAGTTTTTCGATACGCGATTTGAGCTGGGTCAATTGCTGTACTTTTTTCGCTTTTTCATCGATCTGGGCGGCAACCGGGTAAGCGATGAGACAGCTCAGGACAAAGAAGAAAAGAATACGCATTGCAAGCAGGTGGGAAATGTAAATATTTGATTTAAAGAGATTTAATACAGAATATCGAAAAAATTCTACGGCGTTTTCATGGTTCTGCTGATGATACTAGAATTCCGAAAACGGCGGAATAGCAGATGTAGACAAAGCCGGCTTATTACTTCATAATCGTTAACTAATATTAGCAATTGATTATAGTTGATGAGACTCGATACTATCCTGCCCGGGGGTACCCCCCAGCTGCTGACTCGTGAAGAAGATATTGAAAGAGCATCTCGCTCTCTGAAAGCCATGTCCCATCCTTTGCGGCTGAAAATTCTCTGTACACTTGGAGATCAGGAAGTGAGTGTTCAGGGCATCGTCGAAAATGTCGGGACTTCGCAAAGCAATATCTCTCAGCATCTGGCCATTTTACGAGACAAGGGTATTCTGGCGTCGCGCAAGGATGCCAATCGCGTGTACTACCGCGTCGGCGACGCTCGCACCCTTCGCCTGATCAGCATGATGCAAGAAGTATTCTGTACCAGTTGAGCCGATGTTGAATCAAATCGTAGAGTTTTCTACCAATCATCCGATTCTGGTCATGTCGTTTCTGGCGATTGCCGGAATAATTCTGGTAACCGAACTGCGCAACCTGACGGCCCGCTTTGCCAATGTCGGACCGGCTTTGGCGATCGGCATCATCAACAAGGATGATGCTGTACTGCTTGATGTGCGTGAAATGAACGAAATCAAGGAAGGCATGATCAATCAGGCTATTCATATCCCGTTGAGTGCGATCAACAAGCGGTTGGGCGAACTGGATAAATACAAGGACCATCCGGTGGTTGTATATTGTCGCAGCGGTAACCGCTCCGGTTCCGTGTGTCGAACCCTGAGCGGTCGCGGTTTCGAAAAGGTATATAATCTTGCCGGAGGCATCATGGCCTGGCAGGATGCTCATCTGCCTATCATCCGAAAATCGAAAAACAAGAAGTCTTCCTGATGCCTGAAATTATCATTTACAGTAGTGCTTTCTGCCCCTATTGTTCCTGGGCCAAAAAAATGCTCGACAGCAAACAGGCGGGCTATACCGAAATTCGAATCGATCAGGTAGAAGGTGCGCAGCAGGAAATGCTGTCCAAAAGTAATGGCCAGATGACCGTTCCGCAGATTTTTATCGGTTCATTTCACGTTGGCGGCTACACCGATATGGTTGCGCTCGATCAAAAAGGTCAACTCGACCCCTTACTGCAGGGCGAGATGGTCTGACTCCAGTCCCTTACAGAGCGGACCCGCTAACACCTTTATTTGATTTCTGTTAGTCTTGCGGTTTTTTAACCCTAACCGAAAAACTGACATGACCGAGCAAGCAGAAAACCAGTTCTCCATCCAAAAGCTGTACATCAAGGATATTTCTTTCGAGTCTCCGGATACACCCGAGGTTTTTACTTTTACCAACTGGGAGCCCCAGATCGAGCTGAACCTGAACAATAGTAACAAACAGGTTTCAGAAGGTGTCTATGAAGTGGTGATGAGTGTCACGGCTACGGTCAAGAATAATGACAAGACCGCGTTTCTGGTAGAAGTCCAGCAAGGTGGAATTTTCAATATCAGTGGGTTCAACGAGACTGATCTGAAATATATCCTGGGGTCACAGTGCATGAATATCCTGTTCCCTTATGCGCGCGAAGTAGTATCCGACTTGACCAATCGCGGCGGTTTCCCTCCGCTGTTACTCAGTCCTGTCAATTTTGATGCGCTGTATGCGCAGGCGGTGCAGCAGCAACAAACCAAGTCAGAAGAAGTCAAACACTAGGATTTAATCCTCTATGGCAACCACTCTGGCAGTCATTGGTGCCGGGTCATGGGGTACCGCTTTGGCCTTGCAGCTGGCGCGAAATGGTCATCTGGTCAATCTCTGGGGACACGAAGCTGAGCATATCCTGCGCCTGATCGACGAGCGCGAAAATGCACAGTTTCTACCCGGCATCGCGCTGCATGAGAATATCCGGCCGATGCCTGATCTCGCGGCTGCGGTCGCCGACGTGTTACATATTCTGATCGTCATTCCCAGCAAGGCTTATCGCGAATTTCTCAAACGCCTGAAACCTCTGGTCGATGCACATACCCGGGTTTTCTGGGCGAGCAAGGGGTTCGAGATTGAGACCGGAAAATTCCTCCATGAACTGGTGGTTGAAGAACTGGCCGTGATCCATTATGGCGTGATCTCCGGACCGACTTTTGCGACGGAAGTAGCGAAAGACATGCCGGCCGCGGTTACTTGTGCCGGGCATCTTGCCGATTCAACCCAGGAATTTGCTGAGCTGCTACATGGTGGGCATTTTCGCTGCTACACCTCGAGCGATGTTATCGGCGTCGAAATCGGTGGCGCGCTGAAAAACATTCTGGCCATCGCTGTCGGTGCAGCCGATGGTCTGGGCTTTGGCGCCAATACCCGGGCCGCGCTGATCACCCGGGGTCTGGCGGAAGTGATGCGTTTCGGAGCCAGCAAGGGTGCACAAAAAGAAACCCTGATGGGCTTGTCTGGTCTCGGTGATCTGATTCTGACCTGCACCGACAACCAGAGTCGCAATCGTCGATTCGGCCTTGCGGTCGGCAAAGGGGCTTCGATCGACGAAGCCATCGCGTCGATCGGACAAACCGTGGAAGGCTATCGCGCGGCCAAGGCGCTGGCCTTGATGGCGCGCAGTCAGGGGCTGATTTTACCGATTATGAATCAGGTTTACCGGGTGCTGTACGAAGGGCTTTCACCAGTCGATGCCGTCAACGAGCTGGAAAGCCGTGCTCAAAAGCCCGAAATCGAATCGATATAAGGCATGTTCCATATCGCCCTGTTCGAACCCCGGATTGCCCCGAACACGGGCAACATCATTCGATTGGCTGCCAATAATGGTTGTGACCTGCACCTGATCGAACCGCTCGGTTTTGATTTGCAAGACAAGCAGTTGCGTCGTGCCGGGCTCGATTACCACGATCTTGCCCATGTAACCCGGCATACCGGTTTCGAGGCATTCAGGAAATCGATGGCATCCCGGCGCATGCTGATTTGCACCACCCGCGGAACAACCCGCTATGACCAGCTGCCTTATCAAGCAGGAGATGTTCTTCTGTTTGGCTCCGAAACCAGCGGCTTGCCACAGCACATCCACGATCAGGTACCTGAAGAACACAAAATCGTGTTGCCGATGAAGGCATCCAGCCGAAGCCTGAATTTATCCAATGCGGTCGCTATTATCAGTTATGAAGCCTGCCGGCAACTTGATTTTCGTGGACTATAATCATTTTATCCCGATGGTCACGCTAAAGTCCTTGAATTACTGAGATTTACAGCTAGAATTTCCTGCCAAGACAAAGACTTAAATAGTTTTTTTTAAGCGAAATCTAGAATAATAACCAAACGCGACAATTCACCTGCGGAAATGAAATGGCCGGAACATTTTTCTCAAGCGCAAAAAAAAACCGGATCGGTGTGGATTTCTTGCCCACGGGCGTTGCTGTGGCTGAAGTAACCCGGACCGATAAAGAGAATACTTCTGTCAATCGGCAAGAATTTTTGCCGGCTTCCGGAATGACCCGGCAAGTAGAGGCGTTGCACCAATGGGTACAACAAAACAAACTGCAAAAATCGCCATGCCATTGCCTGATGGCACGTCATGATGTGCAATTGATTCAGATCGAAAAACCGCAGGTACCGGCAGAAGAGTTGGCTCAGGCGGTCAAGTGGAAGATCAAGGATTTGATTCATTACGATGTGGAGCAAGCAGTGGTGGATACCTTTGAGCTGCCGCGCTCGCCGAAAACGCCGGCCGAATTTATTAACGCAGTCGTTGCCAGTGAAGCCGTGGTTCGTCAATATGTGGATGCGATACGCCAGGCGGAACTCGACTTGCAAGTTTTGGATGTTCACGAATTGGTAACCCGTAATTACTGGTTGAGCCGCCAGAACGAAGCCGCCAACACCGCGATGATTTTGCAACTTACCGATAATGAAAGTTATATCACCATCTACCATCAGCAAGATCTGTATGTGTCACGAGATATCAAAACCGGGTTACTGGCCGTCGATGCCGCACAGGGTCAAGGTGAAGAGACCTATGATGCCGTATTACTCGAAATTCAGCGTTCGATGGATTACTTTGAAAGCAGCTATGGCTTGGGCCAGACTCAAAAAATACTGGTTTTTCCGCAGACTGCCAGCACCGGCCGGATGGCACGGTATCTGCAGAATTACCTCCATGCCGATCTGGAATTTATCGAAATCAGTGGTGGCAGTGATGCCGGAGAAGATCCGATAAACTCGCATTGCTTTTCGGCCTACTGTGCCGCGCTCAGGGGGGTTGCGACATGATCGAGCAGCAAATCAATCTGTATCAGGATCGCTTTCGCGAGCAAAGGTTATGGTTGTCTGCGCGTGATAGTCTGGTGCTGCTGGCGCTGTTGATACTCCTACTTGCTGCAGCGGGGTTTTTCTATCAGCAGCGGCTGGAAGAAATGAGAGCAGAACAAAGGGTCGCTCAGCAGCAGCAGCAGCAAGCAACAGCCGCCTTGCAGAAAACTCGCAACCAGTTGGAAAAGCTGTTGGCGAACAACCATTTCGAGCAAACGATTCGCCAGGCATCCGATGCAATATCAGTGCGCAAACGATTACTCAATTTTGTTGAACATAATCGGTTCGGCCAGGGCGAAGGTTTTTCCGGCTATCTGGCGAGTTTATCCAATATCGAGGCGGCTGATATCTGGCTGAATGAGATCGCCTTGTCGCAATCCGATATCCGGCTGGCCGGCAGTGCTCTGAAAGCTGAAAAAATCCCCGGATATTTCAGCCGGGTCAAACAGCAGCGGATCTTCGAAGGGCGCCGCTTTGATGTGTTCGAAGTGCAGCGCGACCCGAAGCGCGACTGGAAGATCGATTTTCGGATAGCCAGCCGGGAGTCTGTGGATGAATAAGACCTTGTTGCAATGGGCAGACCGATTCAACCAGATGAGCCAGCGTGAGCGAGGTGTGGTCCTGCTCAGTAGCGCCGTGGTACTGATCTTTTTGTTCTGGCAATTCTTTGCAGCGCCGGTTCGCATGGAAGCCGCGCAACTGCAGAAAAAAAACACAGCATTGAAAAGCGAGATTGCCATACTCGATGAAACGCGTCTGACGATTGAACAGCGTATGCAACAGGGTGTTCACCGGAAGGAGCAATACAAGCTGCAGCAATTACAGCAGGAACTGACCAGAGTCAATCGCCTGCTGGATGAAAAAACCAGTGCGCTGATCGAGCCGGATGAAATGTTTGAACTGATGCAGCAAATGATTTTTGCCCAGTCCCGTTTGAAGTTGACGGATATTCGTCGCATCCGGGTACAACCGTTGTTTAGTCAGGAACAGGAAAATACTGCAGATGAACAAAAACAGCCGGCAATTTACCGCCATGTCATGAAAGTCGGCTTTGACGGGCGTTATCAGGATGTACTGGAATACGTCAAAAAGCTGGAACAATTACCCTGGCAATTGATCTGGGATGACATCGAACTGAGTAGTCAAAACTCTGCAAACGTACATGTTGATATCGAGATTTCAACCCTGAGTGATACCGAAAGCTGGGTGGGGTTGTAATGAAACTGATTTTATTCTCAATCTCCTTGCTGTTGATCGCATCCCCGTTACCGGCTCAATTTTACGACCCGATGCAGCCACCGGCATTTGCGTTGAAAAAATTCAAGCAGGAAAAACTTAAAAAGATCGCAGCGTCGCGGGTTCAAAGCAAACCGGCCAAAGCCGAAAAAAAACCGGTCAAACCTCGTTGGGTACTGGAGTCTGTTTTGCTTTCCGAAAACCGCCAGCATGCGATCATCAACCAGCAACTGGTTAGACCCGGCCAGATGGTTGATGGTGCTCGATTGCTCTCTATCGAGAAAGACCGGGTGCGTTTGAAACAGAAGAACAAGACTATTGAATTAAAACTGGGGGCGGCGAGCCGCTTGCCGGTCAAGCGAAAAGTAAAGCCTCGTGTTGAGAAATCATTATGAACAAGAAAATCTATTTGCTATCGGGCATCCTTTTTCTGGCATCTTGCGCGAGTCAGCAATTTGATAAAAATCGCTCGCAGATAAACGATTCGATTCAGCAGGAAATGTCCCAGTCCCACGCTGAGTCCAGACAATTGCCTGTTACCCCGTCAGCAGATGTGATGAATGACTTGCTGCCCGCCGGCGGGTTGACTGCACCGATTACTGAAGAGGTAATAGTGCCAGAGTCGAGATTTGATATTTCCGTTTCCAATGCGCCGGCTGATGTGTTTTTCATGAGTCTGGTTGCTGATACCGATATCAACATGGTAGTTCATCCGAGCGTCAGCGGAACGATCAGTCTGGATCTTAAAAATGTATCGATATCCGAAGTGATGGATCTCGCTCGCGAAGTGTACGGCTACGAGTATCGAACAAATGGTAACGGTTACATTGTCTTGCCGGCCCGAATTCAATCCAGAATTTTTCATGTCAATTACCTCAATATCAAACGTGACGGTGAATCGAATATGTCGGTCAGCTCCGGACAATTGACCACCGGCAATACGGCAAACGGTGATGGCTCAACTGCTACCGATCCTTCAACCGGAGCGACTCAGGTCAAGTCCAGCCGAATCAAAACCAGCAATCAGGCCAGCTTTTGGGATAATCTGCATCAAACCATTGTATCCATAGTTGGGCAGACCGAAGGGCGCTCGGTTGTGGTCGATCCGCAGGCCGGGCTGGTGATCGTCCGAGCCATGCCGGGTGAATTACGCGATGTGGAAGAATACCTCGGCAGTGCCCAGAAAAATTTGCAACGCCAGGTCATTCTGGAAGCCAAGATCATTGAGGTTCAGTTGAATGACAGTTTTCAATCAGGTATCGACTGGGCCGCGCTGTCGCGCAGTTCCAGTAGTGACCTGCTGGTCGGGCAGGCCGGGCTGGTCGATGGTACGCCGAGTCTGCTCAATGCCAACACGCCGGCCTTGACTTCGCTCGGTACGGCCGGCATCGCCAATCTGTTTACCGTCGGTGGAGCGAATGATAATTTTGCGGCGCTGATGCGATTGCTGTCGACTCAGGGAGAAGTGCAAGTGTTGTCGAGCCCGCGGGTGTCTACGGTCAATAATCAGAAGGCGGTCATCAAGGTCGGTGCGGATGAGTTTTTTGTGACCGGTATTTCTTCTACCACTACCTCCGGCAGCAGCGCGACCACCACAACACCGAATATCATACTGAGCCCTTTCTTTTCCGGTATCGCGCTCGATGTCACGCCGCAAATCAGTGAAGATGATCAAGTGATCCTGCACATACATCCGAGTGTCAGTGAAGTGACCGATCAGGTAAAAAATATCACGGTCGCGGGTCAACCGCAGCAATTGCCGCTGGCGCTCAGCTCGGTGCGCGAATCCGACTCGGTGGTCAAGGCTCGCAGTGGCCAAGTCATCGTAATCGGCGGGTTGATGCAAAACAAATCCGGTGATGAGGATGGCGGCGTACCCGGTCTGGCATCGATACCGTTGATCGGCAATATGTTCAAACAGCAGAATCGTCAGAACAGTCGCAGCGAACTGGTTATTTTATTGAAACCGATCGTTGCCGGCAGCAATCAGGTCTGGACCGACTACATCGGACAAAGCCGGCAGCGTATGGAGCGATTACAGAAAATGCGTAAAAGCAAACCATCAAAACAGGATCAGTAAAAGCGGTATTCTGTACCGCCTTCAGAGCCCGAATCATGTATGAATCCTATTACGGGTTGAACGAAAAGCCCTTCAATCTGACACCGGATACGGATTTCTATTTTCACAGCCTGTCTCATCAACAGGCCCTGAATGTATTGCGCATAGCGATCGACCGAGGAGATGGCTTTATCAAACTGACTGGTGAAGTCGGTACCGGCAAGACCCTGATCTGCCGCAAGCTGCTCAATCAACTCGATGATGACTTTGACACCATTTATATACCCAATCCCTATATGAGTTGCGAAGCCTTGCTGCAGGCGGTAGCCCGTGAAATGGATTTACCGGCTGAAGATACCGCTCAAGACCCGTTGGCCGCGATCAACCACCAATTGATCGAGAATGCGCGTCGTAATCGAAGCACGATTATCTTGCTCGACGAGGCGCAGTCGCTACCGGTGGAAAGTCTGGAAGCGATCCGCTTGCTCAGTAATCTGGAAACCGAGAAAAAAAAGCTGGTGCAAATCCTGTTATTCGGTCAGCCGGAACTGGATGATTTGCTTGAGCAAAAAAGCATTCGTCAATTACGGCAACGCATCGTGCATGCCTGTCATCTACAGTCATTGTCGACCATTGTAATCGGGCAATACATCGAGCACCGCTTGCTGGCGGCCGGGTATTGCGGACCGCGGCTGTTTTCGCAACAGGCGCTGGATCTAATCAGCCGAAGAACCGGTGGTGTTCCTCGCCTGATTAATCTGCTTTGCGACAAGGCTCTGATGCTGGCCTATGCCAGTGATGATTTTTATGTTCAGAAAAAACAGGTTCGACAGGCCGCTGATGATACCCGTCAGTTGGATCTAGCCCTGCCGTTGCTGGTTGCAGCCAGCGGATATGCGTCAACCGCCTTAAACACTGCGGGGTTGATATGAGCGTAATCAATAATGTGCTCAAGGAACTGGATACTCCATCTTCGGTATTTTCTTCGCTCGATGCTGCGCCTGAAAAATCTTCGCCCCGGCCTCCTTCCAATCGTTTCCGCTTCGGGATTGTTCTGGCGGTAGTGCTGCTCTTGATCGTGGTGGTGCTGCTATTGCTTCATTTTAACGGGCAGGATATTTTCCGCCTGGCCGATAACAATGGCAGCGAAAGATCGGTGTCAAAGGCAATTCCGACAATTCCTGCAACTGCGTCAGCCCCGGTAAGCACGGTTCAGTCGGTGAATGCAGCCAGAGTGCCGAAGGTGGAACCGGCGCAATCCAGTCTTGTGCCGACGCCGCCATTGCCACCGGTTGCAGAGGCGCAAGCCAAACAGGCCGTCACCGGTTTGCAAATCAGCGAGCAGCCGCAATCCGTGGTGTTGTCCCTGCAGCTGGAACCGGAGGCCCAGACCTTTTTGCGGCAACAGCAGAAAAACCGCTATACCTTTTTGATTACCAACAGCCAGAAAAAAATCATAGTGCCTTCGTTCGAGCAGAGTCGATGGCTGCGGCAAGTCGGGGTTCGATCAACGGCGCAAGGTACGGAATTGCAATTCGTGACCGCTGATGGCGTGCTGGTATCGTCTGAGCCGAGTCGGCATGTTGATTATTACTCCTGGCAGATTCGCTTACGCAAGCCGTTGAAAACTGCGCCGGTCGCGAGCGTCCAGACAAATCCAGAGCCGTCCCCGACCCAGGGTGACGACTCTGTTCAAGGCATTGTGGCAGAAAAAACATCGATCGAGAAAACCGCTAAACCGATGACCCCTTTGGCAAAAGCCAAACCCGAGGTAAAGCTGCAGATCAAACC
>JANTFI010000107.1 GCA_024763505.1 Gammaproteobacteria bacterium
TGAAAGCGGCGATAATCTGTTGCAGGTTCAACAGCTTGGGCTGACCATCGATCAGCGCTACCATATTGATGCCGAACACGTTTTGCATCTGTGTCTGCTGATACAGGTTGTTGAGAATGACATCGGCGATTTCACCGCGGCGCAGCTCGATCACCATGCGCATGCCATCTTTGTCGGACTCATCACGCAGGCCAGTGATGCCTTCGATTTTTTTCAGTTTGACCAGCTCGGCGATCTTTTCCAGCAGGCGAGCCTTGTTAACTTGATACGGCAGCTCGGTGACGATGATTTTCTGTTTGCCGGAGGCATCTTCCTCGACCTCGGTGCGAGCGCGCAGATAGATTCGGCCGCGACCGGTGCGGTAAGCTTCACGGATTCCGCGCGCACCATTGATGTAAGCCGCAGTCGGAAAATCCGGCCCCGGAATACAGGTCATCAAATCTTCCACCGAGCACTCTGGCTGATCGACCATCATCACGCAGGCATCGATCACTTCAGCGAGATTATGCGGCGGAATATTGGTCGCCATGCCGACCGCGATACCGGAGGATCCATTGACCAACAGATTGGGGATTTTGGTTGGCAGCACGGCCGGTTCGAATTCGGATTCATCGTAGTTGGGCGTGAAATCGACGGTTTCCTTGTCCAGATCGGCGAGCATTTCGTGTGCGATCTTGGCCATACGCACTTCGGTGTATCGCATCGCAGCGGCCGAGTCACCATCGACCGAGCCGAAGTTACCCTGCCCATCGACCAGCATATGGCGTAGCGAAAACGGTTGCGCCATGCGCACGATGGTGTCATACACGGCGGTGTCGCCATGCGGATGATATTTACCGATGACGTCACCCACCACGCGGGCCGATTTCTTGTAGGGTTTGTTCCAGTCGTTGCCGAGTTCATTCATCGCGAACAATACGCGGCGATGCACCGGTTTGAGGCCGTCTCGTACATCCGGCAAGGCACGCCCGACGATGACGCTCATGGCGTATTCAAGATAGGATTGTCGCATCTCGTCTTCGAGATTGACCGGAAATACTTCCTTGGCGATATCGCTCATCTAGCTGAAAACTCCTGGGTTAGCCTTTGGTTGCGAGGGCAGGTCGAGTGGTTATGCGTGGGTCAGCAGAGGGTTTGCAGCTGGGTAAATGATGCTGAAATTTTATAATATTTTTATTGATCAAGGTTTTGACCAAGGCCTCTGAAAATCGATTTCAGGCATTTTAGCACGAACCCCGCCTTATCCTCCACTTATAAAAAGCACGCTTAAAATTGATTTTCGACAGATTCAGGCTTATGTCGCTATAAATTTCGCTTGAAATTGAGCTTTGTCAAATCAACTTTCCATCTGCTGACGGATGTTCTCCCGGTCGGGCTGCAAAATCACGCCCTTTTCTGTGACGATGGCATTCACCCAATCCGCATCGGTCACATCGAAAACCGGGTTCCAGGCCGTAACTTTTTCATTACCGGCATAATTTTCCCCGAGAATTTCCTGTGCACTACGATTTTCGATCTCAACGTCTGCGCCGTTTGCGGTGTGCATATCAATAGTCGAGGTGGGCGCGGTGACCATGAATTTCACACCATAGTGTCTGGCTAGCAACGCCAGATTGGCGGTACCTACCTTGTTGATGACATCGCCATTGGCACAGATTCGATCAGCACCGACGATGACCCAGTCGATCTGCTGGCGCGCAAACAGCGAGGACGCTGCGCCTTCGATAATCAGCGTCACCGGAATGTTATCTGCAGCCAGCTCCCATGCGGTCAGCCGGAGGCCTTGCATCCAGGGCCGGGTTTCCGATGCGAAAACCTGATCCAGCTTGTGTTGTGCAAATGCCGAGCGAATCACTCCCAGCGCGGTGCCATAGCCGGCGGTGGCCAGCGCGCCGGCGTTACAATGCGTAAGCACACTCGAACCGGGTTCGATCAGCTCAGCCGCATAGTCACCCATGCGGATATTGTCGGTGAAATCCTGCTGGTGGATTCGCTGGGCATTGTTCAGCAGAGCCTGACTCGCGTCGCCTGAAGTCGAATCAAGCAGGCGCTGCTGTTCGCGAACCGCCCATGCCAGATTGACCGCGGTCGGGCGAGCACTTTCCAGCTGTTTCAAGGCAGCATCCAAATCGTAGCTCGAATCCTCAAGATGCTGGCGATACCCGAGATACACCGCATACGCAGCTGTGATGCCGATTGCCGGTGCGCCGCGCACCACGAGGTCGGCAATACCTTGCGCAGCCTGCTCCAGCGTATCGCAGACATAATCGTCGAGCCGCGCGGGCAGAAAACGCTGATCAAGCAGAACAAGCTGATCATTTTCCCAGCGGATGGGAGAAATCGAGGTTTTGAAAGCCATGATGATGGTGGAAGTACACAACAGCAAAAGCCAGATTGTACTGAAAATACATCTCTGGCGGATGCTTTTGTCATGATATTTTGTGAAGTCTGGACATGGCATTGCACTCAACCGCTTTACCGCTTATCGTTTGCGCCATGAAAAATCAAACCATAAAAAACCTGACCATCATCAAACCGCAATGGCTGCTGCCGGTCGATAACGCGTTTCAATTACTCACCGAAACCGCGCTGTTAATCGAACAGGACAAAATTATTTCCTTGACGCCATTTGCACAACTCGAAGACCTGGCTGGATTTGCCGAGGCTCACATCATCGAGCTGCCCGGTCAATTGCTGATGCCGGGCCTGGTCAATACACATACTCATGCTGCGATGAGCCTGCTGCGCGGCATCGCCGATGACCGGCCATTGATGGACTGGTTGCAAAACTATATCTGGCCGGCCGAAAACCAGTGGGTCGATCGCCAATTCATCGAAGACGGTGTCCGGCTTGCGGTAGCGGAGATGATGCGCGGCGGCACCACCTGCTTCAACGATATGTATTTCTTTCCCGATGTGATGGCGAAAACCTGCCAGCAGATGGGCATGCGCGCCGTAAGTGGTTTGATCGTGCTCGACTTCCCGACGGTGTGGGCGCAAAACGCCGATGAATATCTCGGCAAGGCAATGACCGTGTTCGATGAAATCCGCGAAATGCCGCTGATTTCTGCCGCTCTGGCACCCCACGCCCCGTACACCGTGTCGGATCAGCCGCTGGAAAAAATCGCCATCTACAGCAGTGAGCTGGATATTCCGGTGCACATGCACATCCATGAAACGCAGTTCGAGGTAGATGAGGCGGTCAAGAACACCGGTTTGCGTCCGCTCGAAAGGCTGGACCAACTCAATTTACTCACCCCCAACCTGATAGCGGTGCACATGACATCCGTCAACGATCTGGAACGCGAACGACTGGCCGAAACCGGCGTCCACATCGTGCATTGCCCCGAGTCCAACCTGAAACTCGCCAGCGGACTGTGTCAGGTCGATCAATTTCACAAACTCGACATCAATGTCTGTCTCGGCACAGACGGCGCGGCGAGCAATAATGATCTGGATATGTTCGGCGAAATGCGAACCGCCGCGCTGTTGTGCAAAGGCTTGAGTGGAGATGCCAGCGCCTGCAACACTGAGCAAAGCATCCGCATGGCAACGATCAATGGCGCAAAGGCGCTTGGGCTGGCAGAACAAATCGGTTCGCTTGAAGTCGGCAAGCAAGCCGATTGCATCGCGATCGATTTCTCGGGACTCAACACCCAGCCGATCTACGACCCGATTTCCCAACTGGTGTATGCGACCAATAGTCTGCAAGTGTCGAATGTGTGGATTAATGGCGAGCGCAAGCTGGCTGATGGCGAGTTCATCGACTTCGATACGGTCGAAATCATCGAACGCGCACAGCAATGGATGAAAAAAATCAGCGGCGAGAAAGTCTCGAAAAAAGTATAATCATTTCTTCTTTTCGACTGCCGCAATCAAACCCCGATATGATGAACACAGACAATGTAGATGCCGCCGAGATCGAAAAATTCTCGGCACTGGCCAGTCGCTGGTGGGACACCGAGAGCGAATTCAAAACCCTGCACGACATCAACCCGCTGCGCGTCGATTACATCGAGCAGCAAAGCGGTGGGCTGCACGGCAAAAAGGTGGTGGACATCGGTTGTGGCGGCGGCATTCTGTCGGAAGCACTGGCTGCCAGAGGCGCTGAAGTCTGCGGCATCGACATGGCTGAGCAATCGCTCGATGTGGCACGCCTGCACCTGCATGAATCTGGCCTGCAGGTTGACTATCAGTTGACAACCGCCGAGCAGTTTGCCGACCAGCACGCGGGCGAATTTGATGTCGTTTGCTGTTTGGAGATGCTCGAGCATGTACCCGACCCGGACAGCATCGTCACCGCTGCCGCCAGACTGTTGAAAGCCGATGGCACGCTGGTGTTGTCAACCATCAACCGCAATCCGAAAGCCTTCATGCTGGCCATCGTCGGTGCGGAATACATCATGAACATGCTGCCGCGTGGCACCCACGAGTATCAAAAATTTCTAAAGCCATCCGAACTGGCGCAAGCCGCACGCAATGCCGGGCTGGAAGTCATCGATATCACCGGTCTCAGTTATAACCCGCTGAGTAAACAGTACTCTCTGGGTCGCGATATCGATATCAATTACCTGATGACTTGCCGCCCGCAATGACGTCATCCATACAGGCCGTGCTGTTCGATCTGGACGGCACGCTGGTCGATACTGCGCCCGATCTGGCCGGAGCTCTGAATTATGTGCTGCAATCCGAAGGCTTGCCGCCGCTGCCGCTGGAAGTGATTCGGCCGCAGGTTTCACGTGGCGGGCTGGCACTGGTCGAACTGGCTTTTGCCGCCACCCGCCCTGAAAGTGACTGGGAACCGTTACGCCAGCGACTGCTCGATTACTACATCGACCATATCGCCGATCAATCGGTTTTATTCGATGGATGTGAATCCCTGCTGCAACAACTGGAACAACGGGATATACCGTGGGGCATCGTCACCAATAAACCGGGCTGGCTGACTGAGCCGTTATTGCAAAAACTGGCGCTGGACAAACGATCGGCCGTAACCATCTCGGCGGACACCACGGCGCAGAAAAAGCCGCATCCGTTGCCGTTATTGACCGCTGCACAACGCATCGATATCGCGCCTCAGCATTGCCTGTATGTGGGTGATGACCCGCGAGATGTCGAGGCCGGCAACGCCGCCGAAATGACCACAATCATCGCTGCTTACGGCTACATTGCCGAACCTGACCGACTCGATGAGTGGCAGGCCGATGGCATCATCGACCACCCGCTACAAGTACTGAATTTTATTTGAATTTCCAAGAGCCCAACCATGCAAATTGCCCACAAGCCCGACGACTACACCGCGACCCCGAACAGCCTGCAAGACAAGGTCATTCTGATTACCGGTTGCACCGGCGGCTATGGTAAGGCGATGTCACTCGCCTACGCCAAAGCAGGAGCAACGATCATTTTGCTCGGTAAAAACGTTCGCTTCCTGGAAAACCTGTATGATGAAATCGAGCAGGCCGGTTATCCGACACCAGCGATTTATCCGCTCAATCTGGAAGGCGCGACCGAAAAGGATTACTTCGACATGGCGCAAACCATCGAAAAGGAATTCGGCCGCCTCGATGGTTTGTTGCACGCCGCCGTGCAACTCGGCGCGCCCACCCCGTTTGAGCACAGCGATGCCGAGACCTGGTTTCAGGTCATGCAAGTCAATCTGCACGGCCCTTATCTGTTGACCAAACACTGTATTCCTCTGCTGAAAAACTCCCCTCACGCTTCGCTGCTGTTTATGACGGATGACAAAAGCGGCGCGTACTGGGATGCCTATGCAGTCAGCAAGGCCGCCATCAACGGCATGATGCAATCGCTGGCGCATGAATATGAAGGGACCAGCCTGTTTGTCAATGCAGTCAACCCCGGCAAGAGCCTGACCCAATTACAGATTCGCGCCTACCCTGCCTCTTCCGACAATCAGGATTTGCCCAGACCCGAGCAGCACGCTGAATTGTTCATCTACCTGATGAGCGATGTCTGCGAACAAAGCGGGTTCTGTTTCACACCGTAATTTGATTCCGGCATAAAAAAGCCCCGCCAGAATGGCGGGGCTTTTTTCGTTCTCGGAGCGAATTAACCGACCAGAATATCGGCCCATAGGTAAGTGGTTGAGACTCCGTTCAGAGTCACGGTAAAGCTATCACAATCGTTATACACGACCGAACCGCTAGAACCGCCGGAGCCGGTGTAGGTGATACTGCCAGACTGCGGAACTCCAGTTGAACAGCTGCCATAGGTCACATTGGCATCAATCGTGATCGAGCCAAAATCCGGGTCATATACGGTTGCCGATACATTATAGGTATAGCCATCCGTAGTGCTGACTGAAGCACCTTCAACTCGGTAAATACGTCCATCCAGCCCTTTAAAATCCGACTGATAGGTACACTGGTAAGTGCTGTCACAGCTGACATTCATGTTGAATGTGGTCGTTTCACCCAGATAGGTTACGGTGAAATTTTCGTAGCTGAAGTTGAAAGAACCATCCGAATTTTGCTGGTAGCGCATCACACCATCAGCGGTCACCGTCCCACCGTACTCTGAACCATAAGCCAGGGTACAGTTGCTATAGGTATAGGTGAACGCGGTGTTATCTGCATTGGACTCAAAGCTGGCTGAGCCGGATGAACAGACATTCGGAATTTCCTGATTGGCAGTTCGGTTCGCTGTCGAATGGCGACGCGCCATGTCTGATGATATCGCAAGCAAAATCGAGGCATTGGGTGAAACCTTGCCACCGGTAGGCACATTCCCCTGATCAATGGCTGCACGGGTGCCGGCCGTAGCGGCAACCGACAGGTCATCGGCATTATTTGTGGTGATTTCGGCCGGAGTGGTCATACCTGAAAAACCGACATTGCCGGAAGTTTTTGTATCTCCACCAGATGAACCACCGCCGCAGGAAACCAGCGCCATGCCGGTTAATACAATTGTGGGTAGGAATATCCTCATTTTCATTGTTAGCTCCTCATGTGTTGTTTAAGAAGCTAATGGTAAACAGCCATTTTCCTGCTGTGAAGGGCTTTTACAGACGAATCAGCAAATTGATAATTGCTTCACATTTGGCCGCGATCGATCAAGAGTAATCGATGCGAAAGGCGGATTTGCCAACACTGCTTTCGAGCTGCCGAATGCAATGATCGTCCAGTCGCAAGGTATTCTGAGCGCTGTGCAATTGATAACGATAGCCGTCTTTGTTGGCATGAAAAACCAGGCTAGCCTGCCCACCCTGACGATAAGGTTGCAGTAAATCCGAGAATGATTTTATTTTTTTCGGTTCCAGGTCGGCGCAATTGATGTGCAACGTACGGGCGTGATTGAGCCGGTAATCCTCCAGCATCTCGACCTTTTTCGCACGAATGCGGATGCCATTGTTAAAATCATCATAAGAGATACCACCTTCAACCACCCAGATAACATCCTTCTTCACCAGCGCTTCGATCTCTTGATACATTTCCGGGAATACGCGCACATCGATGCGCCCGGTGCGGTCATCCAATGTGACGAACACTTCGCGGCCATTGTGCGCATTGCGGGTGCGAATGCCGATCACCAGCCCGACTACGGTGGCTTCTTCATCCTTGCGCCGGTAACCGCTAGTGGGCGAATCGCTGGTGTCGAGCTTTTGCAGCCACTGTCCGAGATTGACCGAGACGATTTGCTTCAATTCCTGTTCATACAAATCTATAGGATGCCCGGTCAAAAACAGCCCGAGCGCTTCCTTTTCATTCATCAGCCGGGTTTGTTCATCCCATGCAGGCACATCCGGCAGTGGCCTGATCTTGTCTTCCGGCTCGTCCATCGCAAACATATCCATCATCCCGGCATCCTTGTTTTTCTGCGCCTGATCGGCTGACTTCAGTGCGTAGGGTAAGTGTGCCAACAGCGCGGCACGATTGCTGGAAAAACAGTCCATCGCGCCACAGGCGATCAGCGCTTCCATCACCTTCTTGTTGGCTTTCGACATATCCACGCGTTCGCAGAAATCATCCAGCGAGCGATATGGGCCATGCTCACGCTCGGCGATGATGATATCGATGGCCGCTTCGCCGACCCCCTTGATCGCGCCGAGACCGTAGATAATTTCACCGTCATCGCTGGCGCGAAAATGATGATCGGAGCGATTCACATCCGGCGGCAGCACCGGCAATTTCATTTCGCGGCACTCCTCGATCAGAATCACCACCTTGTCGGTGTTGTCCATATCCGCCGACAGCACCGCCGCCATGAATTCCGGCGGGTAATGCTGCTTCAGCCACGCGGTTTGATACGACACCAGCGCGTAAGCGGCAGAGTGCGATTTATTGAAACCGTAACCGGCGAATTTTTCCATCAGGTCAAAGATGTAGGTCGCGGTAGCTTCCTCGACCCCGTTTTCGAGCGCGCCCCTGGTGAAGATTTCACGCTGCTTGGCCATTTCTTCCGGCTTTTTCTTACCCATCGCACGACGCAGCATGTCGGCGCCGCCAAGCGTGTATTTGGCCAGCACCTGCGCAATCTGCATGACCTGCTCCTGATACAGAATGACGCCGTAGGTGGGTTTCAGAATCGGTTCCAGCGCCGGGTGCGGGTATTCGACCTTGGAACGGCCATGCTTGCGGTTGATGAAATCATCGACCATGCCCGACTGCAGCGGGCCGGGTCGAAACAACGCTACCAGCGCGATGATATCCTCGAAGCAATCCGGTTGCTGACGGCGAATCAAATCCTTCATACCGCGCGATTCGAGCTGGAACACGGCAGTGGTTTGATAGTCCTGCAGCAGTTTGAAGGTATCCGGGTCATCCAGCGGAATACGCTCGATTTCCAGCGGCTGATCCTGGCGCTGATTGATCGCCTTGACCGCCCAGTCGATGATGGTCAACGTGCGCAGACCGAGAAAATCGAACTTGACCAGACCGACATCCTCGACATCGCCCTTGTCGTATTGTGACACCAGCCCGCCGCCGCCCTGCTCCGAATATAGTGGTGTGAAATCATTCAGATCGCCGGGCGCGATAACCACGCCACCGGCGTGTTTGCCGACGTTGCGCGTCAAGCCTTCGAGCGAGCGCGCCATGTCCAGCAGCGTAGTGACTTCTTCATCTTCGCGATACAGATTCTGCAAGTCTTCTTCCTGCTCCAGCGCCTTGTCCAGCGTCATGCCGATCTCGAATGGAATCAGCTTGGCGATGCGATCGACAAAACCGTAGGGATGCCCGAGCACGCGCCCGACATCGCGCACCACCGCTTTCGCCGCCATGGTGCCGAAGGTGATGATTTGCGACACCTGATTGCGGCCGTAGGTTTCGGCCACGTATTCGATCACACGGTCACGTTTCTCCATGCAAAAATCGATATCGAAGTCGGGCATCGAGACCCGTTCCGGATTGAGAAATCGCTCGAACAGCAGCTCGTATTCAAGCGGATCGAGGTCAGTGATCTTGAGCGCGTAAGCGACCACCGAACCGGCACCAGAACCACGCCCCGGCCCGACCGGGATATCATTCTGCTTGGCCCACTCGATAAAGTCGGCCACGATCAGAAAATAGCCGGGGAAGCCCATCTCGATGATGACATCGAGCTCGACATTGAGACGGTCGATGTAGGCTTGACGATCGAGCGTTTCGCCTTCGGGCAATTGCTCCTGCAGAAACTGCATTCGCGCTTCGAGACCTTTTTCCGATACATCGCGAAAATAGCTGTCGGTGGTAAAGCCTTCGGGGATCGGGAATTCCGGCAGATAATTGGTGCCGAGCTGGATGGTGACGTTACAGGCTTGCGCAATTTTGACCGTGTTTTCGATCGCCTGTGGAATATCTTTGAACAGCTCGATCATTTCTTCGCTGGATTTCAGATATTGCTGGTCAGAGTAACTGTTCGGGCGACGGTTATCGTCCAGCGTGAATCCGCTGCAAATGCATACGCGCACTTCATGCGCATCG
>JANTFI010000108.1 GCA_024763505.1 Gammaproteobacteria bacterium
CTGCTCGAATTGACCGACAATGTGATCAAGGGCAAGACTTGTCACCCCGAGCTGTGTCGGGTTTATGATGAAGAAGACCCATATCTGGTGGTCGCAGCCGACAAGGGCACGGCGACCTTTTCCGACACCGCCAACGAGATTTCCCTGCGCATGGGTTTCTGGCTGCAGGATGCCTTTGCCTCCGGCGGCTCGGCCGGTTACGACCACAAGGCGATGGGGATCACTGCGCGCGGCGCCTGGGAATCGGTCAAACGCCATTTTCGATATCTCGGCAAGGATATCCAGCGCGAAAAATTTACCGTGCTCGGCATCGGCGATATGTCGGGCGATGTTTTTGGCAACGGCATGTTGCTGTCGCCGATGATCCAGCTGGTCGCCGCGTTCAATCATCAACACATCTTTATCGACCCGGAACCCGATATCGAAAGCAGTTTTGCCGAGCGAAAACGCCTGTTTGAGTTACCCGCTTCAAGCTGGGCGGATTATCATAAAAAATGGATCAGCAAAGGTGGTGGCATCTTCAGCCGCAGCCAGAAAAAGATTGCCATGTCGGCGCAAATGAAAGCCCTGACCGGCTGTAGCGAAGACTACCTGACACCGGAAGAATTGATCCACGCCCTGCTCAAATCTCCGCTCGAACTGCTGTGGAATGGCGGCGTCGGCACCTATGTCAAAGCCATTACCGAAACGCATGATCAGGTCAAGGACAAGGCCAATGACGGGCTTAGAGTCAATGGCAACGAATTACGGGTCAAGGTCGTGGGCGAAGGTGGCAATCTTGGTTTCACTCAGCTCGGGCGTATTGAATATGCCATGAAAGGCGGCCTGATCTACACCGACTCTATCGACAACTCGGCAGGTGTTGATTGCTCCGATCATGAAGTCAATCTGAAGATCATGCTTTCGCGGCTGGTGTTAAAGGGTGAACTCAGTATCGAACATCGTAACCGCTTATTGCTCGAGATGACCGACGATGTCGCGCAACTGTGCCTGCAGAATAATTATGACCAGACCCAGATTCTGGACATCGTATTGTCACGCAGTGCCGAATTGATGCATGAACATAACCGCTTCATCCGTCATCTGGAAAACGACAAGGTGCTCAACCGCAAACTCGAATATCTGCCCTTTGAAGACACCATTACCGAACGCATTGCGCAAAACCGCGGCTTGCTGGGACCGGAACTGAGTATTCTGCTGTCGTACAGCAAACTGACCTACAAAAGTGCACTGCTCGATTCTTCGATCGCCGATGAACCCTTTTTCAATGATGTCCTGATCGATTACTTCCCGGCCGCCGTTCAAGTCGATTTCCGCGATGAAATCCTGTCCCATCCGTTGCGTCGGGAAATCATCGCCACCCAGCTCAGTAATCAGGTTATCAACCAGATCGGTCCCGGATTCGGCTTCCGCATGCGTGAAGAAACCGGCGCCAATATCGCCAGCATCGCCAAGGCCTTCGTCATCGCACGCAAGGTTTTCGACAGTGATCCGCTGTGGCGACAATTGCAGCAGCTGGATAATCAGGTCAGCGAACAAAATCGCTATCAGGCCTTTCGCATGATCAGCGGACTGCTGGAGCGATCAATCAGCTGGCTTTTGCGCAACCATGCCGCTCGGCTCGATGTCGAAACCCTGATCGAACGCTACCGCAGCGATTGCCAGCGACTGCGCAAGGTGATACCGCACGCCTTGACCGGCAAGGCGCGCAAAACCTATACCGCAGCGCGCCGCTTGTTGCTGAAGCAGGGTTTTCCGCAAGAAATTGCCAGCCGTCTGGCCGAAACCAGTATTCTCGCCTCGTCTTTCGATATCATCGAAATCAAGATTTCACAGCGCTCCGGCACCGAAAATACCGCGCGCCTGTTCTTTGCCATTTCCGAGCGCCTGCAACTGAACTGGATTCGCGACCAGATTTCCGAAACCAATGTGCGCAATCACTGGCACCAATTGGCTATTGCCAATATGCGCAATGAATTGCACCGCTATCAGCGACAATTGACCGAACTGATTTTGCAATCGGTGAAAAACAAACGCCACACCACCAAGGCGCTGAAGCAGTGGATGGATAAATACGTCTATGCGATTCGCCGCTATGACCAGATTTTGAGCGAGTTGCAAGCCTTGCGAAAACTCGATTTCACGATGGCCAGTGTCGGCGTTTTTGAAGTGCGGCGACTATTGTCTCTGGTTCCCTGAGCAGGAATCAAAATTCCATCAACAATAATTCACCGAGCGCGGGCTGCCAGCCATACCGCGAAAGCCTGACCCGGTTATTGATCACCTCGACGCCCTCGAGCCGGAGCAATTCGGTTTGCAGCCGGGCGGATTCCGAACCGGCCTGAAACGCAATCTGGCCATTGCTTTTGAGGATGCGATGCCACGGCAATGCCATCGCTTCGGGTGCATATTGCATGACTTTTCCGACCATGCGGGCGCGCCCCGGCAAACCGGCCAGATCGGCAATAAAACCGTAGCTGCTGACCTTGCCACAGGGTACCTGTTGCACAGTCATCCAGATTCTCTGCGCTTTTTCCGGATCGAATGCCATTGTTTCTATTCTCTGCTAAAGTAACGCCGCATTGTAATGACCGGATCCAAGATGAAGGAGTCAATTATGAATACCCGCCTGTCCCGCTTCGTAGTTTTTATCACCATGCTTACGCTGGTAAGCGCTTGCGCCACCAATGTGGCCGGACGCCGACAAGTTATGCTGGTTAGCGAAAGCAAAGCCATTTCTGCATCCAAACAGGCGTATGTCAACATGCTCGAACCGATTTCCAAAGCCGGCAAGCTGGATAACGATGCTGCACTGCTACAGCGCGTCAATCGCATCACCAACCGCTTGATCGAACAGGCCAAAAAGATGCGCCCGGAAAGCGCCAAATGGGAGTGGAGCGTCAAGGTAATCGACGACCCGAAGACAGTCAATGCCTGGTGCATGGCCGGAGGAAAAATGGCATTTTATACAGGACTGATTGAAAAACTGCATTTAACCGATGATGAAATCGCCCAGGTGATGGGGCATGAAATCGCGCATGCGCTGGCCAATCACACCGCCGAGCGGATGTCGGTTGCGATGGCCTCGGACCTGGCCGTCAACCTGTATAATTCCACCATCGGTGATGCCACCGGCACTTCTTCACTAGCCGCAAGCGCAGCCGAGGTCGCGATCAAACTGCCCAACAGCCGACAGTCAGAATCCGAAGCCGACAAGATCGGTATCGAACTGGCTGCCAAAGCCGGCTATAACCCGAATGCTGCGGTAACACTGTGGCAGAAAATGGCCAGTTTGGGCGACAGCAAACTGGAATTCATGAGCACTCATCCATCGCCGAAAAACCGCGAAGCAGCACTGAAAAGACTGATACCGAAGATGATGCCCTACTATCAGGCGGCACGTTGAAGTCGGGATACAATGCTAAAGGATTGCTGAAAGGGAATGCTGAAAAGAGAAAGTTGAAAAGGGAAGGCTGAATCAGGCAATCAACTTTCGACTTGCAGGCGCATGCGAAAACAACTGCCATCGCTGGAACTTTCGCATTCGATGCTGCCATTGAAAGTCTGGGTGACCAGGTTATACACGATATGCATACCCAGTCCCGAACCGCCATCACCACGCCGAGTGGTAAAAAACGGGTCAAAGATTTTGTGCACGGTTTCCTCGTCCATGCCCACACCATTGTCACAAAAGTCGATCAATAATTGTCCAGCCTCTGGCTGGCTGACATGGATATTGATGTCACCGTTCTGGTTTTCGCTAAAGGCATGAATCAGGGCGTTATCGACCAGATTGGTGATAATTTGCGCAAGAGCGCCGGGGTAACTGTTGACCCGGATTTCCTGCTCGCAATGCACCTTGACCTGATGGCCCGACTTGCGAATCCTGAAACTCAGGCTCTTGATGATGTCGTCCAGATATTCGCACACGCCAAAGCTTCGTAAGTCTTCACTGGCCTGATCGACCGCGACCTTTTTAAAACTCTGAATCAGTGTGGCTGAGCGTTGCAGATTGCTCGAAATAATCGTCGCTGATTTTTGCACCGCGTCCTGGAATCGCTCGAAATCATCGCGCGTCATTTCATCGCGTTCATATAAATCGCGTAAATGCTGCACCTTTTCCTGCAGATAACTGGCGGTAGTCACGCCCAGACCGATGGGCGTATTGATTTCGTGCGCCACCCCGGCCACCAGACCACCCAGCGCCGCCATTTTTTCCGACTGCACCAGTTGAGACTGCGTCTTTTGCAGTTCGCTCAGCGAGTCTTCCAGCCGGGTATTGGCGTTCGACAGTTCCTGCGTGCGGGTTTCGACCCGTTGTTCCAGCTCGGCATTGAGCTTTCGAATTTCATCCTTGCGTTGCAATAACTGTTGCTGGCTCTTCGAGATATTGTCTGCCATCCGGTTGAAGGTGGCGGCGGCTTCGCCGATTTCATCATGGGTGGATACTTTGGCACGCGCTGACAGATCGCCCTGGGACATCAAATGTGCAACCCGGGTCAATTCACTGAGATGTCGGGTCAACAAAAGGCCGATGATACTCAGTAACAAGGTACTCAACAGGATTTCAGCCAGCGCGATCAGCACCCCTTGCTGCCATACCTTCTCAACGGCCTGCTGAATAAATCGCAGACTGATTTCGAGATCCAGATGACCAACCACCCGCTGTTCGATTTTGATTGGCATATGAATGTAATAGATATCTTGGTCGCGCTGATGGATAGCCTTGCCGAAGGTATCGTGATCGGTCTGCTCGGTTGCCAGTACCGGCTTGCCACGGGTTACCATCAATTCGTTGAAACTATTGTAAACCGCGTAATACAGCACATCATCACTCTGATATTGCTGCATGATATCCTGCATCGAAACGATGTCTTCCTGCAGCAAAGGCCCGGACAGGCTGGCGTTGAGCAAGGGCTGCAATTCGTTCATGCGGTGTTCCATCTGCTCGGTCAGGCTTTGCTCGGTCAAGCGCATCGAATTCCATACCAGTAGCGACAGCAATACCACTTCGACCACGATTGCAGTGGCGATCAGCTTGAAGCGCAGTGACTTGAAAAAACTACGTCGGCGGTCAGTCATCGGCCAGGCGCTGTTCCAGCAGTTTGGCGAAATCTTTCAACTGTTCGCGGTCTTCTTCGGACACTTCGATCAGCTTGCCAAAGGGTAATTGTTCGAGAAATGATCGTCCGGTTGCGTCCTGATCGATGGCCAGCAAGGCTGACTTGATATTTTCTCGCTGAGCCGCTGGAATGTGGGGAGGAGTCAAAAAAAACATATGAGGCACCGAACTACTCTTTCTCAATATCCGCAAGGGCGATTTCAAGCGCGGGCTACGAGACACAAACCTGAAGCCGGGAAATCCGGATATTGCGGCGTCCGCCTTGCCGTCACCCAGCAAGATGAGTGGGTTATTGCTTGAATTGGAATAATTCAGATTCACAGAACTTTGAATATCAAGCCCTGCATCGGTGAGCAGCTTCTCGCCCATAAGGTCGACCATGGCCAGCTTGTTAGGAGCGGCCAGCGTTTTACCAGTTAACTCTTTAACTGATTGATAAGGCGAGTTTTTTCTGACGGCAATCACGGCTTCAAGTGGCGCTGAAAACCGGACTAACACAATATGGTGCTGATTCTTTTCGAGCAGAATGCCCATGTGAGGCGCGGTCAAGTAAAGGTCGAAACGACCTGTTCGAGCTCGTTTCAGATAGGTCTTGAAATCTGGAGCAGTGCTGACAATCACCGGCCGATCCAGAGACCGTTCAAGATAATTAATCAGATTCTGGTATTTTCTGATTAACAAATTGCTACTCAGATGAGGAATCAACCCCAGTCTCAGTGGAGCCTTGTTCTGCGCGTTGGCGACATGGGAAATTGCCATCGTGACAGCGACGAATAAAACCGGTAGCAGCCTCTTCAGCCCGGCACTAAAAGTAGGGCGTGCATTTTTATTCATGATTCGGCCTCCGGTGTCGGGGTACCCGGTTGAAGAAAACTTTTCAGTTGCGGATCGATTTCATCGAATGCGGTCAATTCATCAAAAGGTATTGGTCGGCTGCACAGGTAGCCCTGAATCAGATCACAGCCCTGCCCCTGCAGATATTCGAGCTGCTCGAGGGTTTCCACCCCTTCGGCCACCACTTCCAGATCCATGCTGTGCGCCAGCGTGATGATGGCCACCGCGATGGCGGCATCGTCCCGATTGCGGATGATGTCGCGCACGAATGATTGATCGATCTTGAGAGTATCGAACGGCAGGCGCTTAAGGTAATTCATCGAGGAATAACCGGTACCGAAATCATCGATCGACAGCTTGACCCCGAGGTCATGCAACTGATGCAGCACTTTGGCGGTTGCGGAAATATTATCGATCAGCAGACTCTCGGTGACTTCCAGCTCCAGATATTGCGGATCGATACCTGTCTGCTGGATGACTTGTTCGACCATGGCGACAAAGCCGGAATCCCTGAATTGCCGGATCGAAAGATTGACCGCAACCCGCTGTGGTTTGAGACCGGCTTGCTGGCGAACCATTTCATCCAGACAGGCAGTGTGCAACACCCATTCGCCGACGGCGACAATAAGGCCGGTTTCTTCCAGCAGGGGAATAAACCGGTCGGGCGTGACATTGGTAAACTCGGGGTGCGACCAGCGCAGCAATACTTCCCGGCTTACGATCTCGGCCGTGTCCAGTTTCAACTGGGGCTGGTAATGCAGGTGAAATTCGCCGCGTTCCAGCGCGCGACGCAATTTGGCTTCCAGCGCCAGACGCTCGGCGGCGTCCACATTGCCTTCATCGGCATAAAAAAAGTAACTGTTGCCGCCGTTCGCCTTGGCCTGATACATCGCGATATCGGCTTTCTTCAACAACGTCTTGTTGTCTTTGCCATCCTCCGGGAACAGGGAAATACCGATGCTGACGGCGACATACAATTCCAGATCATTGACCATAATCGGTTCGGCCAGCGACTCCACCAGCTTGTCGGCCACCGGCGCCACGTCTTCGCGCGAAGACAGGTCATTGAGCAAAATAGCGAATTCGTCGCCCCCGAGACGCGCCACCGTATCGCCTTCGCGCACGCAAGTGCTGAATCGGGCCGCGACTTCGCGCAGCAATTGGTCGCCAACGTCATGGCCGAGCGTATCGTTGATGCGTTTGAACCGATCCAGATCGAGAAACATGATGCCAAGACCGCGTTTATGCCAGAGCGTGCGTGGCATCGCCTGATGCAGGCGGTCTTGCAGCAACAGTCGATTGGGCAAGCCGGTTAGCGCATCATGATGCGCCATGTGCTGAAAGCGCTGCTGCACTTCCATGCGTTCGGTAATATCCTTTCCGGTGGATATAAAATGGGTGATTTCGCCCTGCCGGTCCTTTTGCGGAGTGATGGTTTTTTCTTCGTAATACAGGCTGCCATCCTTGCGCTTGTTGATGATGACTTCACTGAACACTTGCCCTGACAAAATCGTTTTCCACATGCGCTGATAAAAACTTTCGCTTTGCTGGTCTGATTTGAGCAGGCGGGGGTTGCGCCCGATTACATCCTGTTTACCGTAACCGGTGGTTTGTTCAAACGCCGGATTGACATACTCGATCGTACCCTGATTGTCGGTAATCATGATTGAATCGGCAATTTGCTCGACTACCAGTGACAGTTTTCGCATTTCGGTTTCGGCGGCGTGACGCTCGGTAATATCCTGCACAATACCCACGATATGATGCAGCTTGCCGCTGTCGTCATATTCCAGTTCCGCCTGCTGATTGACATAGCGAAGCTGCCCCTGACCACTGATGATGCGGTGCTCGATATTGAAATGCGGCTGTTTTTGCTCAATCACGCGCTGATGCAGGGTTTCGATCAACTCGCGGTCTTCCGGGTGAATCAACTCGATAAAGCGTTGATAATCCGCAGGATTATCGGCCGGGTCGAGCTGGAAGATATGAAAAATCTGGTCGGACCAGGTCATCCTGCTTTGCTCCGGCTGCCAGGTCCAGTTGCCGATGCGGGCGATGCGTTGCGCTTCGGCCAGACGGGCTTCACTTTCGCTGCGCTTGCTTACTTCACTGTGCAATTGACGGTTACTGTTTTGCAGCTCTGCAGTGCGTTCCTTAACCAGTTGCTCCAGCGTATCGTTGGACATCGACAATTTCTGGATGCGTTTCAAATCCTGGTAGGAGCGCAGCGCCACTATCATCGCGGTATTGAGTTTCAAGGCGGTCAGGTCGGACTTATCCTTGTAGTCATTGATGTCGTATTGTGAAATGACGCGGCTTTCCGGCGCTTGCCCGGGCTGGCCGGTGCGCAAGATGATACGCACAAAACGATTCTTCAATTGTTCGCGAATGTATTTAACGGCTTCAAGTCCGGCATGGTCGGATTCCATCACCACATCCAGCAACAGCACGGCGGTATCCGGGTGGCGTTTCATCAATTCACAGGCTTGCGCACCCGAGTAGCCATTGATCACTTTCAGGCGGCGGCCTTCAAAGCGGAAATCTTCCAGCACCAGATCGGTGACTTCATGGGTCGAACTGTCATCATCAACGATCATTACCTTCCACGGTTGTGGATCACTGCCGGATGAAGACTCTGTTGGCTGCCGGGCAGGCTGACCGGCGGGGCTTTTGAATAACGGCCTGTTATCGCTTGCGCTCATGTAACCTTATAAAAATCCAGGGCAGGAAATTTTTCATTGTTGTATCCATCGTTCCCTGTATAACCGGTCGGCCGGTAGCGGTCAATGACGGACTGTTTCAACCGCTACCGTCTGTCGGAAATTACGATTCCGTGGAAAGACCCTGGCCAGCGCCCACCGACAATCGTGCAGCCTCATGGCGCAACTGGGCATCCAGCTCGTGGTCGAATTGATTGCGATACAGTTGATAATACCGCCCGCGAGCCGCCAGCAATTCTGCGTGATTGCCCTGTTCCACAATCTGCCCCTGATCAATCACCAGAATACGACTGGCACTGCGGATGGTCGATAGCCGATGCGCCACCACGAAACTGATGCGCCCCTGCAACACTTGATCGACTGCTTGCTGAATCCAGTGCTCGGTTTCGGTGTCGATCGAAGAAGTCGCTTCATCGAGGATGAACACATCCGGATTGGCAATCATCGCGCGCGCCAGCGAAATCAATTGCTTTTGCCCGGTCGATAATCGACTGCCGCCTTCACCGATGCGCGTATCGAAACCCTGCTCAAGCGCCAGAATAAAATGGGTCGCATTGACTTGGTCGGCCACCTTGCGGACTTCTTCATCGCTGGCATCGAGACGACCATAGCGGATATTTTCCATAATCGTGCCACTGAACAGATGCGCGGTTTGCGACACGATACCAAATCGGCTTTGCAATTCAGTCAGTGGATAACGACGGTAATCGACGCCATTGATGCGGATGCATCCGCGTGACGGTTGATAAAACCGCGCCACCAGATTGACAATGGTTGACTTGCCACTGCCGGTCGCACCGACCAGCGCAATGCTTTCGCCGCGGCGTACATCGAGATTGAAATCATGCAGCACCGGAGTCTCCGGCTTGTAGAAAAAGTCCACCGCATCAAATTCAATGCGCTCGATCGTCGCCGGTAGTTTCTGCAACTGGCTAAAGCCTTCCGACTCATCGCTGATCTCGGGCTCGGTTTCCAGCAAACCCTGCACCCGTTCGGCCGAAGCCTGCGCCGACTGGAACTGGGTAAAGGTTTCCGACATTTCCTGAATCGGCACATAAAACAGCGCGGCATATTGCATGAATGCCACCAGTTCGCCGAGTGTCAGGCTGCCCTGCGTATTGACCCCGCCATACCACAATGTGATGG
>JANTFI010000109.1 GCA_024763505.1 Gammaproteobacteria bacterium
CGGGTCGAATGCCGGATCTGCAGGGTGGAATCCACAAGACGGAAACCAGGCTTGCGGTCTGCAATATAGGCAACCGGGAAATGTGCATCGCAAAGTGGAAAGTGAAGCTGGTCCGGCAGCTCGGCCTGAGTGAAGCTGTCTGCATGTTTCTCCAGTTGGCGGTTAAGCCAGCCGGCGTGTTGCTGTAGAATGCCGCCAATTTGTCGTCGCGGAAAACGCGGCGGCACGATCACTTCGATACCCTGATAAGGCTTGACCGCTATTTTGACGCCACGCACGCGGCGCGATTCCCTGACCGAGTATTCAAAGGTTTTTGGTGAAGACGAGTGAAACATTGCGGCAGATTACAGTAAACCGGCATGAAAACAACTGACTTTCGACAACAGATTTTCGAGCAATGCGGCAGCGCCGACCGGCGTGCATTGCTACGTTTGTTGGCGCAGGCCCGGTCGAACAAACAGCCGGATCTCGAATCGAAACTCAGCGCGGCGATCGAGCAATCCATCGCCCGCGTCGAGCAGCGTCGGCAGGGGCGGCCAACGGTATCGCTGAATTCTGATCTGCCGTTTTATGAAAAGCGCGAGGAATTGAAAAAAACCATCGCCGAACATCAGGTGGTGATTGTTTGCGGTGAAACCGGTTCCGGCAAGACCACCCAACTGCCGCAGATTTGCCTTGACCTCGGGTTGGCTGATCAGGGCAAGATCGGGCATACCCAGCCACGCCGGCTGGCCGCGCGCGCGGTCACCAGCCGCATCGCCGAAGAATTGAAAACAAAACCCGGCGAGGCGGTTGGTTACAAGGTGCGTTTCAACGACACCACCCGGCCGAACAGTTACATCAAACTGATGACCGATGGTATTTTGCTGGCGGAAATCCAGGGCGACCCGTGGCTGAATGAATACCAGACCCTGATCATCGACGAGGCCCACGAACGCAGTCTCAACATCGATTTGATTCTCGGTTTCATCAAGCAATTGCTACCGAAACGCCCCGACCTCAAGCTGATCATCACTTCGGCTACCATCGACCCGCAACGCTTTTCGAAGTATTTTAATGATGCGCCGCTGGTGATGGTCAGCGGCCGCACCTATCCGGTGGAAGTGCGCTACCGCCCGATACAGGATGAAGAACAAAAGGAGCGTGACCGCAATACCGCGATCATGGATGCGCTGGATGAATTGTTTGCCATCAGCCCGCAGGATACGTTGATTTTTTTCCCCGGCGAGCGGCAGATTCGCGAAGCGGCCGAGCGACTCGGCAAGCGTTATCACCAATATGAAATTCTGCCGCTGTATGCCCGCCTCAGTAACGACCAGCAGCAAAGGATTTTTCGTCGTGGCGGGCGTCCCCGAATTATTCTGTCGACCAATGTGGCCGAAACCTCGCTGACCGTGCCCGGCATTCGATATGTGATCGATACCGGGCTGGCGCGTATCTCCCGATACTCGTGGCGAGCGCGTGTGCAGCGTCTGCCGATCGAAAATATTTCGCAAGCCTCGGCCAATCAGCGCGCCGGTCGTTGCGGTCGGGTGGCGGAAGGCATTTGCATTCGCCTGTACGATGAAGAAGATTTCAACGCACGGCCCGAATTTACCGAGCCGGAAATCCTGCGTACCAATCTGGCTTCGGTGATTCTGCAAATGGATAACCTGCGGGTCGGGCATATCGCTGATTTCGACTTTATCGAGCCGCCGGATTCACGCCTGATCAAGGATGGCTACCGACTGCTGCATGAACTGCAGGCGGTGCAGGCTAACGACCGGGTCACACCGCTGGGCCGAAACATCAGCCGTTTGCCGATCGACCCGCGGCTGGCGCGAATGCTGATTGAAGCCAGTCGCAATGGCTGCGTCGAAGAAGTGTTGATCATTACCGCGCTGTTATCGGTGCAGGACCCGCGCGATCAATCCCCCGAGAAACGGCAGCAGGCGAATGAAAAATTCAGACTGTGGCAGCATGAAAAATCCGATTTTCTCGGCTGGCTCAAACTGTGGGAAATCATCGCCGAACAAAAAAAGAGCCTGAGTCGAAATCAATTCGCAAAATGGTGCAAGCAACAGTATCTGTCGTGGATGCGATTGCGCGAATGGCAGGATATCTACCAACAGATACGTCAGCAATTGAAGGAGATGAAGATCAGCTTGAACACACAGGCGGCGAGTGAGGAAGCGATTCACCGCAGTATATTAAGCGGTATTCCAAGCCATATTGCGGCCCTCGATCAGGACCGTGAATACCAGACCACGCGCGGGCGCAAAACGCAAATCTTTCCGTCTTCGGTGCTGGCGAAAAAGACACCAAAATGGATTATGGCTTTTTCGCTGATCGATACTTCGCGCCTGTACGCGCATGTGGTCAGCGGTATGAATCCGCAGTGGGCAATGAATGACCTGCAGCACTTGCACCAGTATGAATATTACGAACCACACTGGCAGGAAAAACAGGGTCGCGTCGCCGCGTTTCGCAATACCCGCATCTATGGCTTGCTGATCGAGGGCGGGCGCAGGGTCAATTACGCCAGCATCAACCCGGCCGAGTCGCGCGAGATATTTATCCGCGAAGCACTGGTCGAAGGACGCATGCAAACCGGCGTCGAATTCATTCGCAAAAACCGTCAGTTAATTGAATTTTATCGTCAGCAGGAAGAGCGTGAACGACGCCGCGACTTGCTGATTGGCGATGAGCAATTGTACGATTTTTATGCGCAGCAGTTGCCACAGCAGATCGTTGACAAGGTGAGTTTCGAGAGCTGGGTGAAAAAGGCTGATGAAGCGGTCATCCACAAGCTTACGTTGTTTGCCGAAGACGTACTGCAAACCGGACACCAGAAAGATATCGACAGTTACCCGGAGTTTTTGCAGGTTAAAAACCAGAAACTGAAACTGAGCTATGTGTTTGATCCGTCGGATGAAGCCGACGGTGTGACCGTGCATATTCCGCTGGCGGTATTGAACCAGTTTGACGACAGCGATTTCGAATATCTGGTGCCAGGATTGTTGGAACAGAAGATACAGGCGCTGATCAAGGCGTTGCCGAAACAGTTGCGCAAGAATTTTATTCCGGTGCCGGAATTTGCCGCCGCCTGCCTGCAATCGCTGGATACCGGTAAACCTCTATATGCGCAGTTATCGAAACAGTTACAGCGCATGACCGGGGTTTCGGTCGAGCCTGCCGAGTGGCGACCCGACAATATCGACCGGCACTTTCAGATGCGCTATTGCCTGCAACAAAACGGCCATTGTAAAGTCAGTTCGCGCTCTCTGGAATCACTCAAGGCCGACTATGCCGGGGAAGCCAATCGACAGTTTGAACAACAGGTACAGCACAGTGACGGACTGGCCCGCGAGGGTTTGCAGCAGTGGGACTTCGATGAATTACCCGACTCTGTCACCTTAAATAGAAAAGGCAGCCGCATTCGCGCTTTTCCGGCACTGGTGGATTACAGCGAGTCGGTTGCCATCGAATTATTTGAAACCCGCGCCGATGCCGATTTTTATCACCCCAGTGGTTGCGCACGGTTGATCGCATTTGCACTCGCCGACGTGGTCAAGTATTGCCGCAAAAACCTGCCGGATTTCGAACACAGCGCATTGATGTATATCGGCTTCGATCATCAGCAAGCCTTGTTTGATGATCTGCTGATGGCCAGCATTGAAAGCTGTTTTCTGGGTGAAGAAATTCCTCGAACCCGTACCCTGTTCGAGCAATTGTTCGAGCGGCATCGGCCACAGTTTTTATCCGTCATCAACGACAAGGCGTCGCTGGTGCACCGTATTTTGCAGTTGTACCGCGAAACCCGCACGCTGCTGGAACAAGCTCGTCTGTCGGAGGCGCATCGGGCCGACTGCGAAGAGCAGTGCAACTATCTGGTGTATGCCGGATTCGTGCGCGACATACCGGATGAAGTTCTGGCGCGCTTGCCGGTGTATTTTCAGGCATTGCAAAAACGCGTGCAGAAAATGCAGCAGGACAGCAGTCAGGCCGATCGCATGTTGCCGTTGATTCGCGAGCTATGGCAAGGCTATCTTTCCCTTTATGAGCAACAGGACGATACCGCCCGGTTACAAAAGCTGCGCTGGATGATCGAAGAATTTCGTATCAGTTGTTTCGCCCAACCGATGAAGCCGCGAATGCCAGTGTCCGAGAAAAAAATCAGAACCCTGATGGAAGAGATTGAAAATTAAGGTGGCAGAGTAAAATCTGTATCGCCTTCGCAACGAGTCGTAGAGATGAAGCAAAAACCAAAAATCAATAATGTCACCACGCTGGGTCAGTCGCGACTGTTTCACATCGAGCAATTATCGCTGCAATTTTCCAATGGAGCCGAGGCGACGTTTGAACGCATTCGCGCCCGGGCCGGAAAGGCGGTAATGGTGGTGGCACTGACCGAGCAGCAGGAGATTCTGCTGGTGAGCGAGTACGCGGCTGGCACCGAACAATACGAATTGCAATGCCCGAAGGGGATTATCGAGCCCGGTGAAGACAGCCTGGCCGCCGCCAATCGCGAGTTGGCCGAAGAAACCGGCTACGCCGCCCGGCAGTGCCGGCTGCTACAAACCATGCGGGTGTCACCGGGGTATTTCGATCACCAGACCGATCTGGTGCTGGCGACAGATTTGTATCCGCATACACTCGATAGCGCCGACGAGCCAGAGCCGCCGGAAGTGATCCGCTGGTCGCTCGATCGCATCGATGAATTGCTGGCGCGGCAAGATTTTTCCGAATCGCGCAGTATTGCTGCGGTATTGCTGGCGTCGCGCGCGCTTACTTGATCAGCCCGGCTTCCTTTTCGAATTTCTTCAGCAAAATTCCCTCGTCGCCACAGCAACTGGCCGAACATTTGTTGATCTGCTGAACCTCGTCGGCGCTTTTGCCCAGCCAGTCGGCCACGGTCGCGTTTTCCGCAGCGCAATCGCAACTGATGTCGGTATGCGCGTACACATGCATGAGCCCGGCGGCCCTGGCCTGTTCGGCGGCCAGATGGATGATGTCGTGCGGGGTTTCCGGCAAATGCGATAACTGATAGGCCGGAAAGAACTTGGTCACATGCCAAGGGCTGTCGGCGCCAAGGTTATCGTGCACCCACTGCGCGATGCGCTGTAGCTCGGCCGGGTCGTCATTCTTGCCCGGAATCACATTGGTGCGAGTCTCGACATGAATACCCAACTCATGCGCCTTTTTGATCGACGCCAGCACCTGATCGACGGTACTGACCGGGCAGATATCGTGGTAGAAATCGTCCGACAGGCTCTTGATGTCGCTGCACAGCACATCGATATGTGGCGCGACCTCCTGCAGGGCTTCATCGGTGACATAACTGTTCGACACATACACGGTGTACAGCCCGGCCGCATGCGCCACGCGGCTGACGTCGATGACGTATTCCATCCACACTGCCGGTTCGGAATAGGTAAAGGCGATGCCCTGCACGCCGTGTTTGAGCGCCACTTCGACGATTTCCTCGGGTGTCACCCAGGCATCGGTCGATTCGCCGCGCGCCAGCTTGTCGAGCGCCTGCACACCCCAGGAAATCTCCAGATTGTGACACCCCTTGCAGCGGAAGTTGCAGCCATAGCTGCCAATCGACATCACCCTGGTGCCGGGACGATAGTGGTACACCGGCTTGCTCTCGATCGCATCCACATCGATCGCCGAGATAATACCGTAAGACAGGTTATACAACGTGCCATTGCGGTTGACGTGTGCCTGGCAATAACCGCGCTGGCCATGGCGCAGGCGGCAGCGCCACAGACACAGATTGCACACCGCATCGCCATTGTCGAGCCGGGTTTGCAGGCTAGTTTCGATCAACTGGTAATTTTCGGTCATGTGAATATCCGGTTGCGGGCAGGCAGCTAAAGCATTACAAAAAGCCAAAGAACTGTAAAAACAGGTGCTTTTGGATCATAATAAGCCCCGCTTACCGATAATTAAACCATTGAAACCAGAGGTCTTATGAAAAAATTATTACTCTCCAGCCTGTTGCTGCTGGGTTTCAGTCTGAATGTGCAGGCACAGGAAATGTTCGAAATTTCGGATCAATGTAAAGAAGACGTAATGAACATGATCAAGTGCAAGGTGGCCGAAGATGTTTCATCGGATGATGCGATCGACTCGATGAAGCTGCGCGCCAACTTTCTTAACTTCAAACTGGTCGGCCATATGCCGCTGTCGGAACAGGTCAAGGCCAACGGCGGCGAGTCTAACCGCATGGAAATCTTCCAGTTTTGTGACGCCAATATCGCCGCATTGATGGTCAAGGAAAAGATGGCCTTCGCCGGATATCTGCCCTGCCGCATCACGCTGGTCGAAGATGACGATGGCAGCGCCTACCTGATCACGCTGAATATGGACAAGACCATGAGCGATGCCTCTTTGCCCAAAGGCTTGCAGAAGCTCGGTATTCAGGTGCGCAATAATATTTACTCCATTATCACCGCTGGCGCGGAAGGTGATTTGTAAAAATAAAAAAATCCGGCGAGCCCTTCAAAGGGACTTGACTCGGCCCGCCCGAATCTATTTAATACGCGCTTTCTGTCATCCGGCAACCTTTCTTTACTCCCCGTTGTCAGCCAGAAAGCATCCAACGCCCAGGTAGCTCAGTCGGTAGAGCAGGGGACTGAAAATCCCCGTGTCGGTGGTTCGATTCCGCCCCTGGGCACCATTATTTTTCTTTTTAATCAATGATTTTCGAAAGTGCACCCAGATGAAGGGTAGTATCCGAGAATAAGCTTCCCGGTTTCTCAAGTGCTTCTTATCAAAGCAAGAGCCTCTTGCGCACTTTCTATCGCTCCTTCTATGTAGCCACCATGTTCTCGTGCGGTTTCAGTTCCTGCCAATATCAACTGGTCGCTCCATAGAGCTCTTGGCATATTTGCCGGATATTGTGGGTGACGAGGCATAGAGCTAAGGTCAGTTTCTGTTGTTGTGTATTGATCAAGACTCCAGTCTTTTATCTGTATGTCTTTGACCATTTTGCTCCCTTCGCCAAATAACCGCTGCAATTGTGCAAGGGACATGTCTATCAACTGTCCACTCTTCATCTGCTTCCTTTGGTCCGCATTCAAGCCAACAAATGAAGTAAGAGCAAAGCAACTCTCGTCTGCTGGCGATCCATCATAGATTTCTGTTAACGGGCCGTATCGACTAAATACTTCACCCGACAACTTTTGTTTTCGCCAGAATGGTTTCTCATAGATAAATACCATTTTACAATGTCCAGCCATCCATGTAGGTGTATTTTCCCATAGCCGGGAAAGCTCAGCTGGCAGGGATGGATGAAAATTAATTGTTGAATCTATTATTCGTGGAGGAAGGGCAAGCACTATTTGATTTGTTGAGTAGGTTTTGGGTTTTCCATCTTTTAGTGCGTTAATGTTCAGCCCTGGACCAGAGCCTGAGTTTATCTTGTGTATTGACTTTACCGGCGTGTTTAAGAGGACCGTCTTATCGATTAATTCAGTCTGTAATATTTTAAGTAATTTGTTTGCACCGCCTTCAATACGGTAGGACATTTCATGCGATGATTGATCATCATAACGTTCAACTGTATTGGCATCCAACTCATATAACATATCGCCATTGGTGTTCTGTTTGAATATTCCGACATTTAAGGTAGAAAGTAATCGCTTGAGGCGGGGTTGAAACTCAGGCCATATCCAGGCTGGACCCATGTCGATACAGCTGTCTTTGGTGCCTCCTATTTGTGGTGATAATATTCGCCCCCCCATTCGATCTCTTGCTTCGAGAACGATAACATCATATTTATCCTGTTGAAGCTTCCACGCAGTAAATAGCCCGCTTAGACCAGCACCTATGATAATAATTGAATGATATTCTGGAGCCGACATTTTTGTACTCTGTGATTTTTCTGGAACAGTTCAGGTTATTACCGAGGGTAGTTTAGTTAACTCGTTACGCCAACGTTCTTGTCGTAACTCGCTTTGCTATTCATTATTACTGCTGAGCACAGAAATTTTCTGGATAATCTCGGTAACCGGTATCGTTTTTTTGAATAGTGTTAAGTTATCAATTTCTGGATGACTACAATAGTGCAGATCCGAGTATGCCTGTAATTCTACTGGCGAGGGACATCGGTTATTCTCCATTAAATTGACTTCGCAATTTCCGTTTAACGAATGCCGGTGCCCCTCGTTATGTTCAAGAGCCGCTTAAAGCAGGGCCATGATTTTATAGCCTGATAAAAGAGAACAGCTCAATCGTTCTTATGATGAAGCTTTAGTGTTCGCAGGGTTATCGGGATGAGGTTCAAACAGTGGTTCAACCCTGGATTGAAATGATCTGCTTACAGGGACTATCTCTCGATTGAGCAATTGTAGTTGCAGCTTTTGGCCTTCCTTCAATACTTCTTCGATTGCGCGGTAAGCCACCCAGTGAGAACGGTGGACCTGCATTCCCAGTGATTCCGGCATTTCGCGAACAGCGTCGGAAAAACGATAAAGCACCATACGTTTTTCTTTGTCAGTGATGATGCGAATGTAGTGTTCCTGGGCTTCTATTCGGAAAATAAGTCCCTCCAGTGGTGGTTCTATCGATTCATGGAAAAGCCGGATCTGGCCAGTATCCCCGGCCTGAAGATATCCATCAGGTTTGAGGCCTTTTGAAAAAAGGAATCTGGGGAGTAGTAATAATAAACACAATACCAGATGGTTATCGAATAAGTACACCAGTTCGAGGCCAAATGCCTGAAATCGAGTGATCGACTTTTCTCCGCCTTGCTCCAACCCCAACTCGGGTAGACCAACGATCAGGTCCAGACTGGTAATGGCGAGGGTGAATGGAATCAGGCTGATGAACATCGATGCCGCATACACGACAAGATGATGGGCTGTATCTGGGATGAATTTTTCGATGGCATACAGTGTGGCAACAAAGAATACCGATTCAATCAGAACACGAACGACCCAGTAGGCGTAAGTGCTGATCAGTCCCTGCACGCCTCCCTGGGTAACTTCATTGGCAGCAATCAACAGCGCAGCCAAAATGGCAATAATGCCAATGCGGAATTCTTCAGAATTGTACAAATTTTTGTCCACTCAAGTAATCCATTCGTGCTTCTTGAATGATTATACCGTTTTAAGTGACTGATTATTAATCTAAATTTTATTACACCGGTGACATCGATCTGCCGTCTACGAAAATTCAGAAATGTCTTTCCCGAACCTATTGATAACGGGTCGCCACTTGCGTTACTTTTATTTCGATGACTCTATCGATGTTAGATTTATTGATAGGCGCATTCACGACCACAGACACTTATTAGAAAAATCTACCCAGAGGATCACCCATGAACAAATCACTTCTCCTTGTCGCTTCTTTTACAGCCATAATTGGTATGCAGTCGGTATCTGCGGCTGATCACTCCATGAGCTTTTTCGTCACCAGTATCGGCGGTGGTGACGGCGCTAATTTTGGTGGGCTAAAAGGAGCAGATGCCCACTGTCAAAAGCTGGCGACCTCTGCCGGTGCAGGGAACAAAACCTGGCATGCTTACCTAAGCACCAGTGGTAAAATTGATTTCAAAAATCGTGAAAACAATGTCGCTGCCGTTCATGCCCGTGATCGCATCGGCAAGGGTCCCTGGTACAATGCGAAAGGCGTGATGATTGCTCTGGATGTCGAGAATTTACATGGCAAGAATAATATCAGTAAAGCGACCGCGCTCAGTGAAAAAGGCGAACTTGTCAATGGTCGAGGCGACAAGCCAAACAAGCATGACATCCTGACCGGCTCGCG
>JANTFI010000110.1 GCA_024763505.1 Gammaproteobacteria bacterium
ATAATTAAATGACAACGCGTTTTACGATGAAGAAGGCTGCTCTGGCCTTTGCCTGTTCTTTTGCCTTGAATGGCGCTTATGCCGCCGACACCATCAAGGTCGGTATTCTGCACTCCCTGTCCGGCACCATGGCGATCAGTGAAACCACATTGAAAGATACCATGCTGATGCTGATCGAAGAGCAAAACAAGAAGGGTGGATTGCTCGGCAAGAAACTGGAGCCGGTGGTGGTTGATCCGGCATCCAACTGGCCGTTGTTCGCGGAAAAGGCGCGCGAATTGATTTCCAAAGACAAAGTCTCGGCCACCTTCGGTTGCTGGACTTCGGTTTCTCGTAAATCGGTATTGCCGGTCTTCGAAGAGCTCGACAGCCTGTTGTTCTACCCGGTGCAGTACGAAGGTGAAGAATCCTCGAAGAATGTTTTCTACACGGGTGCTGCGCCCAACCAGCAAGCCATCCCTGCGGTCGATTATCTGATGAATGAAGTCGGCGTCAAGCGCTGGGTTTTGGCAGGTACCGATTATGTCTATCCGCGTACCACCAACAAGATTCTCGAAGCTTATCTGAAATCCAAGGGCGTCAAGTCATCCGACATCATGATCAATTACACGCCGTTCGGTCATTCAGACTGGCAGAGCATTGTCTCAGACATCAAGAAATTCGGTTCGGCAGGCAAGAAAACCGCCGTGGTATCCACCATCAATGGCGATGCCAACGTACCTTTCTATAAAGAGCTGGGTAACCAGAACGTGACTGCTGACGATATTCCGGTCGTGGCATTCTCGGTCGGTGAAGAAGAATTGTCCGGTATCGACACCAAGCCGCTGGTGGGTCATCTGGCCGCATGGAATTACTTCATGAGCGTGGATGCACCGGAAAACGATGCATTCATCGAAGCGTGGCAGAAATTTACCAAGGATGAAAATCGTGTCTCCAACGATCCGATGGAAGCGCATTACATCGGTTTCAAGATGTGGGTCAAAGCGGTTGAGAAAGCCGGCACAACCGACCCTTCAGCTGTAGCCGATGCAATGATCGGTGTTTCAGTTCCGAACCTGACCGGCGGTCTGTCGGCGATGATGCCAAACCACCACATCACAAAGCCGGTGTTGATCGGCGAGATTCAGGATGATGGTCAGTTCGAAACCGTCTGGCAGACTTCCGGCCTGGTTCCAGGTGACGCCTGGTCTGATTATCTGCCAGGATCCAAAGACATTATCTCCGACTGGAGAGCACCACTGAGCTGTGGTAACTACAATGTCAAAACGGCCAAGTGTTCCGGTCAAAACTTCTAGTCAGGCCAAAACTACTGGTTAAACGCGATGGTTTGCCAGAGCCGGATTCATCCGGCTCTGGCAGTTTCCATCGTGATTCCAATGCGGGTTGAAAACCAGCCTGCGCCGGAATCACGACGGTGCACTGATTCTGCTCGCTGGAATCAGGACAGAAAAAAGGGGCAAAGCCTCGCAGGTTTCATTCTCTTATTTATTACATTCTCATTATGCGTTCAATCGTCCTATTGATGTTCATGGTGTTGTCGCTGCTGGCAAATGTCACGTTGGCTTCGACCACTGACCGGGATCAGGCGTTCGGCTTGCTGACCTCCAAGAAATTCGACGACAAGGCGCGTGCCATATCACTACTCGCCGACAGCGGTGACGCCAAAACCGTCGAACTGTTGAATGCCATTCTCGATGGGAGTCTGTATTACCGTAAAAAAGATAAACGAATCGTCACGGTCGAAAAGCAGGGCTCCAAACTGTTACTGACCGATGCCCTGACCGGCGAAGACCTCGGCAAGGTGAGCAAGCGCAAGGCGAAAAAAATCGGCATCAATAACAAATTGCGTATTCAGTTAAAAGCCGCACTGGCGAGCATGAAACTGAATGACCCCGATCCAGCCGAGCGTCTGAAAGCGGTGGAAGGTTTGATCGGCACCGCCACGCCGGCAATGTTGCAACGGCTGGTGAAAATTGCGGATAGCGAAACCGATGCGGCGGTGAAATCGGCGATCGATATTGTTATTGCCTTCGCCGGGCTGGATTCGGATAAAGTGCAGACACAACTCGACGCCATCGCCGAACTCGACGGGCAACTCAATCCGCTGGTGGTCAACAAGCTGCGCCAGATGCGTGAAACGGTGCAGGATAAAACCGTGCTGGCGGCGATGGATAAAACCATAGACAAGATTGAGGAGCGCGCCAAGTGGTTTGGCTATCTCGAAACGATGTTTTTCGGTCTCAGTCTCGGGTCGATACTGGCGCTGGCCGCGATCGGCCTCGCCATCACCTTTGGTGTGATGGGTGTGATCAATATGGCACATGGCGAATTGATTATGATCGGTGCTTACACCACGTACGTCATTCAATTGATGATGCCGCAGCACATCGGCTGGTCGATTGCCTTGTCGATTCCGGCGGCTTTTATCGTGTCGGCGCTGGTCGGTATCGCCATCGAGCGCGGTGTGATCCGCTTTCTGTATGGCCGCCCGCTGGAAACCCTGCTCGCCACCTTCGGCATCAGTCTGGTGTTGCAACAGGCGGTGCGCAGTATCTTTTCGCCGCTCAACCGCTCGGTGCAAACGCCGGAATGGATGAGTGGCTCGCTACAAGTCAATTCGCTACTATCGATCACCTACAACCGTTTGTATATCTTTCTGTTTTGCCTGATCGTGTTCGCGCTGCTGTATCTGGTGATGAAGAAAACCTCGCTCGGCCTGCATGTTCGCGCAGTATCGCAAAACCGCAATATGGCGCGTGCAATGGGCATCAAATCGGAATGGGTCGATGCGATGACCTTTGGTCTCGGCTCCGGCATCGCGGGTGTCGCCGGTGTGGCGCTGAGCCAGATCACCAATGTCGGCCCGAATCTGGGGCAGGCTTATATCGTCGATTCCTTCATGGTCGTGGTATTCGGCGGTGTCGGCAACCTGTTCGGTACGCTGATCAGCGGCCTGTCGCTCGGCGTGGTCGGCAAGTTTCTAGAGCCAGTCACCGGCGCGGTGCTGGCGAAGATTCTGGTGCTGATCTTTATCATTCTTTTCATTCAAAAGCGTCCGCGCGGGTTATTTCCGCAAAAGGGCCGGGCGGCTGAATCATGATCCGTCAATTACTCAAAAGCGATCTCGGTGGCAAAATCTTTTTGTTTTTGCTGCTGCTGGCAACGACCTATGTTGCGCTGGCTAATCTGGCCCTGCCGGCGGATAGCGCCTTTCATGTACCGACCTATACGGTCACACTGCTCGGCAAGTATCTGACCTATGCACTGCTGGCGATTTCGGTCGATCTGGTGTGGGGATATCTGGGGATTCTAAGCCTCGGTCACGGTGCGTTTTTTGCGCTGGGCGGGTACGCGATGGGTATGTATCTGATGCGACAGATCGGTGATCGCGGTGTCTACGGCAACCCGATTCTGCCGGATTTCATGGTGTTTCTGAACTGGAAGGAATTGCCGTGGTTCTGGTACGGCTTCGATCAATTCTGGTTTGCCATGCTGATGGTGTTACTGGTACCCGGCCTGCTGGCCTTCGTGTTTGGCTGGCTCGCATTTAAGTCGCGGGTCACCGGCGTGTATCTGTCGATTATCACACAGGCTTTGACCTATGCATTATTGTTGGCCTTTTTCCGCAATGAAATGGGTTTCGGCGGCAACAATGGCTTGACCGATTTCAAGGATATTCTCGGTTTTTCACTGCAGGCCGACAGTACCCGCGTGGCCTTGTTTATTGCCTCGGCCATCGCGCTGGCGATCGGTTATCTGTCGTGCCGCTATATTGTCAATTCCAAGCTCGGCCGGGTGGCGGTGGCGATTCGCGATTCCGAAGACCGGGTACGCTTTATCGGCTATCGGGTCGATTATTTCAAGCTGTGGATTTTTACCTTTTCGGCACTGCTGGCCGGGGTCGCCGGAGCCTTGTATGTGCCGCAGGTCGGCATCATTAACCCGTCGGAATTTTCGCCCATCAATTCGATCGAGATCGTGGTGTGGGTCGCGGTCGGCGGTCGCGCGACCCTGTTCGGTGCGGTGCTCGGCGCGCTGGTGGTGAATTATGCCAAAACCTATTTCACCGGCGCATTCCCCGAAATCTGGCTGTTTGGTCTTGGTGGACTGTTCATTCTGGTCACCCTGTTCGCGCCCAAAGGCATCGTTGGCTATCTGCAGCGGAAAAAGAAAGGCGCACCTGCCGTGGCGCAGGCGGAAGCATCATGATGGCTTTACAGGGGGTAAGAAATTTCACGCGGCGCGATCAGGTTTTCAACTTCATGATCGATAGCGACCAGCTGGTGCCGGATACCTCCAAGGGAATGATTTTGTACGTGGAGGATTTATCCGTCAGCTTCGATGGCTTCAAGGCGATCAATGATTTGAATCTGTATATCCGCGAGGGCGAACTGCGCTGTATCATCGGCCCCAATGGCGCGGGCAAGACAACGCTGATGGATATCATCACCGGCAAGACCAGGCCCGATCACGGTTCGGTTTATTTCGGGCAGGACATCGACCTGCTGCAATACTCCGAGCCGGAAATCGCGCGCATCGGTATCGGTCGAAAATTTCAGAAACCCACGGTGTTCGAGCAGCACAGCGTGTTTGAAAATCTGGAGCTGGCGATGGCCGCCAACAAGCGCGTATGGCCGACGCTGACCGCGAAGATTACGCCCGAGCAAGTCGATCGCATCGATGAAATCCTGCTCCAGGCCGGTTTGATGGAAATGAAATTTGCCGATGCCTCGTTGTTGTCGCACGGCCAGAAACAATGGCTGGAAATCGCCATGCTGGTGATGCAACAGCCGCGCCTGCTGCTGGTCGATGAACCGGTCGCCGGAATGACCCATCAGGAAATGGACAAGACCGCCGAATTGCTGCAAAGTCTGGCGGGCGAGCATTCGGTCGTCGTGGTCGAGCACGACATGGATTTCGTGCGCTCCATCGCCAGCGAAGTCACGGTGTTGCATCAAGGCAGTGTGCTGGCCGAAGGCACGATGGATGAAGTGCAGGCCAACCCCGAAGTCGTTTCCGTGTATTTGGGGGAATAGTCGATGCTGAAAATCGAACAACTCAACCAGTTTTACGGTGAAAGTCACACGCTGTGGGATATCGACCTCGAGCTGGTAGATGCCAGGGTCAATTGCCTGATGGGGCGCAACGGTGTCGGTAAAACCACGTTGCTGAATTGCATCATGGGGCTGCAGGCCGTGCGTTCCGGCGCGATCCTGTTCAACGGGCAGGATTTGACCAAAGTGAACGCCGAACGCCGCGCTTCGCTGGGCATCGGTTATGTGCCGCAGGGACGACAGATATTCCCATTGCTGACAGTGCGCGAAAACCTGCAAATCGGTCTGGCCGCACGCGCCGACAAGGCGAAGCAGATTCCTGAATTCATCTACGAATTATTCCCGGTACTGAAAGACATGCTGAACCGCCGCGGCGGCGATCTGTCGGGCGGACAGCAACAGCAGCTGGCGATCGGCCGCGCGCTGGTGGTGGACCCGAGTCTGCTGATTCTGGACGAGCCAACCGAAGGCATCCAGCCCAACATCGTGCAGGAAATCGGTGACATCATCATGAAACTGAGTCAGGATATCGGCCTGACCGTATTACTGGTCGAGCAAAAGCTGCCGATTGTGCGCCGCATCGCCGATAATTTCAGTATTCTCGATCGCGGGCGCAAGGTCGCTGCCGGGCAGATCGATGAATTGTCGGATGAATTGATCAGCCAGTATTTGACGGTTTGATTGAAGTTCAATTCATTTCGTTGAGAATATCCAGGGGGGAATATTGGGAATGCGTAAAAAAATGCAGATCACAAAGTATCTCTCAATCAGTTTTGCGTTATTGATGCTTACCGCATGTAGTCATAGGGATATCTATGAAAACATCCAGATTAATAACCGACTGGATTGTTTAAAGCTTCCGCCGGCGCAAGTCGATGAATGCATGAAGGTCTACAGCAAGTCTTATGATGAGTACGAGAAAGAACGAAAGGAAATGTCGAAAGATCTGCAAAGCAATTAATTGCGGCAATCACCAGATGATGAAAACAGCCGTATGAATGCTGTTAAACCTTTACCGCAAAACTGGCAGGCACTGTTACAGCTAGAGTTTCGCGCCGGACAGGATAAAACGCGCATGGTACCACGGAGGCGCTTTGGCCCCTTATCAGTGCAGCGGCCGTTTTATCCCGAGCGCGGAACTTGCCATGCTTACCTGTTGCACCCGCCAGGTGGCGTAGTCGGTGGTGATCGTCTCGACCTGCAGGTTGCGGTCGAAGCAAACGCGCAAGCCTTGTTGACCACGCCGGGCGCGACCAAGTTTTACCTCAGCGCCGGCGAAAGAGTCGAAGTGGCGCAGCAATTCACATTGGATGAGCGGGCCCAACTGGAATACCTGCCGCAGGAAAATATCTATTTCCCTGGCGCGCTGGTCAATATGAAAACTTCGATCGATGTCACTGCGGGCAGCCAACTGGTTTTGTGGGAAAAACATTGCTTCGGGCGTCCCGCTAACAATGAACGATTCGACGACGGTAAGGTTGTGGCGAAACTGGAGTTGCGTGAAAACGACCAGTTGCTGCTTGCAGAAACCCAGCGTATCGATGTCCATGAAATACAAAGCGCCAGTGGTCTGCGTGGCGCACCGGTGATGGCGAGCTTGCTGGTTTACAGTGATCACCTCGGCGCATCGTTGTTGGAAACATTGCAGGAGCAAGAGCCGGCTTCAGGCATTGCGGGCGTCACACAACCCTTGCCCAATATTCTACTTGCGCGTTACCTCGGCGACAGTAGCGATGCACTGAACCGTTATTTTATTGCGCTGCTGGATATTTTGCGCCCGCTCGTATTAAATAAAGCGCCGTGCCATCCGCGGATCTGGAATACATGAATGATTCGGGTAGGAGATCGCTATTTGATTTTACAGGACGCTGTGAATACATGCCTGTACGCTCTGCTGCAACATCCCTGTTGCAGAAGCCTGCAACACCAAACAGCGATCTCCCCTGACAACTCAACAATATAAAAAACTGTAGGTTTACTATGGAACTCACACCCAGAGAAAAAGACAAGCTGTTGTTGTTCACTGCCGCATTGCTGGCCGAACGGCGCAAGAACAAGGGGCTGAAACTCAATTACCCCGAAGCGGTCGCCTTTATCAGCGCTGAAATTATGGAAGGCGCGCGCGAAGGCAAAACGGTTGCCGAACTGATGGATTACGGCCGCACCCTGCTGAGCGGCGATGATGTGATGGATGGCGTGGCCGAAATGATCCACGATGTACAGGTAGAGGCAACCTTTCCGGATGGCACCAAGCTGGTGACGGTGCATGAACCGATCATCACCGATCGGGCGCCCGCTCTGAAATCTGGTGAAGTGATGGTCGAGGAGGGTGAAATCGAACTCAACGCCGGGCGCGAAACACTGGTAGTCGAAGTTTCCAACACTGGCGACCGACCGATCCAGGTCGGCTCGCATTATCATTTTTATGAAACCAATGGTGCACTGCAATTCGAGCGCGAACCGACCAGGGGTTTTCGTCTTGATATTCCGGCCGGTACTGCGGTGCGTTTCGAGCCGGGGCAAAGCCGCAAGGTGACGCTGGTGAAATATGCCGGCGACCAGAAAGTTTACGGTTTCAACGGCGCGATCATGGGGGGTCTGGCATGAAAATTTCACGACAGGCTTACGCTGAAATGTACGGGCCGACCACTGGGGATCGTGTGCGCCTTGGTGATACCGAGCTGTGGATTCAGGTCGAAGACGATAAAACGATCTATGGCGACGAAGTCAAATTCGGTGGCGGCAAGGTTATTCGCGATGGCATGGGGCAATGCCAGCGCGAGGCCAAAGACGTCGTCGATGTGGTCATCACCAATGCGCTGATCCTCGATCACTGGGGTGTTATCAAGGCGGATATCGGCATCAAGAATGGTCGCATCAGCGGCATCGGCAAGGCCGGCAACCCGGATACCCAGCCCGGTGTCGATATCGTGGTTGGCCCCGGTACCGAGGCGATTGCCAGCGAAGGCCAGATTGTGACCGCAGGCGGCATCGATTCACATATTCATTTCATTTGCCCGCAACAGGTTGATGAAGCGCTGATGTCGGGCGTCACCACCATGCTCGGCGGCGGCACCGGCCCTGCCACCGGTACCAATGCCACTACCTGCACACCGGGCCCGTGGAATATCCACCGCATGCTGGAAGCCGCCGATGACTTGCCAATGAATCTGGGCTTTCTCGGCAAGGGTAACGCCAGCCTGCCGACCGCGCTGGAAGAACAGGTCGCGGCCGGCGCGATCGGTCTGAAATTACACGAAGATTGGGGCACCACGCCGGCGGCGATCGATAATTGCCTGTCGGTAGCCGAGGCGATGGATGTGCAAGTCGCCATCCACACCGATACGCTGAATGAATCCGGCTTCGTCGAAGATACACTCAACGCGATGAAAGGCCGCACCATCCACACTTATCACACCGAGGGCGCAGGCGGTGGTCATGCGCCGGATATCATCAAGGCGGCGGGCTTCAGCCATGTGCTGCCGTCGTCGACCAACCCGACCCGGCCTTACACCGTCAACACCGTCGATGAGCATCTCGACATGCTGATGGTGTGTCACCACCTCGACCCCAATATTGCCGAGGATGTCTCGTTTGCCGAATCGCGCATCCGCCGCGAAACCATTGCGGCGGAAGATATCCTGCATGACCTCGGTGCTTTCTCGATGATTGCCTCCGATTCACAGGCGATGGGTCGGGTCGGTGAAGTGGTCATCCGCACCTGGCAAACTGCACACAAGATGAAGGTCCAGCGCGGGTCGCTTTCCGGTGACAGCGACAGAAATGATAACCAGCGCGCCAAACGCTACATCGCCAAATACACCATCAACCCGGCCGTCGCGCATGGCATGGCGCATGAAGTTGGCTCGGTTGAAGTTGGCAAGTTGGCCGATCTGGTGATATGGAAACCGGCGTTTTTCGCCACCAAACCTTCACTCATTATAAAAGGTGGCATGATCGCGGCTGCGCCGATGGGTGATCCGAATGCATCGATTCCGACTCCGCAGCCGGTGCATTACCGGCCGATGTTCGGTGCCATCGGCAAAGCCAGCTATAAAACGCGCGTAACCTTCATGTCGGGTGCGGGTATAGAGGCGGATATCGCCGGGCAGTTGAAGTTACAATCAATGATCAGCGAAGTGAAAAATTGCCGCAACATCAACAAGGCTTCGATGATTCATAACGATTATCAGCCGGACATCAGCGTCGATTCACAAACCTATCAGGTGCGCGCCGATGGCGAATTGCTGGTCTGTGAGCCAGCCAGTGAATTGCCGCTGGCACAGAAATATTTTCTCTTCTGATCATGCTGCAATTCGTTCGCGTTATAGATAAGACTGATCAGCCAATGTTCGCAACGCTGACCCTGAGTTTCGAGCAACGCTCACGCTCGCGCCTGAAGGTGACGCTGGATAACGGTGTTCCGGCCGGGCTGTTT
>JANTFI010000111.1 GCA_024763505.1 Gammaproteobacteria bacterium
CCTGCGCTGGCCTCGGGCGGTGCAGGATGGACGATTCCGCTGGAATACAATACCGTGCATGATGTGTTCCGTCGTTTGCAGGTGCCCCCTTATCAGCTACAACCGATGACTCTGGTTAAGCTGTGGCAAAGTTATCGGCACTGGTTTTTCTTGTTCTTTTTTGTCTTTTCCATTCTCGTGTTTACATTACTGTTCTATTCACGCATCAATCGCCAATTGAAAAAAACCCAGCTTGAACTGTTGCTGCACAAGCAACAACTGGAAAGGGTTGTAGAACAGCGTACAGCGGAATTGATCGAAGCAAACAAGGCTCTGCAGGAAGATATCCAGTCGCGTATCCAGTTTGAAGAAACCCTTCACGATGGTTGCGAAACGCTGCAATCGCTCTATTCCATTACCCTGCGTCAGGATTTAACTCGCAGGCAACGCTTGCAATCGATTACCGATCTCGGTTTGCAGCATTTTTCAGCCGAGCTGGTGATGCTCTGTAAAATCGAGGATCAGTCCGCAACCTGCTGTGCCAGCAGCCCCAACAGCGAGGTGGAAGTCTGCCCGGTGAATCTGGCAAAAGCGCAACAATCAATTCGAGAAGGACAAATGTTGACGCACAGCCTGACTGCAAATAACCTTTTGTATGTGGTTTGTCCAATCGTGGTTTCCGAACAGAGTCGTTGCGTGCTCGAAATCATCATGCCTCGGCCTGATCCCACGCACTCGGTGGATCAGTCCGAACTCGGTTCTGAACTCAGCCTGCGCATACTCAATTTACTGACCCAATGGGTGGGTCATGAATTGTTTATGCTGGAGCAGGAAGACTTGCATCGAGTTCAGACCGATAAGGCTCGTGAAAAGCTGGCCGACATCACACCTCGGGAGAGAGACGTTCTGCTACTGGTGGCCGATGGGAAGTCAAACAAACTGATTGCACGCTCGCTTGAGATCAGTCCCAAAACCGTCGAGTTGCATCGCTCCAACCTGTTACGCAAAACCGGCGCATCCAATGCCACCCAACTGGTAAAACTGGCTGTTCAAGCAGGTTTGAGTCATTAACCTCGGGAAAACCCTGGGTCTTTATCCGTAATCAATCGTATTGTGAGCGCACTCGTTTCCCCTCAGCATGAAGGACCAACCAATCCTGAGGAGGAAAACACAAATGAACATGAAAATCGTCGCGTTTTCGCTGGTTTCAGCCTTGTCGCTGGGGCAGGTGTCGCCCGCACTGGCGGCCAAAGATGCTGGTTTGCAGCATGATTATCGAACCTTTCACAGCAGCGGCAAAATCGATTACGGAAATATCAAGGACTCTTATAATGCCGAACTGATTATGTATCTGGCCGGAAACCAGTTCATGGTGATGGAAGATTTGATCCAGGATTTCCAATCCAAAAATCCGGACATCAAAACGGTGTATGTCGAAACCATACCGCCCGGGCAGATTTTGAAAAAGCAATTACTCAAGCAGGGACAGATCAATGGCCAGAATACTTCTATGAATCCAGATCTGTTCGCCAGCGTCAACATCAACCACCTGAAAAAGCTGAAAAAGAAGGGGATTATGAAAAAACACATGGTCTATACCCATAACAAGCTGGAGCTGATGGTTGCCGAAGGAAATCCGAAACACATCAAAGGGCCTGAAGATCTGGGTCGCGATGATCTGGTACAGTCGCATCCGAACCCGCTGACAGAAGGTATTTTCAAGTTTTACGGCAGTGAAATGCTAAAAGATCTGGGGCTTTATCAAAAAGTAACCGCTGGCAAGAAATGTAAAAGTTGCTGGGCGGTTCCGGGTAAAACCTGGTTTACCTCTCGCCATCATCGTGAAACCCCTTATCGTATCGAAAATGGTCAAGCCGATGTCGGTATTGTGTGGACCACAGAAGTTGCCTATGCCAAACGGGAAGGTCGTCCGGTCGACGGAGTGAAGATTCCGGCACCGTATAACAAACAGGACAAGGTCGGTTATGCCATCGGCCCTTTATTGAAAGGTCCGAACCAGAAAAATGCCCTGCGTTTTCTGGATTATCTAGCAACACCTGCGGCGCAATCAATTTATGCCAGTTATGGATTTGTACCTGCCAGCCCGCAAGAGTTGAAAATCAAGCCATTGTAATAACCAGTTGGAAACTCGTTCTGAAAACATGATGTTGCATCGTTTCATGTCAATCCGCAGGTCCTGAAAAGGGCAGGACAGTAGTAGCGGTTTTTTCGCCGCCTCAATCGAGGCGGTTTTTTTTGCCTGAAAGTCAGGTTGCTTTATCCGCCAATATTTGTGATTTTTTTCAACCGCAACCGAAAACAAACTGTGACGAACTTCACAAGTGAATAGAGATTCGTGGGTATGATATCAAAAGACATCAAAAAATATGGATTGTTACAACATAGCCGCTTTTTTTACCGGTTTGTGAAATCGTAAAGTGGCATCAGCCAGCTTAAAAGCGCCGGACAGATGAATATGAGATATCTCTCGCCGATCAAACTATACTGCCGAAACCGTTTCTTCCCTCTTGTTGTTACCTTGCTGTTGCCGATTACTCCGCTACATGCGCTGGAGCAGGGTGTGTTGCTGGCCGCTCAAAATATGATCAAACAGGGACAGTCTCTGGAAGCGCTGGACCTGCTCACCCCGCATGAAGAAGAATATGCCGGAGATACGGAATATGATTATCTGTATGGGCTGGCACTGCTCGATACCGGTGAACCGGCCAATGCCGTGTTTGCGTTTCAGCGGGTGCTCGCGGTGGAACCGAATTTTGCCGGGGCACGGCTCGAGTTGGGTCGATCCTATTTCGATATGGGGCAAATGCAACGCGCCCAGCGCGAATTTCAGGTGGTACAAAACCAGTCACCTCCGCCCAGCGTTTTACAGGTAATCGATAAATACATGGCTGCAATCGAGAGTCGAAGCCTGAAAAATCGTCAGGGCTGGCGCGGTTTTTTGCAACTGGGCGTCGGGGATGACAGCAATGTCAACAATGCCACGGCTGCTTCGAGTTTTTTAGGATTTGATTTGACCGAGCAGAGTCGGGAAACGTCCTCCTCGGTTACCTCGACACTCGGTGGTGTGCGCTATGATTTACCGCTGAACTTCAGCAGCAAACTGTTTTTTAAAGGTAGCATCAATCACCGAGCCAATAATCAGGCTTCATTTACCAGCACCCTGAATTATGATTTTCTGGCCGGTTACAACCACTCCTTCGGCAATAGTGGTGACCTGTCTCTAGCGCTGCAGGCATATAGTGCCGAGGTCGATGGTGACTTCAATAATCAGGGTTTCAACCTGACCGGGCAATACAACCATCAGTTTTCGGCAGCCAACCAACTCGGCTTTTTCATCCGGCTGGGGCAGGTCGATTACCAGCCCGATTTCGATATCAAGGATATTGACCAGACTCTAACCGGCTTGAGTTGGGCGCATGTTTTCGCTGGAGAATCGCGCATCTCACTGGTGTTATCGACGATCACCGGCAAGGATGAAACCGTTGAATCTGACTCTCCCTATGGCAGAAGCTATAACGGAGTTCGCTTGTCGGCATCCTTTCCTCTGACGCATCGCTTTAATCTGTTTGCTTCTGTCGGGCAAACCAACTCGGACTACGAAGGGCGATTTTTCGGTAGTGATGAACTGCGTTCAGACGAGCAAAGTGATGCCAGTCTCGGCGCCAGTTGGCGCGTTAACAAGACCTGGATGTTGCGGAGTGTAATTGGAGCGACAAAGGCCACGTCGAATATCGATATCTTCGAATATGACAAAAACGTCATCATGTTTACTGCACGCAGCGAGTTTCTGCCATGAGAATATCCAATCCTCTTTCCACCGCCTTGCTGTTACTCACGGGCTTGATTTTTAGTGGGCAAGTCTATGCCGAAGCAGGGCGTGTGGTGTTTGCTTATGGCGAAGTTACCGCTGAATCGCCGGATGGCGTGGTTCGTGTGCTGCAAAAGCGCTCGCATGTCGAAAGTGGCGATACGATCCGGACGTCTTCGCGTTCTCTGGTACAAATGCGCATGATCGACAAGGCATTTATCGCGTTACGCCCGAATAGCACCTTCAAGATCGAGAAATATAATCTGGGAGCCAAAAAGGAAGAGGATGTCGGATTTTTCGCCCTGCTAAAAGGCGGCTTTCGTTCGGTCACCGGTATTATCGGCAAACGCCTGAAAAGCTCTTACCGCTTGAGCACAGTGACCGCCACGATCGGTATTCGCGGAACGGATTACACCGCGCGTCTGTGCCAGCAGGATTGCAGCCGAGCTTTTGGCAACCTCGAAGACAATAACCGGATCGATGACGGATTGTATGTCGGTGTGAACCAAGGTGGTATCAACCTGACCAACGATCTCGGTACGCTCGATCTGGATGAATTGCAATTCGGCTATGTAAAGGATGCTACTTCCGCGCCGGTCGCTCTGGCTTCTGCACCCGAGTTCCTGTATTTCAACAGCCGCCCGCCCAACCCGGATGACGAGCAGGCTTCCAGCTCGGATCGCGAATCCGCAGTTGAATCTACAGTGGCATCGCGTGCAGCAATGGAACCTCCCAGCGCCGATTTGACGACCGACGATACGATCAAGCAGGAATTGAACGCCGATAATGTCGAGGTTTCTACCGAGGAAATCGAACAAACCGCAGTGGTCGAACAGCAGGCGGAAACCAGCGGTGGTGATGAATTCTCGCTGATTGAAGGTGAAATCAGCAGTAGCCGTATGATTGTGAGCGCTACCTCCCGGCAAGATGCCAGCGCGGGCCTGGCCGCAGTGCATTCCAATCCGTATTCATCAGCCGAAATGGATGCCAGCAATGACCTCAAGGCGTTCGAGCAGGTTTCGATTGATAACCAGCAACAGATCGGCGCTTATTCCACCGGCTCTGGCAAAAGCATCGACCTCGGTTATGACCCGCTCAGCGGTATCGCCTGGGGACGCTGGGCGGCGGGCCAGACCACCTTGCAAAACAGTACCTCAGCCAGCCAGTTTTCCAGCCTGCACTGGGTGGCCAGCCCGGACCAGCCACAGAACATCGCCTTGCCGAGTTCCGGTAGCGCTGAATATCAATGGATCGGTAATACCACACCGACAGATAACCAGGGCAACAGCGGCGTTCTCGGCAATGCATCATTGAATGCCAATTTCACCAATATGACAGTCGATGTCGGCGTTGATGTCGGCATCAATAATCAAGTCTGGAGCGGGCAGGGCAGCGGCCTTGCGATTACCGAAAATGGCGGTTTTAGTGGAAATCTTTCTAGCGTAACAGTCAATACCGGCGCTGCGAGCATCGATGGCAGTGGCAGTGCAGGTGGGTTTTTTACCCAGAATGGATCTGCGGCCGCTTTCGGCTTCGACCTGCAGGCCGATGTCAATGGCGCGACCAGTATTGTGAATGGCACAGCCATTTTCCAGAAACCCTGAGGCAACGATGATGACTTACAAAACTTTCCTCATCCTTCCGTTTATTATGCTGGGTCTGGCAGGCTGTCAGCAGGATGAATCATCCGGGCAGCCGCAGGATGCCGTTACACAGACCCTGGATATCGCTTCAGTCAGTCAGGGCTTTACGGTTTCCGGCGTAGCCAGTAAAGGTCCGATACAAAATGCCACAGTCGAGTTTTTTACACTGGATGCAACCGGACAGCCGATCGACGGCGGATATCCTTCCACCACAACTGACGCCAATGGCCAGTGGCAAGCCAGTATTTCTGTTGCGCCAACTGTACCGTTACTGATCCGTGTATCCGGTGGCGAATATATCGACGAAGCCGATCCTGCTGAAAATAAGCGCAGTATCTCGCTTTCTGCCAGTGAATTTCTGGAAGGGGTCTTGTGGCCGGGATTCGACACCGCATCTGTCACTTTGCTGACCCATGCTCTGGTCGAAAAATCACGCAATGAAACCACTGCCAATAATTTTCAGGACGTGCTGTCCAATAACCGCAACAGTGCAAGACAAGCGATTGGCTTTGACCCATTTACTACGGCCGCCGCCAATCCACTGGCTCCGGCGGCCAGCGCCAGTGAAGACGCGATTGAATACGCGATGATGCTTGGCGGCATGGCTTATACCGTAAACAGTGCGGCAATTATCATGAGTCAACCGTTAGCTGATTATCCAGTGCTGCGCGGATTTATTGATGATCTTTCCGATGGCGTGCTAAACGGCCAAAAATTCGGCGCTGCGATCCAGCTCGATATCAATGGTGTCAGTACAAACTTCCCGGACAATCTGGATCTGAATCTTGCGATTGCACGATTCCGTAACAATAATTTTTCTGCCTATTCCGTCACGCCGGTCAGTGAAATCGTACAAGTCAATGAAACGGTTTTGGCAGTGCCCGGCACCAATGCAAATCCAACGGCTGTCGATGATGAAGCCGCAACCATTTCGGATGTTGCGATCAATCTAACCACGCTGACCGCTAACGATAGCGACCCCGATGGCGATCAATTAACGATCTCGAGCTTTACCCAACCGGTAAATGGCAGCGTTGAACAGCAGGCTGATGGCTCATTGACCTTTGCACCGACATCAGGCTTTATCGGAAATACCGTTTTCAGTTATACCGTGACGGATAACCGGGGTGGCGAAGACAATGCCCAGGTTGTTATATCGATTGCGCAAGCCCCGGTGAATGGCAGCGGTATCGACCCGACTGCCAACGCGGGTGCGGATCAGGACGTGGATGAACAAACGACCGTTACGCTCGATGGAACTGCTTCTCTGGATAGCGATGGCAGCATCAGCAGCTACGCCTGGTCGCAGGTCGATAACAGTGGTGTTACGGTTTCCATGACCGGTGCGAATACCGCACAGCCCACTTTTACCGCCCCCACCACCAGCAATTTGCTGACGCTGGTTTTCACCCTTACGGTCACCGATAACGATGGCCAGACCGATGACGATTCGGTCAGCATTATCGTGCATCCTGTAAACATTCCACCTCAGGCCGACGCTGGTCCGAACCAGCCATCAGCCAGTGAAGAATCCGTGATTACGCTGGATGGCTCCGGCTCCAGCGATAGCGATGGCACCATCGCGAGCTATAGCTGGACGCAGGTTGATGGCGTTCCGGTAACGCTGGCCAACGCCGATCAGGCCAGCGCGACATTTACTTCTCCGACGGTACTGATCAATAACCTTGAAACTCTGTTCTTCCAGTTAACTGTGACTGATAACAATGGCGACAGCGACAGTGATTTCATTTCAGTAACGGTAAACCCGGTTTTGTCAGCGCCGGTAGCCAACGCCGGCCCCGATCAAACAGTCAATGAAAGTGATGGCAGCGCGCCGGTCATCGTTACGCTGGATGGCTCTGCCAGCAGCGACGAACGCAGTATCGCCAGTTACAGCTGGACGCAGATAGCCGGATCGCCCACGCTGACGCTGAGTGATAACAGCGTCGCCAACCCGACTTTTACCGCGCCCGATGTCGCCAATGATACAGTGTTCACCTTTCAGTTGACGGTAACCGATGACGAAGGCGGGGTGAATACCAACACGGATACCAATACAGTCGATATTACTATCGTATCGCTTAACACCGGCCCGATACCGGTTGACGATAGTGCCATCACTGATGAAGATGTCGCGCTGCAAATCACTACCTTGATGGATAATGACAGCGATGCAGAGGGCAATACTTTCAGCATTAACAGTGTCACGCAACCGGCCAATGGTTCGGTCGTGATCGATGCCGGGAATACTTCGGTTACCTATACCCCGTCCGCCAATTTCAACGGCAGCGATAGTTTTACTTATACCCTGATCGATGAATTTGGCGCGATCAGCACGACTTCCGGCACGGTGACTGTCACCATCAATGGCACCAATGATGATCCGGTAGCGGTGGCTGACAGCGCTTCGGTTGTGCAGGGATTTCCTGTAACGCTGTCGAACCTGTTGGCCAATGACACGGATCTGGAAGGCGATACGCTTGCGCTGTCTGGCATCAGTCAACCGGCCAATGGCGTTGCAGTCAACAATGGCGATGGCACCGTTACCTATACACCGGAACTGAGTTTCAACGGCACTGACAGTTTTACTTACAATATCGTCGATGGCAATGGCGGCTCGGCCACCGGAACTGTCACCATCACGGTGATCGCCGATACGGATGGCGATGGCATTATCGACAGTGACGAACTGGTCGATGGCACGGACCCGACACTTTGGGACACCGATGGCGATGGATTCTCGGACAAACATGAAAAACTGGTCGGTACCAATGCCATTGATGGCATCAATGACTCGCCGACTACGACGGAGATCAGCGCTGCCAACAATAATAATGTAATTGCAAGCGACACAACCTGGTCACTCGCCAATGCGCCATACTGGTTGCAAGATGATGTAACAATTCAGACTGGTGCTACTTTAACAATTGAGCCTGGCGTTGTAGTGAAATCCAATGCTAATGTCGATATCCTTGTAAATTCCGGCGGTGCTTTGAATGCAGCTGGCAACGCGGCCATCCCGCAGCATGTCATCTTCACTTCGTCTCAGGATGACAGCATCAATGGCGACACCAATGGCAATGGCGGCGCGACTCAGCCTTCTAACAATAATTGGCAGGGCATCGATTTTCGGAGTGGGTCGATCAATGGGTTACTACGCAATGCGACAGTCAGATATGCCGTTGACTGTATCAATATCGACCGCAGTTCACCGGTTTTACAGGGTCTGGAAATTGGCGATTGCGGCTCCTACGGCATTTATATGTATGTTTCTTCCAGCACGCATTCAGCCAACCTGTCTGATATCACATTCAAGGATTTCGATGGTAATTTGATCAGCACCATCAACAGTAGCGTGCGCATCATTTCAGCTACGGCCGGTACGATTAACCTGAATATCGATAATCTCAATATTGCGGATACCGGTAATTCTTCGACCAATGATCACGGGGTTGAGATTTCATCGTCCGGCGGCATTCTCAATGGCAGCATTGATCGGGTTACGGTCACCAACCCAAGCAGTGATGGCATCAATATTCTGAACGGTTCGGGTGCAGCAGTCACGATTGCGCTGTCCAATCTGTCCGTGGATGGCGCAGGCTTGAATGCGCTGGATATTCGCAATACCTCAATCGGTACGCTCACCACCACCTTTGACGGGGTCAACAGTTTTACCAATAGCGGAACGACTTCAACAGCCTCGGCGATTTATGTCGAGAAAAACGATCCTGATTTTCTGGATACTGGCAGTGTGACGATTGATTCGGTTCAGTACGGTTTACAACTTAACAATAGTGCGGGTAGCTTTCGCAACTTTGCGATCAGCAATATAACGACCTCTGGCCTTCGCCTGGAAAATGCCAGCGACCCAGCAGTATTCACCAACATTGTGCTGACCAATGCTGTAGCGCCCTACGAATTGCTGGGCCAGAACCTGACCCCGACCATCACAGCCGGGTATGATTTTTCGGATGCTTCGGTAACCAAAACCAATATACGGGTATTTGGAACGCTCGGCGCGGAT
>JANTFI010000112.1 GCA_024763505.1 Gammaproteobacteria bacterium
CAAACCCATCCCTGCCACCTCGGGGTCAGTATAGGCAACTGACGGAATCGTCATTGGCTCGAAGAAAGATTTCATGCCGCTGATGACTTCAGCAGCGACCTTGGCTTCATGCGTGGCCTTGTGCGCCAGCATCGGTTGCCCGACAATATCACCAATCGCAAAGATATGCGGAACATTGGTTCGCATCTGGGCATCGACCGGAATAAAGCCGGACTCTTCAACCTTGACGCCAGCCTTGTCTGCACCGATTTTCAAGCCATTGGGACGTCGCCCTACAGCCACCAGCACCCGGTCAAAAAGTTGAGCCTTGTCCGGCGCATTTTTGCCTTCGAAGGAAACCTTGAGGCCATTCTTTTGTGCCTTGATTTCAGTCACCTTGGTGCCCAACAGGATGTCCTTGTATTTACCTTTGATGCGCTTCATCAAGGGTCGTACCAGATCCTTGTCGCATCCAGGAATCAGCGAATCCATAAATTCGACCACGGTGATTTCACTGCCCAGCGCATCGTACACTGTGGCCATTTCCAGACCGATGATGCCACCGCCGATGACCAGTAGTTTTTTCGGTACTTCTTTCAGTTCCAGTGCATCGGTGGAATCCATCAAACGATCATCATCGTTTGGAAAAACCGGAATCTCGGTCGCCTGCGAGCCGGCAGCGATGATGCAAGAATCGAATGAAATCAGTATATCGGCTCCATCCTTGGTCACCTTGATGACGTGGTCGCTGACGAATTCAGCCACGCCATATACCGTGGAGACCTTGCGCTGTTTGGCCAGTTGCTTGAGACCGCCGGTAAGCTTGCCGACGACTCGGGATTTGAAGCCATTGATACCATCAAGGTCGATCTTCGGTTTGCCAAAGCTGACGCCATTTTTTTCCATATGTTCGGCTTCATTGATGACTTGCGCGGTGTGCAGCAAAGCCTTGGAAGGAATACAGCCGACATTCAGGCAGACACCGCCCAACGAGTCATAGCGCTCAACCAGTGTCACCTGCCTGCCCAGATCCGCCGCGCGGAAGGCGGCCGTATAACCGCCCGGCCCAGCGCCAAGTACCAGCACTTCACAGTGCTGATCGGCATCACCAGTCGGTACACTGGGCGTGGCGTGTGCTGTATCGGGTTGCGGTTCGGCATCCGCTTCTTCTGATGACGGTGTTGACGGTGTCGCCGCTTCCGATTCGGCCACATCGATTACGCCGAGTTTGCTACCTTCGGATATCTTGTCACCAACCTGGACGGTCAACTCGGTAATGGTGCCGGCGACCGGTGATGGAATATCCATCGTCGCCTTGTCGGACTCCAGCGTGATAATGGAATCTTCCTGCGCCAGTTGATCGCCGACAGCGACATGCACCTCGATCACTTCGACGTTATCAAAACCACCGATGTCAGGAACGATGATATCCGCTTTGCTCATGGATTAAGCCTCTTAAATTTGGCGACTCGTCGAGTCGTTACAATAAAACCCGTCTGATGTCTGCAATCAACTGGCTCAGATAATGGGTAAAACGCGCACCTTGTGCACCGTCGATGACGCGGTGGTCATACGACAGGGCCAAAGGCAGCATCAGCGCCGGCATAAAGGTACCATCCTCCTGATACAACGGTTGCATCTTGGCGCGAGCCACCCCGAGTATCGCCACTTCGGGCGCATTCACGATCGGGGTAAACTGGGTGCCGCCGATGCCGCCGAGACTGGAGATGGAAATACTTCCGCCCTGCATTTCTTTGGGTAATAACTTGCCCTCTCTGGCACGCCCGGCGGTTTCTGCAAGCTCGGCCGATAATTCATAAATACCCTTTTTATCGACATCGCGAATCACCGGCACGACCAGCCCGTTAGGTGTATCAACCGCCACTCCGATATGGAAATATTTTTTCAGGATAAGGTTATCACCTGTGGCATCAAGCGAAGCGTTAAATTCAGGAAACTCCTGCAACGCGGATACCATCGCTTTCATGATGAATACAAGTGGCGTCAGTCGTACCCCTTTCTTTTCGGCTTCCTTGGCCAGCGATTTACGGAAGGCTTCCAACTCGGTGATATCGGCTTCATCGAACTGGGTGACATGCGGTACCGATACCCAGCTGCGATGCAGATGCGCGCCGGAAATCTTTTTGATGCGGCTGAGTGGTCGGGTTTCGATTTCGCCAAACTTCGAGAAGTCAATCACCGGCGCATCGCTGATCTGCAAACCGGAAACACCACCTGCGGTCGCAGTACCGCCAGCCAAAGCCTGCTTGACGAAATTCTGCACATCTTCCTTCAGAATCCGACCTTTGTTGCCACTGCCCTGAACCTGCTGGATATCGACGCCGAGTTCGCGCGCAAAGCGACGCACTGCCGGGGTGGCATGCGCGGGTGAGTGGCTGTCGCTGATTACCGGCGCCGGGCGCGGTACATCCTGCGGTGGAGGAGTCGCTATGACCGGAGCTTCATCCACTTTCTGTTCAGCCACTTCTGGCTCTGGCTCCTTTTCTGTAGCTTCGCCCTTACTTACAACCGGTTGCTCGCTGTCTTCTGCTTCATTGTCCTCGGACAATTCAATGCTGGCGATTTCATGCCCCTGTGAAATTCGATCACCGACCTTTACATTGAGTGCAGTAATCTTGCCGCTGTAAGGGCTCGGAATTTCCATGGTTGCCTTGTCGGATTCCAGGATAATAATGGAGTCGTCCCTGGCCACTTCATCGCCGACCTTGATCAGAATCTCGATAATTTCAATATCATCGAAATCGCCCACATCGGGCAGTAGGATTTTTTCGATTTTCGCCACGTTTTTCTCCGTAGTAATCGGCCTGATGCCGGTTAAACCTTGACAGGGTTCGGTTTTTCGGCATCGATGCCGTATTGCTTGATTGCCTGCTGTACTACCTTGCTTTCAATCTCGCCTTCATCGGCCAGTGCTTTCAGAGCGGCCACTACAACGTAGTATCGATTCACTTCAAAAAAGGTACGCAAATTGACCCGGGTATCACTGCGTCCAAAACCATCGGTGCCGAGCACTTCATAACGCATCGGTACGAAGGCTCGTATCTGGTTGGCATAGGTGCGGGTATAATCGGTTGCGATAATTGCCGGCCCTTTGCGTCCTTCCAGCATTTTTTCGACATAACTCTTTTTCGCCTTTCGGGTCGGGTGTAACTGGTTCCAGCGTGCCACGTCTGCTCCATCACGGGCCAACTCATTGATGCTGGTCATACTCCAGATATCCGATTGAATATTGAAATCCTGTTGCAGTAAATCGGCTGCCGCCATCACTTCGCGTAAAATCGTGCCAGAGCCCATCAATTGCACTTTAGTACCTTTTTTAGCGCCTGCCTTGAGTTCATACATACCCTTGATGATGCCTTCTTCCGCACCCTGTGGCATGGCCGGGTGATGATAATTTTCATTCATCGCAGTAATGTAATAAAACACATGTTCCTGCTGTTCGTACATGCGCTTGAGGCCGTCGTGGATAATCACCGCCATCTCATAGGCAAAAGTCGGATCATAGGATACGCAATTGGGAATGGTGCCAGCCACGATCAGGCTGTGACCATCCTGGTGCTGCAATCCTTCTCCGGCAAGCGTTGTGCGCCCGGCCGTGCCGCCCATCAGAAAACCGCGCACCTGCATATCGCCGGCGGCCCAGGCCAGATCGCCAATGCGCTGGAAGCCGAACATGGAATAGTAAATATAAAACGGCACCATATTGACGCCATGGGTGAAATACGAAGAACCGGCCGCAATCCAGGACGACATCGCGCCCGCTTCGTTAATGCCTTCCTGCAAAATCTGGCCTTTCTTGTCTTCGCGGTAATACATTACCTGATCGGCATCCATCGGTTTGTACAATTGGCCTTTGGAAGAGTAAATGCCGAGCTGACGGAACATGCCTTCCATGCCGAAGGTGCGTGCTTCATCCGGTACGATCGGCACGATATTCTTGCCAATTTCCTTGTTGCGCGTCAGCGATGACAGCATCCGCACAAACGCCATGGTGGTGGAAAATTCACGCTCGCCGCTGTCTTTGAGTAAGGCATCAAACACTTCCAGCTCGGGGATCTTCAGTGGTTCGGCCATATCCTTGCGCACCGGCATATAGCCACCGAGTGCTTCGCGCTGCGCGCGCATGTATTTCATTTCTTCACTGTCTTCCGGAAACCGGTAAAAAGGCGCTTCGCCAATATCGTCATCCGATACCGGAATATTGAAACGATCGCGAAATGCCTTCAGTGCGTCTTCGCCCATCTTTTTTTGCGAATGGGTGATATTCTGCCCTTCGCCCGCTTCACCCATACCATAGCCCTTGACCGTTTTGGCCAGAATCACAGTCGGCTGTTCGGTATGTTCGACCGCTGCGGCATAGGCCGCATAAACCTTGTGTGGGTCATGTCCACCACGGTTCAAGCGCCAAATGTCGCCATCGGACATATTCGCCACCATGCGCTTGAGTTCGGGGTATTTGCCAAAGAAGTGCTCGCGGGTATAGGCACCGCCCAATGCCTTGTAGGCCTGGTACTCGCCGTCCACCGCTTCTTCCATGCGCTTGCGCAACAGGCCATCCTTGTCCTTGTCGAGCAGTGGATCCCAATAGCCGCCCCATACCACCTTGATGACATTCCAGCCGGCACCGCGAAAAACCGCTTCCAGTTCCTGGATAATCTTGCCGTTGCCACGCACCGGTCCGTCCAGACGTTGCAGGTTACAGTTGATGACGAAAACCAGATTATCCAGATTTTCCCGTGCCGCCAGAGAGATCGCACCCAGCGACTCGGGTTCATCCATCTCGCCGTCGCCCATAAAGGCCCAGACCTTGCGGTTTTTCAGTTGCAGAAATTCACGATTTTCCAGATATTTGGCAAATCTTGCCTGATAAATCGCCATGATCGGGCCCAGCCCCATGGATACCGTCGGAAATTGCCAGAAATCCTTCATCAACCAGGGATGCGGATACGATGACAATCCGTTTTCATTCAGGGCTTCCTGACGAAAATTATGCAATTGTTGTTCACTGATCCGGCCTTCTACGAAGGCGCGAGAATAGATACCGGGCGCTGAATGTCCTTGAAAAAACACCAGATCGCCCTTGTTTTCATCGGTCGGCGCTTTAAAAAAGTGATTGAAGCCGACATCGTACAGCGTTGCAGCGGAAGAAAAACTGGCGATATGCCCACCCAGTTCGCTGGTTTTCCGATTTGCCTGGACGACCATGGCTGCGGCATTCCACCGAATCACACTACGAATGCGGTGCTCCAGTGCCTGATCACCGGGCAATGGCTTTTGCTGAGTGACCGGGATGGTATTGAGATAGGCCGTATTTGCAGTATAAGGTAAATATGCACCGGAGCGACGGGCTTTGTCGATCAGCTTTTCCAGTAAAAAATGGGCGCGTTCGGCACCTTCATTTTGCAAGACATATTCCAGCGATTCCACCCATTCGCGGGTTTCCTGCGGGTCGGTATCTTTCTTGTCAGTCATGGTATTCTCGCTCTTGTTCACCGGCGCTGATCATCATATTGCAGTCATGCAGATTTGCAATCCGATGTTCAGGGAAACCGGTTTGACCATTTCAGGATGAAGTAAACGGCAGTCATGGATGCCTGTTTTGGCTGCATTATTGCGTCTATCAATACTAACCATTTATGAATGCGCGGGATTATACCTGAAGCGCTTCACGGAATCGCGCAAAAAATCAGGGCGTACTGGATCAATTTTCTTGCCTCAATGCCAACCGGTCGATACTTCCTTCAGAAAATCGGGTCGGGATAATATATTTGTGCCGATTGTTTAGAGCTACACATCATTTCGTGAGATAATTTCGCCATTCTTTGACCGGTATTCCCCATTTTCATGAACGAAATCTCCCTGATCCAGCCCGATGACTGGCATTTGCACCTGCGTGATGATGGCAAGATGAAAGCCGTCGTCAATGACACCGCGCGCCAGTTCGCCCGCGCCATTATCATGCCCAATCTCGCGCCACCGGTTACCCGATGCGAGCAGGCTCTGGCCTACCGCAGCCGGATACTCGATGCCGTTCAACCGCGGTATTCATTCGAACCGCTGATGACACTGTATTTGACCGACAACTTGCCCCCCGCTGAAATCGAGCAGGCAGCCGCATCGCCGATGATTCATGCCGCCAAGCTCTATCCGGCCGGCGCAACCACCAATTCGGATGCCGGTGTCACCCATATCGACCGGATTGATGCTGTACTCGAAACCATGCAGCGCGTCGATTTACCCTTGCTGGTGCACGGCGAAGCCACCGCCCGCGAAATCGATGTATTCGACCGTGAAAAAGCCTTTATCGATCAAACCCTGAAAACCCTGCGCCAGCGTTATCCGGATTTACGCATTGTGTTTGAACATATCACCACGACCGATGCGGTCGATTATGTGTTGAGCCAGAATGACCGGATGGCCGCAACCATTACTCCGCATCACTTGCTGATCAATCGCAACGACTTGTTTAAGGGTGGCATCAACCCGCATCATTACTGCCTGCCGATTGCCAAGCGGGAAACCCACCGACAAGCCCTGCTGCGGGCAGCCACCAGTCAACCCGGCAAGTTTTTCGCCGGCACTGACAGTGCGCCTCATTCGCGTTCAGACAAGGAATCCGCTTGTGGCTGTGCCGGAATCTACAGTGCACATGCGGCGATCGAGCTATATGCCGAAGCCTTCGACCAAGCCGGTAATTTCGAGCACTTTGAAACCTTCATGAGCATCGCTGGTGCGCAATTTTACCAAATGCCGCTGAACCAGAAGAAAATTACTTTGCAACGCAAAAGCTGGACCGTGCCCGAGCAACTGCAGTTTGATGAGCATGGCCTGATTCCGTTTCGCGCCGGTCAAGACATCGAATGGACCCTGATTCCCGCCTCCGCCGGGAGTGAAGCCGCATGAGCCAGATCAGTATGGATAAACGTTTTCGAGGGTTTCTGCCGGTAGTGGTCGATGTCGAAACCGGTGGCTTCAATGAGAAAACCGATGCCTTGTTACAGATTGCAGCGGTGATGCTGGAATTCGATGAAAGCGGCCAATTGCAATGTGGCGAAACCCATACCTGCCACGTCAAGCCTTTTCCAGGCGCTAACATGGACCCCAAGTCGATGGAAATCAATGGCATCGACCCCGATCATCCCCTGCGCATGGCGCTGGATGAACGAGATGCCCTGCCCAAGATATTTAAACCCATCCGCCAGGCATTGAAAGACAATCAGTGCAAACGTGCCATTCTGGTCGGACATAATGCCGGTTTCGATCTCAAATTCATCAATGAAGCCACTCGCCGTTGCGGTATCAAGCGCAACCCGTTTCATCTTTTCAGCACCTTCGACACCGTATCGCTGGCCGGTTTGGCCTATGGTCAGACCGTGCTTTCCCGTGCGGCACAGGCGGCTGGTCTGGGCTGGGACAACAACGAAGCGCACTCAGCCATCTATGATGCAGAAATGACTGCAAAGCTGTTTTGCAAAATCGTCAACAGCATGCCTTTTACGCCACCGGAATAATTCGCTGGCATTGGTAAAAACTGCGTCTTTTGCCATAACATGCCAATCGCACAAGAAATACCGGAAAAAGCCGCAAAAAAACAGGCATGGTCTATACTTGGCGAAAACAAAAACCACTGACCCGCCCATGTTGCGAAAAGAAGATATATCCGTGTTAATTGTTGATGACCTGCAATTCAGTTGCGAAGTCATCAAGTCGAGCTTGAAAAAAGCGGGTTACAAGGATATTCGCACTGCCAATTCCGCCAATGAGGCGATGCTGAAAATCAACAAAAAGCGACCGGATGTCGTGCTTGCGGACTTCTGGATGCCAGAGATGAACGGTCTCGAAATGACCGACCTGATCCGCCGCTGGGATGAAAACAATAACCGCTATACCGGTATTATTCTGCTTACAGCAGAAGACACCACTTCCAGCATTGTGGTTGCCTTTGACCGCGGTGTAGACGATTTCATTTCCAAATCGACCAACCAGTACGAATTGGCAGCCCGTGTCTACGGCACCGGGCGTAGCGCCCGGATGCAAAATGAATTACGCCAGAACAACCGGGATTTGATCACTCACTACCAGCGCTTTCAGAATCTGGTATTGACCGACCTCGACACCGGGCTGGCCAACCGAAAACAACTCGAAGTATCGATGAACGCGATGATGGACCACTGCGAAGCGCGCGGCGGCGGGGTCGCGCTTTGCCTGATTCGTATAACGGCAGAAGGCGAAAAAAACCAGCCCGGTGTGCTGCGCCGCGGTACCTTGCGCACCATTTCCAACTCGCTGCAACTGGTATTGCGCCCGATGGATCAAATCGTGAGATACGATGAATGCACCTTCGCGGTCGCCTTGATGTATTCCGACCAGGAGGATTTCAACCCGTCGATGTTCGAGCGCAGCACAGCCAGTATCTTGCACCACACCCATCAGTTTTCTGATCGAGGTGAAAGATTAAGGATTTCCACCTCAATCTGGTACACCACAGAATTCAACGACATACCCGGCATCAACCAGATCCTGACCAACGCCGAAATCAACCTGAAACCCACCGAACCGGCAGAACAAACAAAACAGCCCGCCTGATTGCTCAAACGGGACGTAATTATCTCGACGGTTAATCTCGACGCTGAAAACGCTATCGCGCCATTTAGTCTTCCTTCTTTTCGATCGCTTCTTTCGCCAGCTTTTCCAGATCTCCGGATTCTTTCATTTCCAGCGTGATATCACAGCCGCCGATCAACTCGCCATCAATATAGACTTGCGGAAAAGTCGGCCAATCCGCGTAACGCGGCAGATTCTGAAAAATTTCAGGGTCAGTCAGCACATTGACATAAGCGAACTCGACACCCAGAGATTTCAGCGCTTCGGCGGTACGGCTGGAAAAACCACACTGTGGCAACTGTGGCGTGCCTTTCATATAAATCACAATTGGATTGGATTCGACCTGCTGCTTGATTCGTTCCAGAACTTCCATCTTTATTTACCTCGAATAATAACTTACTAATTTGGTCGGGTATTATAGGTTACCTGCAACACGACACAAGTGAAATTTCTAAATCAATGATCCAGATGGGTTTGCAACCAGAATTCCAGCAGCGCACTATGCCATAGTTTACTGCCATTGAGCCTTGTGAAATGAGATTCCGGCTCGGCCAGCAACCGGTCGATATACGACCGCGAAAAAATTCCACGCTCACGACTGGCCTGTGAATTCAGAATATCAGCCATGAATTGGTAAAAATCGCCCCGCACATACTTCAACGCCGGCATCGGAAAATAGCCTTTCGGACGATCGATCACAGCATCAGGCAAAATCCCGCGCGCGATCTGCTTCAGAATCCCCTTGCCCTGATGCAGCA
>JANTFI010000113.1 GCA_024763505.1 Gammaproteobacteria bacterium
TGTTGCGGAGTTCTTTGAGCGCCAGTCGGGCAAAATAGCCTGCAGACGCTGTAATATTTTCACTCAGGGATTCCTCAAAACTATCGGCCACCTGCAACGGATGCAGTTCACCGCGGGTTTGTAAAGACAGGGCCAGGCTCTTGCCCAGATTCTCAAACAGAAAGCCATAGGCGATGGCGTGTAGCACGCCGCCACCCAGCGTACCTGCACCGGGAAAGGCTTTCAATGCATTACCGGCCACCGCCAGCAACAAGGTGACATGGGTACGCACATGCTTTTGTACCAGTTCCAGTAACAATTCGGTATCGACCTTGCGCACCGGCACTTCGTACAACGCGCTGAGTTCCTTGACCATTTGCGTGGCCAGATAACCCTGTATCAGGAGGTCCGTACCGGGCGTGATCGTCGCCACCGCCACCACGACGGCTTTTTTGGCGTAGCCGCGCACCAGCGTCTGCGCCTGTTCATCGCGCTGACGGGCGCGAGCTGCATCCAGATGCTGGTTGACCAGGCTGAACACTGCGCTGTCACGTAACTGATGCAGCGCTTGCGGATTATTGTCCAGCGCTCGTTGGATGGCAGCTTTCAATTCATCCAGTTGCGCCGGCACTGGCCGCTCAAAAGCTTGTTCGCTACCATCCGGCAGGATTCGTATCGCGGATTGCACCGCTCCGGTGCTGATCGCCACCACCTCGGCCTTGCCGATTTGTTCGATACGCTGTTGCAGTTGCTGTTTGAGCAGATCCAGATCGGACTGGCTGTGGCGATCGATTTTATTCAGTACGATGATCATCGGTTTGCCCAGCTCGGCCAGTTGCCGGACTTCTTCGGCCTGGCTGCGGGTCAAATCGCCATCGAGCAGATAAATGACCAGATGTGCGCGCAGGGCTTCGGCTCGGGCGGTGGCATCTTTTTCCTGCCCGACTTCATTTAGCCCCGGCATGTCCGTGACAACCAGTTGATCGCCCGCCGGACTGTGCCAGCGATATTCCTGCAAGGTCTGCGTGGTGCCGCCGCTGACCGCCACTTCGGCATCCGAATCCGGCAGCAAGGCCTTGATCAGACTCGACTTGCCTGTGCTGATTTCTCCAAACAGTGCAATATGAATTTCACCGGCGGCACGCCGAGTACCGAGTTTTTCCAGTTCTCGTTCGGCCTCGCGGGTATCGAGACCGCTGGATTTGCTCTGGTCGAGTTTTTCCAGCAATTCATTTTCACTGACCGGTTGCGCAGGGCTGGTTTGTCGAATTGGTTTTGGTTTGGGGCGCAACAGGCGCATCAGCAACCAGCCGGAAACCAGAGAAAACAGGCCGAATCCGGCCAACACCAGATAACTGACCCAGTCTGGCGCTTGCGACAGATTATGACGGATATTAAGCAGCGTATCGGTCAACATCAGGCCGAGCATCAGTACCAGCAGCAACAGAATGAAGATTGCGACCAGCAGCAGAATGCGTAACGGAGAGAGTCCCGACATCAGATTTTCATCTGCCTGCCACCGGGTAGATTAGCGTGAAAAACGATAAAAACGCTCACGGCCTTTCCAGTTCTGGATGGAATATTCATGCCGCCATTGTAGCCGCGCTGGCTTTTCCAGACCAGCACGACCACCCCGTTCAAGAGAGATTGCTCAGGGGCTGTGTGGATGACCGCGGTAAAAAGCCAGCAGGCGATTTTTCAACTTCAGAAAGTCTTCGCTGATGGCATACACCGCTGGCACGAACAACAGCGTCACAAACAGCGCAAACAATACGCCGAAGGACAGTGAAATCACCGCCGGGTGCAGAAATTGCGCCTGAGTGGATCGCTCGGCCAGCATTGGCAGCAAACCGACGAAGGTGGTCACCGAAGTCAGTAGAATCGGTCGAAAACGCTGCACACCGGCTTCGATGATGGCGTCGAACATCGCCATACCGCGTGCGCGTAATTGCTGAATGTAATCGATCAACACCAGATTATCGTTGACCACCACACCGGCCGCAGCACCGATGCCGAAATAGGAATACAGTGCCATCGGCGTGTTGTAGATCAAGTGCCCGTACACCGCGCCCATGAAGCCGAACGGGATCGCGGTCATGATAATCACCGGCAGCCAGTAGGACTTGAACGCAATCGCGATCAGCGCATACATGATGAACAGCGCGACTGCATACAGGCTCAGCACTTCACGAAAGAATTTGGCTTCGCCTTCGGCCTGTCCTTCCTTTTCCAGTTGCAGGCCGGGGTATTTGGCCAGCCAGTCGGGAATGAAATCCTTTTCCATCTCGTCCATGATTTCCTTGCGTACTTCTCCGGATAACTCGGCGTCGATATAGGCGCTGCGCTTGCCGTCGCGGCGGCTGATCTTGTTGATGCCCGGCACGAAATCGACCTCGACCACCGACAACAGTGGCACCTGCCGGCCATCTGCCAGATGCAGGCGAAAATCATCCAGACTGTCGAGGTTGCGGCGCGCCTGTTTCGGGTATCGCACCATCACCTTGACATCGCCATTGGCGCGCGGCAATCGCTGCACTTCTTCGCCGTAATAAGCCTGACGCACCTGACGCGACACGGCTGCCAGATCGATGCCTAACTGCTGCGCGCCCGGACGCAAGGAAAAATGCAATTCATCAGCACTGCCCTGCAAATCGTTGCGCACATAAAAGACATTTTCGAAATCGCGCAGCCGCGCTTCCAGTTCGGCCACCGCTTGCTGCAACACTGCAAGATCTTCATGCTCGACCGAATAATTGATGCGCTGGGTGGCGTTGTTGAGGGTGTATTCGACCGTCACCGACTGGGCATCGGGTATCTCGCCGACCAGTTCTCGCAATCGGTTGGCGGTTTGCTTGGCCGATAGCTCGCGCACCTCCGGTGGTGCCAGCTTGACCAGTGCCAGCACCGAATCGCGGCGCGAGCGGGTGTAATAGTTTTCGATCAAGCGAGCTCCTTCGGCGCTGTCGTTGATTTCCTTCTCAAGTTGTTTTTCAGCCCGCTGTAACTGGCGCAGAATCTCCAGCGCCCGACTGTACGAAGATCCGGCCGGCATTTCGACATTGATATATACCTGGTCGGATTCGATCTCCGGCATGAAAGAAAACTTGACCCAGCCGCTGGCAAAAACCGCTACGCTGATGATAAAAAAAGCGATGAAAAAGGCCCCGGTCAAGTAGCGATGATGCAGTACCGCCGACAGCAACTTGCGATAAAAGCCGTGTGCAAAGCGGACTACGCTGTGCTCGATGATTTGCTGCAACCGTGCGATCCCCTTGACGCTTTCGCGGTGCTTGAGTTTTCTCAGGTGGGCGGGCAGGATCAGAAATGCCTCGATCATCGAAATGGTCAGGGCCGCTGTGATGACGATGGAAAGCTGGCGCGTAATCTGCACCGTTTCGCCGCTTAAAAACAGCCACGGCAAAAACGCCACGATCGTGGTCAGCACGGCAAAAATTACCGGCCGCGCGACAGAAACGGTACCGGCGATCGCCGATTCGACACCACCACCGTGGGTGCTGCTGTGGTGATGGATACTCTCGCCCACCACGATTGCATCATCGACCACGATGCCGAGCACCAGCAGGAAGGCGAAAGTCGAGATTACATTCAATGACACATCCGCCACCGGCAACACTGCCAGTGTACCAATAAAGGCCACGCCGATACCGATCGAGACCCACAAGGCGACAATCGGGCGCAGGGTCAAAATCAGAATCAGAAAAACCAGCAATAACCCGGAGAAAGCCGCCCGGGTGATGGTTTTCATGCGGTTGCTGTAGATTTCTGAAGAATCCCACCACAGTGTTAAATGAACGCCTTCGGGCATCCGCTTGCGCGCTCCCTCGAGCCATTTGTTCATCGATTCACTGGCCTTGACAACGTCCATCTGATCGGTGGTCATAACTTGCACCAGCACCGCGCTTTCGCCATTGAGAGTTGCGAGGATTTCTTCATCGATGTAACCGTCCACCACACGCGCTACATCGCTGACCCGAACCACCCCGCCCCGCTCGTTCTGGCGCAGGATGATGTTGGCGAAATCCTGTTCATTATCGGCCAGATTACGCGCGCGCAGCATAACATCGCCATTTTCGGTGCGAATATTGCCGGCAGAGATATTGATCGAACTGTTGCGAATGGCGGTCGCCACCTCGTTAAAGTCGATACCGTACTGGCGCATTTTCTGCTCCGATAACTCGATCGACACCTCTTCCGGACGATCACCGAACAGCTCGACAATGGCTATATGATCGAGCTGTGACACTTCGTCGCGAATCTGTTCGGCCAGGCGGGTAAGTTCTCTTTCGCTCAAATCGCCATGCACCGCCAGCCGCATCATTTCCTGACGACGGTTTTCCAGCTTGACCGTGATCGGTTGCAGATCGCGCGGCAAACCATTGACCGCATCGACACGCAGTTTGACTTCATTGAGGAATTCGGCCATATCGACACTGGAATCCGCCTCGATGCGAATATTGGCCGCCCCTTCATTGACGGTCGAGCGAATATGCTCGACATGATCGAGGTCGCTCATCGCCTGTTCCAGGCGGATCACCACCTGCTCTTCCAGTTCTTGCGGTGCCGCGCCGGGCCAGATCGCCGCCACGACCACGGTATTGGCGCGGGTCAACGGAAAGGCTTCACGCTCGATATTGGCATAGCCGATCGCGCCGACCAGCAGGATGCCGACCATCAACAGGTTGGCCGCTACCGGGTTATGGGCGAACCACGCGATCAAACCTTTCATTCGGATTGTCCCTGCAGGGTTTTGACTTCCATTCCGCTGACCGGGTTACGAATCGCCGAAATCACCAGCGCGTCCTCGACGGCGAGCTCACCATCGACCACGGCGAACTGAGGAGATTTATATACCACCCGAACGGGTACGATTTCCAGCCGGTTTTTCTGGTTGACGCGAAACACCTTGCCGCCGGGTTGCAGGGCCGCGCGGTCGATGACCAGTGCATCCTCCAGCTTGCGGCCATCGATGTCTGCACCGATAAACAGGCCGACTGCCAGTGGCATCGGATAGCGCGATGAATCATAGGGTGCTTCCACCAGCACGGTGGCGTAAACCACTCGACTGCGAGCATCATACGCCGCATCGATCTGGCTCAAGCGGCCGCGCCATTGTCGTGGCTCACCCGCGATTTTGGCATGCAGCAAGACTTCTCGTGCGTCTTCCTGCGATGCCTGATAACCCAGAGGCAAGCCGAGATATTGCAATTGTAAATCGCTCAGCGGCAACCGCAATTTAACCTGATCGGTGGCATAGCCTCGGGCCAGCACCGTGCCGACGGTGACATAACTGCCGAGGTTGCGCGAGATCGATTTCATCCGGCCATCAAATGGCAGGGAAATGCGGGTGCGCTGCAGGTTGAGACGAGCCTGCGCGACATCCGCCTCCGCAGCTTGTCGGTTTGCCCGGGCTTCGGCCAGTTGCGGCTTTTTCAAAGCCAGTGCAGTCGGGTTGCGAGTATCGGCCAATTGTTGACGCGCTACTTTTGCATCAGCCAGGGCTTGTTCAAGGCGAACATCCGCTTCTGCCAGACGCGCCTGCGCGCGCTTCATCGATAATTGATAATCGGCATCGTCGATCCACAGCAAGGTTTGGCCGGCCTTGAATTGACCGCCTTCAACAAATTCATCGGCGGCCCGGATGATTTGTCCACTGAGCTGGGAAACCAGATCCACCTCGACCACGGCTTGCACTTCTCCCTGACTGGAAACCTGCAGTTGCACGGTCTTGCGTTCTACCGGCGCGACGAACAGCGAGGGTAACTGACTGACTTCCTTTTTCTTTTCCGGCTCGGGTTTGTTCTTTTCCAGCCAGTAGGCGATACCGGCCCCGGCTGCCAGCACCAGTAACGGCAGCAGGATTTTGATGATCAGTTTCATTTTGAAATTATTATGTGGTGATTTTTCGGCATATTGCATCAATGGTTTGCAAAAGTAAATCGATGACTTCGGAACCATTTTTATGCGATCTTGCTACTCGACTGCTAACCATAGAAAGCACTTCCTGCCCCCAACGTGAAGCCCGATATTGCTTAGTGATTGACCAGACGAATGCTACCATGTGTGGTTTTGCGGGGTAGCAAAATGGGTAACCGGTTGTCAAAGATTGTCACCACCACTGGCGATAATGGTAGCACCGGCATGGCCGATGGATCGCGGCTGGCCAAAAGCCATATCCGCGTGCAATGTCTGGGTGATGTCGATGAATTGAATGCCAATATCGGATTAGCTGCAAGTTTTCTGCAGTGGCCCGCCGGTCAACAGATACTGCTTCAGGTGCAACACGATTTATTCGATCTCGGCGCTGAATTGTGCCAACCCGGCAAAAGCATCATGAACGAAAGCCATGTGGAGTTCCTCAACTGCCAGAGCGAAACTTTGAATGAAGGTTTGCCTCCGCTGAAAGAATTCATTCTGCCCGGCGGCGCACCCCAAATGGCTTATCTGCACGTGGCTCGAACCGTATGCCGCCGTGCCGAGCGTTCATTGGTCGCGTTGCACCAGCAGCATCCGGTGAATGCTCTGTCTCTGGCTTACCTCAACCGTCTGTCCGACCTCCTATTCATCATGCCGCGCCGGCAGGCCCACGAACAAGGTCTGGATGAAGTGTACTGGCAATCTGATTTTTCCCGATAGCCGCAGTCGGAAACGAAACCAGCGTGCGCTCGATAACGGGCAATTTGACAGCGGTTGCGCGGCTACCCACGCAAGGTGAATAACGCAGTAAATCTTCAAAGCCGCTTCTGCTTTAGTCGAGCGGTCAGCGTTCGTGAATGGGAGAAGCATCTTGCGGACGACCTGAATCTTCGAGCAAACCGGCGACGGCTTGCTGCAAATGTTCCAGAGTGACTTGCTCGGGTGGAATGGCTGCACCTGCGATCAATTCGATACGATTGAATAATCCCCGTGGAAAAACCTTGCGCATGGCCTGGCCGTGCCGACGGCTGAAAAAACTGCCCCACAAGCCGCGCAGTGCCAGCGGCACCACCGGCACCGGATTGCGCTGCAGAATCTTCAAAACGCCCGGTTTGAAGGTGTTCAACCGGCCATCTCCGGTGATTTTTCCTTCGGGGAAGATACACACCACTTCGCCATTGTCCAAAGCATCCGCGACTTGTTCGAAGGCTTGTTGCGTCAGCGTCGGGTCTTCACCTGCGCCTGCAATCGGGATCGCCCCGGCTGTTTTAAAAATGAAAGACAGCAGCGGGATCTGAAAAATTTTGTAATACATGACAAACCGGATCGGCCGCCGGATACAGCCTGCCAGAATCAGCGCATCGACAAAGCTGACGTGATTGCACACCAATACACAGGGCCCTTGGTCGGGTATCGTTTCGAGATTGATTTTTTTCACCCGATACATACTGTGAATCAGCAACCACACCAGCAGTCGCATGATGAATTCGGGAATCAATGTGAAGATCCAGATTGCGACGGCAACATTCATCAATGCCATGACCAGAAACAGTTGCGCAATGTTTAACCCCATTTGCAATGCGAACAGACTGAAGCCGGTGGCCAACACCATAAACAGGGCATTCAAGACATTGTTGGCCGCGATGATGCGTGAACGCTTGCTCGCTTCGGAACGCTGTTGCACCAGGGCGTACAATGGCACGATATAAATTCCGCCAAACACGCCGAGCATGAAGATATCGATCATGACCCGGTAATTATCAGCAGCCTGGGCAAATGTCCACGGCGAAACCAGTTGACCGGCGACGCCTTCGACGTGGGTAAAATAAATATCCATCCCGAAAAGGGTCAGACCCAGTGAGCCGATCGGTACCAGTCCGATTTCCACCACACGGCCGGACATTTTTTCGCACAGAAATGATCCGGCTCCGATGCCAATGGAGAACAACGCCAGCAACAGCACGTACACATTTTCATCGCCACCCAGTTCATAGCGCACGAAATTGGGTAACTGCGTGACGTAGGTAATGCCGAGAAACCAGAACCAGGATATTCCCATAATCGAATAAAACACACTGCGGTCGGCGCGGGCGTAGCGGAAGCTTTCTACAAAATGGCGCAGCAAATGAAAATCCATTTTCAACTCCGGAGCACAAGGCTGGGCATCGGGAATTTGGCGACTGGAGAGAAAGCCGATTACCGCAACTGCCAGCACAGTTGCCGAAAGCCAGTACACGCCGGTGTTTTCAATGGATGTGATCAGAACCCCAGCAATCAGACCGATCAGAATCGCAATAAAGGTGCCAAATTCCACCAGCGCGTTAGCGCCAACCAGTTCTTCATCTTTTACGATTTGCGGAAGCAAGCTGTATTTTACCGGCCCAAATAATGATGACTGTGTCCCCATTAAAAACAGCAGACCGATCAGCATGGCTGTACTGTTGAGGTAAAAAGCCAGCCCCGCAAATAGCATGATGCATATCTCGAGTAATTTTATCGAAACAATCAATCGGGATTTTTCATATTTATCAGCCAGTTGCCCAGCGATGGTAGAAAACAGGAAGAATGGCAGAATGAATAAGCCTGCGGCGATGTTGACCAGTTGGTTACTCTGCGCCTGTGTTATTGCTACGGATTGAAAGGCGATAAATACGGTCAAGCCGTTTTTATAGAGATTATCGTTGAGCGCACCGAAAAACTGCGTCAGAAAAAAGGGCAGAAAGCGCCGGGATTTCAGCAGTTGGATTGAACTCATGGACAGGCACCCTTGTAGTGATCAGTCAGCGCTGCCAGTATGTCACAGTTTCTGAATGGTATCGATTCGCCAGTGGCGGTCATCAATACCGGCCGCGATTAACTCTCGCTGCGCCAATTGTCGAAATTCATTGGGCAAGGTCAAATATACATCACTGTGCCGGATCGCTTTTTGCTCGCTGATGATCTTTTGCAAGGCTTGCCCGATGGCCAGCTCGGAGCGTTCCTCGAGTTGAAGAATCTGGTAATCAAAATTATCCAGCGCATGCTGTACGGAACGGCAATAGTTTTCCAGATATGCCTGATGGCCCGGTGTCAGAATCCAGTACAGTTGAATAGGCTGCTCTTTTTCCAGCGCAATAGCATGTTCGATCAGACTTTTGATGCTTGCGAAACCGGTGTCAAAGGCGATCAGCACAAAAGGTCGAGTAGAGTCATCATCCAGCACGAAATCTCCGCACGGTCCCTTGATTTCGACACTGTCCCCTTTTTTCAGTTGATTGAAAACATAGTCGCTGAACGGATCGCCCGGATTGCGCTGTATGTGGAATTCTGGCTTCAGGCTATCGCAGGGGCAACTGGCAATGGATTTGTTGCGCATCAATTGGTCATTTAATTTAAGGCGTACATATTGGCCAGCCAAAAAGGTCAGTGGTTGGCTGCG